>CATPBK010000034.1 GCA_955652705.1 Candidatus Dormiibacterota bacterium | reverse complement strand
GTCCCGCTTGGTCAGCTCGAATGGCGGGCTCTCCCAGAGGTCGAGCGGCTCCGGCGGCTGGACGTCGTAGTGGTTGTAGAAAAGGAGGTCGCGCGCGCGATTGGCCCCGTCGGCGTGCGCCAGCACGACCGGGTGGCCGCCCGTGGGGGAGACCTGGGTCTCGAAGCCGCGCCGGCGCAGCATGCTCGCGACCAGCTCCGCGCAGGGTTCGATTGCCTCATGCCGGGCCGAGACACTCGGCACCGCGCAGAGCTCCTTCAGCTCGCCGAGCCACTCGCCCAGGTGGTCGTGGATGTAGGCGTCGACCTTCGCGAAGTCGGTCAGGTCGTGGTCACCTCGGCGCGCATCGCCTCCCAGGCGGAGCGGGCCTCCTCCACGGAGCCTTCGTCCTCGATCGTCGAGATGTCGCCCGGGTCCACGCCGAGCGTGACGGCTTTCAGCACCCGCCGCATGATCTTGCCGCTGCGCGTCTTCGGGACCGTGGCGACGAAGTTGAGCTCGCCGATTACAGCCACCGGCCCGAGCTCCTTGCGCACGGTCTCCAGCAGCTCCTCGCGCAGCTTGGGGGAAGCCTCGTGGCCCGTCCGCAGCACGATGAAGGCCGAGATGACCTCGGCTCGAAGCGGGTCGGGCCTCCCGGTCACCCCCGCCTCCGCGACCGCCGGGTGGCGCAGGAAAGCGGTCTCCACCTCGATCGTGCCGATCCGATGGCCGGCGATCTTGATGATCTCGTCGGCCCGGCCGCTGAACCAGACGTACCCGTCCTCGTCGATCGCGGCTGCGTCGCCGCTGAAGTAGATCGTCTTGCCGGGCACCTTCTGCCAGTAGTCGGCGGCGTAGCGCTCGGAGTCGTTCCAGATGGTCGGCGTCAAGCCAGGGAAGGGACGCCGGATCGCGAAGATGCCCTTCTCGCCCGCCGGCAGCTCCTGGCCCTCCGGCGAGATGACACAGGCGTCGATGCCGGGCAGGGGGACGCCGGACGAGCCAGGCTTGATCGGCAGCATCGCGATCCCGTAGGGGTTGCCGACGATGGGACCGCTGGTCTCCGTCTGCCACATGTGGTCGAGCACCGGGATGCGATCGTCGAGTACCTGCTTCTGCAGCCACTCCCAGGCGGGCGCGTTCAGCACCTCGCCTGCCGAGAAGACCCGCTCCAGGGATGAGAGGTCGTAGCCCTGGGAGGGCTCGACGCCATACCGCATCAGCAGCCGGACGGCGGTCGGGGCGGTGAAGACCCCGCTGACGCGGTTCTCCTCGACGATCCGGTAAAACGTCTCGGCGTTCGGATGGTCGAGCGCGCCCTCGTAGGCGACCGTGGTCGAGCCGACGAGGAGCGGCGCGTACACGATGTAGCTGTGGCCGACGACCCAGCCGATGTCGGAGGTCGACCACCAGACGTCGGTTGCCTCTAGTGCGAACATCCACTCCGCCATGCTCCGGACCATCACCTGATAGGGGCCGTGGGTGTGCACGGCCAGCTTCGGCTTGGCGGTCGTGCCGGAGGTGGCCAGGATGAAGGCGGGCTCGTTGGACTCCAGCTCGACCGCGCTGGTGTCCTGGCCCGCGCCACCCTCGAGGAATTCCTCCCAGCCGATGTCGCGGCCCGCGACGAGGGGCGGCTCGGTTTCCGTTCGGGACAGGACCACCACCTTCTCGACCGCCTTGCCGTGCTCGGCCAGCGCCGCTTCAACTATGGGAAGGAGCTGCACCGCCTTGCCTTTGCGCCAGGTCACGTCGGCCGTGAACAGCGCCCGGGCCCCTGCCAGAGCCAGCCGCTCGCCCAGCGCGCCGGAACCGAACCCGGCGAAGACGACCAGGTGGATGGCGCCGATCCTGGCGCACGCCAGCATGGCGATGATCGCTTCCGGGCAGGTCGGCATGTAGATGCCGACCCGGTCGCCGCGGCCAATCCCGAGGGCGCGCAGGCCCGCCGCGGCGAGCTCCACCTGGTGGAGCAGCTGGGCGTAGGTGAAAACCTGCCTGAAACCGTCCTCGCGCTCGTAGAGGAGGGCAGCGTGGCCGGCCCAGCCACGCAAGACGTGATAGTCCAGGCAGTTGTAGGCGAGGTTGGTGGTGGCTCCTAAGAACCACTTGAAGGACGGTGGATCCGCCTCGTAGACGCGGTCCCATTTCCGGAACCAGGGCAGCTCCTCCGCGGCGGCGGCCCAGAAGCCTTCGGGATCCTCGGCCGCTGCCCGACGTCGGCTGGCGACCAGCGGGTTGACCAGCTCCACCGCGCTCAAGCATGCCACGCGCTGGCCGTAAACTGAGCCCGCTTCGATGAGCGTGGCCAATTCGATCTTCTTGATCTGCTTGATCGCGGGCGGTGGGCTACTCCTGGTCACGGTCGTGGTGGGCGACCTGCTCGGCGGGGTGCTTGACGCTGTGCACGCCGGAGTGGACATCGGCGGCGTGGGGTTGATGCCGCTGATCCTGGGGTTCATCTCGATGTTCGGCGTCGGCGGCCTCTTCGCGACCCAGGTCTTCCATTCGGGCGACGGGCCGGCCACTCTGGTCGGCCTCGGGACCGGCTTCGTGGGCGCCCTCTTCGTCTTCGGGATCTTCAGCATCCTGGCGCGCGGCCAGGGACCGCAGCCGTTCAGCCTCAGCGACCTGATCGGCCAGACCGCGCGGGTCTCGGTCGGGATCCCGGCCGGCCACTTCGGATCCATCCAGCTCAGCTATGCGGGGCAGTCGCACGAGCTGACCGCCACCTCCGACGTCGCGATTCCCGCCGGCGCTTCGGTCAAGATCGAGGCCGTCGCCGGCTCCAACGTGGTGGTCGCGCCGCTGCGCACCGCCGGTACCGGGGGAGGGACCAACTAATGGGCGCAATCAGCGGACCGCTTCTCGCCATCGCCGTGATCCTGATCGTCGTGCTCCTGCTCGGCTATGTGGCGAGCCGCTACAAGGTCGCCAACGCCAATGAAGCCCTGGTGGTGGCCGGCTCCCAGGGCGCCAAGGTGCGCGACGAGAAGGGCCAGGTCATGGCGGCCGCCGGCGACCGCGGCGTCAAGGTGGTCGTCGGGGGTGGCACCTTCGTGATCCCGATCCGCAACCGGGTCGGCAGGCTGAAGCTGACCGCGCGCCAGATCTCGGTCCAGCTCACCGACGCCGTGACCAGCCAGGGGATCAAGGTCCACGTCCAGGGTGTCGCCACCTTCAAGATCGGCCGCGACGTGGAGTCGCTCCGCAACGCCGCCGAGCGATTCCTCGAGGCGAAGGACGAGCAGGTCGATTCGATCGTGAAGAACGTCCTCGAGGGCTCACTGCGTGCGATCGTCGGCACGCTCACTGTCGAAGAGCTGATCCGTGACCGCCAGAAGCTGCTCCAGCAGGTCCAGGACGCGGCCAAGGGCGACCTGGCGACCTCGGGCCTGCAAATCGACGCCTTCACGATCCAGAGCTTCAGCGACGAGTCCAACTACATCGAGCTGCTGGGCCAGCAGAACCTGGCGGTGGTCGAGCGCGACGCCCGCATGGCGAAGGCCACTGCCGACCAGGAGGCCGCCGTTCGGGAGGCCCAGGCCACCCAGATCAAAATCAACGCCCAGCGGGATGTCTCCTTGAAGCAGGCCGAGATCGAGACCCAGGTGCAGGCGGCCCAAGCCAAAGCCGCCCAGGCCGGTCCCCTGGCCCAGGCGGAGTCGACGCAGGAAGTCGTCCGCAAGCAGACCGAGCTCGCCCAGCTGGAGGCGGACCGCAAGGAGAAGGAACTGCTCTCCAGCACCGTGAAGCCGGCCGCCGCCGAGGCGCAGGCGGCGATCCAGCGCGCCGAAGGCCTCAAGCGCGCGACCATTGCGGCCGCCGAGGCGCAGGCGGAGCAGGTCCGCCTGGAGGGCGGGGCGGAAGCGGCGATCGTGCTGACCAAGGGTGAGGCCGAGGCCAAAGCGCTGGCCTTGCGGGCTGACGCGTACAAGCGCTTCAACGAGGCCGCGATCATCCAGACCGTCCTCAACGCGCTGCCGGAGATCGTCAAGGCAGCCAGCGAGCCGATGTCGCACATCGATTCCTTGACCGTGATGAGCACCGAGGGCGCCACTGACGTCGTCCGCACCGCGACGCGAGCCGTGACCGAGTCGGCGGCCGTGATCAAGGGCCTGACGGGCATCGACGTTCCTGGGCTCGTCAGCAATGCGATGGGGACTGGAGCTGGGCGAAATACCGGAAACGGGGCGCCGGCTGCGCCTGAGGAGGCGGTGGCCGACGCCGAACCGATGGAGGTCGGAGAGGCCGTGACCGAACCGGTCGCAGAGGAGGTCCCTGCCCCCGCCCCCGGCGCCGCCCCTTCCGCTGCCCCTGGGGACGGCGGTGTCGCGACGAGCCTCGAGGCCGAGGTGCGGGCGCTGGTGGCCGAGCTGCGCAAGGTGCCCGGTGTCGAGCGGCAGTACGCGGTCAAGCTGGTCGACCTGGCGGGCGGCGGCTCCGCTCGCGTCAGATCAACGCTTGGCATCACCCGGCCCGAGGTCGTGCAGGCCTACGGCCAGTGGACGCTCGGCCAGCTGCTTCAGCAGTTCGGGAGTTGACAGCGTCGGCGTTGACTGCTCAGTAGCCGCAGCTTCCTACCATAGCCAGAGTGCCCCTCCCGATTCCGGCGGACCTGGAGCCGATGCTGGCTTTGATCCAGCCCGACCTGCCCGCCGGCGAAGGCTGGGAGTACGAGCCGAAATGGGACGGCTTCCGAGTGCTGGCCTACGTCGACGGCGACCAGGTCCGCCTCGAGAGTCGCGGCGCTCGTGAGATGACGCGCTACTTCCCGGAGCTGCTGCCGGGATTCCGGCGACTGCCTTCAAAGCGGCTGGTGTTGGACGGCGAGGTGATCCTGATCGGGCCGGAGGGCCTCGACTTCGACGCGCTCCTCCAGCGCGTGCACCCGGCCGACTCGCGGGTGCGAATGCTGGCGGAGAAGACGCCGGTCTCTTACGTCGCCTTCGACCTCCTGGCGATCGGGGACGAGGACCTCCGGGAGCGCCCTCTGCGGGAGCGCCGCGAGCGGCTTGAGACGGAACTGCGCGGCGTCCAGCCGCCGCTCCACATGACGCCCTTCACACGTGACGTGGAGGTGGCCCGCCGCTGGCTCGCCGAGTTCGAGGGGGCCGGGTTGGACGGCGTCATCGCCAAAACCTGGGACCAGCCCTACATCGCAGGGAAGCGGGGCTGGGTGAAGATCAAGCACGGGCGGACTGCTGACTGCGTCGTGATCGGCTATCGGGTGGCCAAGGACGGCAACGGCATCGGCGCCCTCCTGCTCGGGCTCTACGACGACAAGCAGACCCTTCACTACGTCGGCCACACGTCCTCCTTCGACGCCGCCACGCGGCGCCGCCTGCTGGAGGAGCTGCAGCCGCTGCGGGGCGAATCGGGCGTGCCGACGGGGCGGATGCCGGGGGGCCCCAGCCGCTGGTCACGCGGCCGGGAGACCGAGCACGTCTCGCTCCGGCCGGAGCTGGTCTGCGAGGTCTCCTTCGACAAGCTGCAGAGCGGCTGGCGCTTCCGTCACGCGACCGGTTTCCGGCGCTGGCGGCCGGACAAGCCGCCCGAGCAGTGCCGGTTCGACCAAATCGAGTCAGTGGCCAGGTACGACGTCGCCGAGATCTTCGCGACTCGCGGGTAGTTGGGGCCAACGCGACGCTGGGCCACCCGGACCGTAGTACCGCATCGCCGCCCGGCCCAGGGCGCTGACCGCCACCCAGTCGAACCCCGCGCCCACCGCCATACCGATCGCGAGCGGAGCTGCCCGCCCCACCGCTGCGGCCGCGCGAGAGCCGGCGACGCGCATCAGGATCCGCCGGATCAAGGAGCCGCCCGCCCGGGTGGCGATCTCGGCCGGGAGGCGGCGAAAGGCCGCGATGGCCAGCCGCTGGCCGCCGACGACGAGGACGTCCTCGCGCAGCTTGACCGCCCCGCCCGCGATCCCGACCACCACGAGGGCTTCCAGGAGGCGTTCGTCCGAGGTGGTCAGCTCGTGCCCGTAGACGATCGCGATCGCGAGCACCAGCTCGGTCTCCTGCTCCAGGGCGTAGACCGCCTGGCCGGTCGCCGCGCCCAATGAGATCAGGGTCCCGAGCCCAGGCGCGATCGCGGCGGCGCCGCTGGCCGCGCCCGTGGCCGCCACCCGGTAGCGCGTCGAGCTGATCAGGCGGCGCGCCAGCTCGTCGTTGCTCAGCTGGGGGTTGGCGGCCCGCATTTCCTCCACCTTCTGGCGGATGCCGGGCTCACGGGACCGCATCGCGGCGGCCAGGGCGCGCATGACGTCGCGCAGCTGGGGAGGCAGCTTCTCGAGGTCCATCTGAAAATTGAGACTAGTGGACTGTAACGGCCATTTGCGTAGCAGGCCGGAGGCTCGTAGACCGGCGTTCCAGGCCGTCGGTGCCAAGGCGCGGGTGGCGCGACGACGAGCGCATCCAAAGATACGTGATGTCTAGCGCCGGGGCCCGCAACACCGGCATCAGCGCCCGAGGGGCGCCCGGCGGCCTGGGATGGCGGATGCACGTCAAATGGCCGTTTCTGTCCACTAAATGGTCACGGCCGACTGCAGCCACTCCGGGAGGACCCGGGAAAGGCCGGCGGTGAGCCAGGTGAGGTTGTTGGTGAGCAGTATCAGTCCCATCACGGCGAGCAGGCCGCCCGAGGCGAGGTCGATGGCCCGCCGGTGCGCGTTGAGGGAGCGGAGGAGCGGCGACAGGCGGTCGAAAGTGAGGGCTACGATCAGGAAGGGGACGCCAAGGCCGAGGCAGTAGAAGAGGATCAGCGTCAGGCCGCTCAGGGTCGTGCCCTGGAGCGCGCCGGAAGTCAGCACGGCGCCGAGAGTGGGGCCGATGCAGGGCGTCCAACCCGCGGCGAACCCGATCCCCAGCAGGAGGCCGCCCACCGGACCGCCGCTGCTCGGGGCGCGGTCGAAGAGGCGCCATTCCCGCATCAGGAGCGGGAGCCGGAGGAGGCCGGCGACTTGCAAGGCCATCACCAGGACCGCGATCCCGGCCAGCGGGACGACTATCGTCCGCAGCGGCGTCAGGAGCGTCTGGAAGGCGTAGAAGACGAGGATGAACACGAGGCTCAGGCCGGCTACAAAAGACACTCCTGTGACCGCGACCTCGGCGCGCGCGGGCGCCGCCACGTCCGCCGCCCGACCGCCGAGGTAGGCGACATAGGCAGGCACGAGTGGCAGCACGCAAGGGCTCAGGAAGGAGACGAGCCCGGCCGCGAAGGCCAGCGGAGGAGTGATCTGCTCCAAGTGCATCTGAAGAATATGAGCTGATGGATCTGGCCGATCGGGCGGAGGCGGTCCTCTTCGCGAACCACACGGGGCGCTGGACCCGCCCGTCGGCCAAGCAGTATCCGCACCAGTGGAACTGGGACAGCGGCTTCATCAGCATCGGCTGGTCGCTGATCGACTGGAGCCGCGCGGAGCTCGAGATCCAGTCCATGCTCGAGGCGCAGTGGGTGGAGGGGATGCTGCCCAGCGTCCACTTCGACCGCCAGCACCTGAACGATTACTTCCCCGGCCCGGACCGCTGGCCGCGGGCGCAAGCGCACGTGCGCCGGCCCGGCGAGCTGACGAGCGGCATCTCCAACCCGCCCATGCTCCCGATCGCCGCGCGCCTGGTCGGAGTGCGCAACCGCGACGCGCAGGAACGCCGCGCCTTCTGGCAGCGCGTGCTGGCTCCGCTGGTGGAGTCGCTGCGGTATTTCCGGGACGAGCGGCGGCTCCCCGGTTCGCCGCTGGTGACCGTGGTGCATCCGTGGGAAACGGGCTGGGACAACTCGCCTCGCTGGGACCTCCTGGAAGCCGCGGGGTTGAAGCCAAAGCGGCCCTACGAGCGCCTGGACACGCGCTCCGTGCCCGCCGCTGAGCGCCCATCGGTCCGCGAGTACGACGGCTACGTGGCGCTAGCGGAGATCCTGGACGAGGCCGACTATCGCCTGGCCGCCTACCGCGCGCGCACACCGTTTCTCGTCTACGACGTCGTCTTCGATGCGCTCACCTACCGCGCCATGGGCGAGCTCGACCGCATCGCCGCCGACCTTGGACTGCCGGCGCCCTTTCCAGCCGCCGAGCTCACCGAGTTCCAGTGGGCTTTCGAGGAGTACCACTGGAACGAGCGTCACCGCACCTACTACGACTACGACTGCGTGGGCCGCAAACAGATCGAGACGCCCAGCGCCGCGGCCCTCGCCGCACTCGGTGGCCACCTGGTCGAGGACCTGGAGCGGGTGACCGGAATCCTGGAGGAGCACGTGCGCCGGTCAGGCCACGCGCTGCCCATCCCAACCGTGCCGCCGGACGCACCCACCTTCGACCCGATCCTCTACTGGAGGGGTCCGGTCTGGGTCAACGTCAACTGGCTGGCCATCGACGGCCTCCTTCACCTCGGGCTGGAAGGCGCGGCCGAGGCGATCCGCGAGCAGACGCTGGACCGGCTTGACGCGGCCGGTCTGGCCGAGTACTTCAACCCGCTGACGGGCGCCGCCTGCGGGGCACCCGAGTTCTCCTGGTCGGCCGCGCTCGCGCTCGACCTCCTCACCAGCCGTCCCTAAAAAGGGAAAGCCCGCTTGCGCGGGCTTTCCTGGGCTGGGGTGGGGCGTGAAGTTCGTTTTCAGGCGCCTGACTCAAGGCGCGGCCATATGGTAGCACGTTGATACGTTTACCACAAGATGTTGAAGTCTTGTGGATAAATTGATAGTCAGGTGCGCGGTTGGGGAGCGCCCGCGGCCAGCACACGATCAAGGACGGCGTCGGCGAGCTCACCCGCGAAACCTCCCAAAAGCCGGGCTCGCAGCGTCCGCCTGGGCCCATACCAGCGCGACTTCACTGAGACCCCCGCCTCGGCCGCGGCGAGCGCGATCGCGTCATCGAGCGTGCCCAGCTGATCGGCGAGCCCGACCTCGACCGCCCGCCGGCCGGTGAAGACCTCGCCGGTGGCCAGCTCCCGCAGCCTCGCTTCGTCGATCCGCCGGCTGGCCTGGACGCGTTCCAGGAAGAGCTCGAAGTACTCCTTGACGAGCGCCTCCTCCTTGGCCAGCTCGCGCTCCGTGGGTCGCCTCCAGAAGCCGCCCATGTCCTTGAACTCGCCGCTCTTGGTGACCCCCATGGCGACGCCCAGCCTGCGCATCAGGTCCTCGGCCAGCGGCCGGTAGGAGATGACCCCGATCGAACCGATGACCGCCGCTGGCTGCACAACGACCTTGTGGGCCGCGCAGGCGATCAGGTAGCCGCCCGACGCGCAGACGTTGCCGGAGAAGGCGACCACGGGCTTCTCAGCGGCGACGCGGGCCAGGGCTCCGTGGAGGTGGTCAGAGGCCGAGACGGTGCCGCCCGGCGAGTCGATCTCGGCCACGAGGGCGCGCACCGTGCGGCGCTTGCGGAGAGCCTCCAGCACCGGCACCCAGTGCTCCGGCCGGATGCCCACACCGATCGCGCCGCGCAGCGCGATCAGGGCGATCGGGCGCCGCCAGCTAAGGTTCATGGCCGTGCCGTGCGAGTGTCGAACTGGCGGGGAAACGCCGCCGGCTGGTAGTCGACGAACGACGGCCCGAGCTTGACGCGAAGGCCGGAGCCTGGCAGGCCGCCGCCGTTCAGAGCGTCACCCAGCGCCAGCGATCGCGCATTCAGCGCGGCCGCGTCGGTGGCCGGCCAGCCGCCCTTGTCCAGCCGTTCGAAGAGCACCTGGAACGCAGCCACCTGCTCGGCCGGGGTGAAGATGCAGTGGTTGGCGCGGTGGACGAAAGCCTGGCGCAGCTGGCCGCCGTCGCCGGCCGCCTGCACCACGTCCTGGTAAGCCCGCTCGTTGGCGGCGACCACCAGGCCGTCCCCAGTCGAGTGCAGCGTGACGACCGGGAGGCCGAGCTTGCCGTCGAACGTGACGTTGCGTGCCAGGTAAGCGACCGCGGCGGCATCGGCGGCGATCCTCGGCGCGTCACGGAGCGCGGCCAGGTCGGCGGTGAGGTCGAGGCCCGCCCGCTGGTAGAGCCCCGCCACCTCGTCGCGAGCGGGCGAGGCCGCCAGCTCGGCGCCGTAGTCGAAGCCCGTGTTCCAGGAGGGGTTGCCGGATGCTCGCGACTCGAGCTCGGCGCGATGGGCGAATTCATAGCTGAAGTCGGTCTGGATCCACTGCGCCTGGTTGGATTCCTGCGCGGTCAAGTCGGCGGCCGCCGGCTCAGGCGCCAGCGGGTTGAACCAGCCGGGCAGCTGGCCGAGCGCGGCCACCAGAGAGAGCCGGGCCTGCCCAGCTGGAGTGGCCTGGGCCGAGCGCAGCAGGCCCTGAGCCAGGTCGTTGTTGGCCTTCCCATCGGTGATGCGCACCAGCTGGAGAGCGGAGGCCGGCGCCAGCAGGGTCTTGAAGGCGAACCCGAGGTCGAGTGCCCCGTTCCAGTTTCCGACGCTGCCGCCGAGCACGCCGCACATCGGCACGGCGCCGGCGAAACGTTCCGGGTGCAGCTGCACCAGGCCCGCGGTGATGATGCCCCCCAGCGAATGGCCCCAGGCGACCGTCCGGCTCGGCTTGGCGAAACGCTTGCCGAACTCGTCCAGGAGGGCGAGCTGGTCGTTGAAGGCGTCAGCCAGCGCCCAGCCCGTGCTGGAATAGGAGGAGCCCGCCAGGGCGTAGCCCTGCCCGAGCAGCCACTGCGCCGTTGCCGGATCTCCAGAGTTGGTCGCGTTCAGCGTGCTCCCAGGCGCCGCGTACCCGTGGCTGTAGAGGAGGAGGGTGCCGTTCCAGTGAGCGGGTATGTCCACCTTGTAGAGCGCCCTGCCAATGGTCCCCGTGTAGGCGCCTGGCTTGGGTGCTGCCGCCTTCGTCGCCGTCGGGGCAGCCGACGCGCTGCAGGCGACTATCGCGACAGCGAGCAGGCCGGTCAGAAGCCGCCTCACTGCTTGGCCCCGGCGTAGAGGCCGCGCCCCATCGGACCCTCGGGATCGAACTCGACCTCGAGCCCGGACCTCGCGAAGGCCCCCGTGTATTCCTCGTCGCTGAAGACGCGCAGCCGATGCACCTCTTCCAGGTGCTCGATGCCGCCTTCGGAGCCAACCAGGTAGTGGATGGTCAGGACTGTCGAGTCGCCCTGCAGCTCGAGGCGCGTCATGCGCGCAACCCGCAAACCCTCGGCCTCACCGATCACCGGCTGAGGTAAGCGTGGCTCAAAGTCGCCCGCCTTGATCCAGGGCTCGACCAGCACCGCGCCACCCGGCTCGGCGTGGCGGGCGAAGCACGCGAGGGCACGATCGAGGTCGCTCGCAGTAGGCAGGTAACCGATCGAGGAGAAGAGGCACATCACGGTGCCGAATGTCCGGCCGAGCTCGAGCGACCGCATGTCGCCCAGGTGGAACTCGACGCCTGGGTTCTTCTCGCGGGCGATTTCCAGCATTCCCGGATCGATGTCCACACCCACCACCTCGTAAGCACCGCGCAGGTGCGGAATGTGACCGCCCGTGCCGCAGGCCACGTCGAGTATCGACGCCCCGCGCAGGTATGGCTGCAGGCGTTCGGCCTCCGCCGCGTAGTCCTTCCAGGAGTACACGGCGTCGTAAAGGCGCTGCGAATGCACAAACGGAGCGGCTGTCACGCGAGCGAGACGAGGTCGAGCATCTCGTCGTCCCAGAAGTCGTTGATGCCCTCGGGCATCAGCAGCACCCGTCCAGGGTTGAAGGCTTCCACGAAATCGCTGTCGTGGCTGACCGCCAGGACAGTTCCCGGCCAGGCGGCGAGAGCCTGCGCGAAGGCGTCCCGGGAGGGCGGGTCCAGGTTGTTGGTGGGCTCGTCCAGGATCAGCAGGTTGTGGCTCCCGGCCACGATCTGGGCCAGCGCGAGCTTGGTCTTCTCGCCGCCCGAGAGCGTGCCCGCGTCCTGGAAGGCCTTGTCGCCGTGGATCCCGAACATGCCGAGGACCTGGCGATGGACGCGGTCGTCGGCGTCGGTCATGTCGCGCATGTGGTCGAGGACTGAGCGGCCCCGCTGGATGCCTTCGTGCTCCTGTGCGTAGTAGCCGAGGGAGACGCCCGCGCCGAGCCGGAAACCGCCCGCGTCGGTGGAGGTCTTGCCGGCCAGGATCCGGAGCAGACTCGACTTGCCGGCGCCGTTGTACCCCATGACGAGGAGGCGCTCGGCCCGCTGCAGCTCGAAGTCGACGTCAGTGAAGACTGCCGGCCCGCCGTAGGACTTGGCCAATCCCCGCGCCTGCAGCACGATCCGCCCGGAGTGGGGTGGAGGGGGGAACCGGAACGCGACCTTCGGGCCGCGTCGCTGGACCTCGACCTGCCGGCCCCGCAAGCGCTCGATCCGCTTGTCCAGGGACTTGGCTGTACGGGCCCGGGTTTCGGTCTGGCGGCGCATGACATCGGCCAGCGTCTGCAGCCGCTTGATCTCGGCCTCCTGGCGGACGGCCGTCGCGGCCAGGCGCGCCTCGTCGCGGCGGCGCGCGCCAAGGTACTTGGAGTAGGTGCCTCGGTATTCGGTCAGGCGCTGCGACTCCAGGTGCAGCACGCGCGTGATCGCGGTGTCGAGGAGGTCGAGGTCGTGGCTTACCACCAGCAGCCCGCCGCGGTGGCCGCGCAGGAAGCCCATGAGCCATTCCTTCGCCTCCTTGTCGAGGTGGTTGGTGGGCTCGTCGAGCAGGAGCACCGTGGCGTCCGCGAAGAGCACCCTGCCCAGCTCGATCCGGCGCCGCTCGCCGCCCGAGAGCACGCGCAGCGGGAGGTCGATTCGCTCCGCGTCGACTCCGAGTCCGGCCGCGATGCGGCGGGCGTCAGACTCGCCGGAGTAGCCGCCGGCGCTGCGATAGGCCTCCTCGGTTTGTGAGTAGAGGAGAACATTGCGCTCCGAGGGATCGAGCTCCAGCACCTTGCGCAGCTCTTCCAGGCGGTGGGCCGCGGCGTCGAGGCCGCGGCCGCTCAGGATGCGGTCGAGCGCGCTGGCGTCGATGGCGCGGCGGTCCGGTCGCGGGTCTTGTGGCACGTAGCCCAGCGTGCCGCGCCGCAGCACGACGCCTTGAGCGGGCTGCGCCTCGCCGGCCAGCACCCGGAGCAGGCTCGTCTTCCCGGCGCCGTTGCGCCCGACCAGGCCGATCTTGTCTCCGTCGCGGACCTGGAAGCTGCCACCGGCCAGGACCGTCCGGCCCGCCACCTCGATCGCGAGCTCGCTCGCCTGCAACATCCGCGTAATTGTGCCCGCGAGCCCGCTTAGTAACCCGCGTCCAGATCGACGATGTTGCGCAGCGGTCGCCCGGCGCCGAAACGGTCCAGGTTGTCCAGGAAGAGGTCGGCGGCGCGAGCGGCGAACCGCTGCGACGCCCAGGAGCTGTGCGGCGTCAGGATCAGGTTGGGCAGCGTCCAGAGATCGCTCCCGCTCGGGAGTGGCTCCTCGCTGGTCACGTCCAGGTAGGCGCCGGCGAGGCGGCCGTCTCTCAGGGCGCCGGCGAGCGCCGCCTCGTCAACCAGACCGCCTCGCGCTATGTTGACGAGCACCGCGGTGGGCTTCATGGCGCCCAGCTCGGCTGCTCCGACCTGCGCGCGGGTCGAATTCGTGAGCGGACTCGCCAGAATCACCCAGTCGAACTCGCCGAGCCGGTCCCGCCAGGCTTCGGCGGCGATCTCGCCGGCGGCCACGGGGTGGCGCCGGGCGCCGACCACCTCGACGCCGAAGGCTCGCAGCCGCTCGCCGATCGCGCGGCCGATGCCGCCATAGCCGACGATCAGCGCCTTTGTGCCGTGCAGCTCGCCGAACGCGGGCGGCGAGTCCAGCCACTGCTTGCGGTCCTGGGCCCGGACCAGCGCGGGGAAGCCCTTGGCCAGGGCCAGCATCCCCAGCACCGCGTACTCCGAGATCGGCATGGCGTGGAGACCGGCGCCGTTGGTGAGGGTCAGGCGGCGCCCGCGCAGAAGGTCGAGCGGCAGACCGTCCACCCCGGCACCGTGCATGGAGACCCAACGCAGCTCGTCGCCGGCCGCAAGGGCGGCCTGGATCTGCGCTCGCTCCCACATGTTCAGCCAGAGGACGTCGGCGCCGCGAACGGCGGCCGGTGCAGCCTCGGCGTCGGCGTACCAGGCGACCTCGACCTCGGCGGGGAGCCGCGCTTCCGTCTCGGCTCGAAACCGCTCAGGCAGGGCCAGCTTCAAGGTCTGCCCCAGAATAGGGCGATGTGCCATCCGGAGGTGCCCGAGGGTTCCACCCCGCCTGACGTCGAGCGCGAGCAGGTCTCGATCCTGCTCACCAACAACGAATCGATGCCGGGCTTGCTCTGCCATCCCCAGATCAACTCCGGAGCCGCGGTCCTCGTGGTCTCGGACATCATGGGCCCGAGTCCTTTCTATGAGGACCTGGCCGGCAGGCTCGCCCTCGCCGGTTTCGTGGCGCTGCTGCCCGACTACTTCTGGCGTGCCGGCCCGCTTCCCGAGCGGACCCGGGAGGCGGCCTTCGCGAGAAGGGCCAGGCTCGACGAAAAGCAGGCGCTGCGTGACCTCTACCTGGCGATCGACTGGGTCCAATTGCAGCCGGGCTCGGCCGGCACGGCGGGCACGATCGGGTTCTGCATGGGGGGCACGCTGGTGCTGGATCTCGCCGCCGAGCGCGACGATCTGGCCACTGTCTGCTTCTACGGCTTTCCCGGCACCGCCAGCCCCGCTGGCAACAACGCCCCCCGGCCGCTGGACATCGTCGATCAGATAAACGGGCCGATCTTGGGGTTCTGGGGCGACCAGGACCAGGGGGCCGGAATGGACAACGTGGAGAAGCTGGCCGCCGCGCTCAAGGCGCGGGGCGTCGACTTCGAGCACAAGATCTACCCGGGCCTCGGCCATGGATTCATGGCCTCTTCCCAGCTCGACCCGCAGAGCGAGGCCTATCAGGCGGCCTGCGACGCCTGGACCCGGGCTGTCGATTTCCTTCGTCACCGAGCCGGTCAGAATCCCCCCTAGCAGTGTCCCGAGTCAGAAATTCGCAGGCATCTCATCGGCTCTGGACGTCGCTGCCGGTGTTAGAGGGCCCCGGCCCGAGTACTCAGGCATCTGCAGATGCATTCCGCCTCGGGCCACCCCTGCCTTGGCAGCGACGCCCAGACCGGCGTCCTGGCGGCCGCCTGCCGCGATCTGCAGTTCGAACCTCTGCCTCGGGACACTGATGCCCCGAGCGCTCTGGACCGGCACGATCAGCTTCGGACTCGTCAACATCCCCGTCCGGCTTTACCCGGCGACGCGCAAGAAGGACGTTCGCTTCCACGAGCTGGACCGTTTTACCGGCGCCCGAGTCCATCACCAGCGTGTGACGGACGCAGGTCTGCCTCGGGGGCCGGCGCCAGAGCCCACGCACACGTCCGCGCCGGCGCCCGCCGGCGCCGACCCGAAGGTGCTGCACTTGCCCGGGCCGGAACCCGTGACGCGCACCGAGGTCTCTTTCGCGGACGTCGTCAAGGGCTTTGAGATCGAGCCCAACCGCTACGTGGAGGTGAGGCGCGAGGAACTGGAGGCGATGGAGCCCGAGCGGCGGCGCACCATCGATATCGAGCAGTTCGTGGACAGCTCGGAGGTCGACCCCATCTACTTCGACACGAGCTACTACGCCGTGACGCAGCGCGGGTTCGAGCGGGCTTTCGAGCTCCTGGTGCTGGCGATGGCGACGACGCGCCAGCTGGCCATCAGCTGGGTGGTGCTTCGACGGCGCCGGCACCTGGCGGCCTTGCGGCCCTATCGAGGCGTGCTCCTGCTCACAACCATGTCCTTCGCGGACGAGGTGCTGGAGCTGCCTTACCCGGCACCGCGCCCGGCCGAGGAGCCGCCGGCGCGCGAGCTGGAGGCGGCCCAGCGTCTCCTGAAGGCGATGACCGAGCCTTTCGAGCCTGAGCGCTACCGCGACGAGTATCGCGAGCGCGTGCTGGACCTGATCGAGAGCCGCGCCGGCTCAGCGCGGCCGGCGCCGGAGGAGGAAGGGCCGGCTGCCGCGACCGGCCTCGAGGACCTGATGTCGGCGCTCGAACAGAGCCTCGCCACCGCTCGGGCGCGCAAGCGTGAGGCGCCCTCAAAGCCGGCCGAGAGGTCACGCGCGAGAAAGCGCTAGGCCTATAGCGTTACGGGGCGTCCAGGCACGCCGAATACCTGAATCGACAAGAACTTGACAGCTTCGGCGTTTTGACTGTCAGGAAACGGCTCCGCCGAGGCTGAAAGTTTGGTGAGCCCGGCGCTGAACGGCAAGCACCATGCGTTGGAGATTGATCCTGGCGGGCGCGGGGGTGATGGCTGCCTGCCTGCTGGCGACCGGCGCGGTCCCGGCCGGAGCGCTCGGGCCGCCCCTGCCGTCGCCTCCGCTGCCGCCACTGCCGCCGCTGCCCCTCCTGACTCCGACCCTGCCGCCGCTCCCGTCGCCGAGCTTGCCGCCGCTGCCGCTGCCTACGCCCAGCCTGCCCGTGCCGCAACCGCCCGTCCCGTCGCCCCCGCCCCTTCCCATTCCGACTCCCACGCTGCCGCTGCCGACGCCGAGCCTGCCGGTGCCGACACCGTCACTTCCTGGGGTCCTCCCGTTGCCGACCCCGAGTCCCGCCGGCCCGGGAGTCGGCACTCTGAGCACGCCAGGACCAGCCGATCCCCGTGCGGCGGTTAAGCCAGGGGGTTCCGACCCCAGCTCCCAGGCCAAGGTGGCCAGCCGCGGCCCCGTCACGGTGATCAACCCCTGGATCTCGCTCCCGCCCGGCCCGGTGGGCACGGTCATCGCGCTCGTGCTGATGTTCCTGCCCCTCTTGGCCGGGATCTGGCTGCTGGCTCTGGCCCGGACCGTGATGACCGCCCGCCAGGTCGCCGACTCGGCCCTGCGCTTGAACGTGGCGGCGGATCTTGGGGTGCCACCCCGGGAGCTGGCGGGCATGTCGGCCGCGGCGCTCTTGAAGATCAGAGATGAGATCGCGTTCGACGAGCTGACGGGCGTCATGCGGCGGGCCAGCGGCATCGCCGTGACCGAAAGGAAGATCGCACGAGCCAAGCGGCAGAAGGAGCCCATGGTCGCCGCCTTCGTCGACGTCGACGGGCTGAAGCACCTCAACGACACGGAAGGCCACGCCGCCGGCGATGCGCTGCTTCGGGACGTGGCCACGTCTCTCAAGGACCGCCTCCGAGGCGAGGACATCATCTTCCGGTACGGCGGCGACGAGTTCGTCTGTCTGCTGTCCGGTTCGAAGCTCGAAGACGCCATCAAAGTCTTCGAAGACTGCCTCGCGATCGCGGCGCGAAAGGGCCGCTTCTTCAGCTACGGCGCCGCCGAATATCGGGACGGTGACGACCCCGTCAGCCTCCTGGGCCGGGCCGACGGGGCGCTCTACGACCGTCGGGAAGCGAGGCGCGCGGCGGGCGAGCAAGTGGCTTGGCGCGAGGGCCCGCGCGAGCGCGTCAGCCTCTAGCCTGGGCTACGTCTCGACTAACGGCTGGAGCCACCTCGGCGGCAAAGCTTCGAAGCTGGCCTTCTACGTCGCCCTCGAACCAGAGGATGAAGGTGTCCAGGCCGTGATCGAGGGCCAGCTCCGTGAGCTCGTCCGCGGTGACCTGGCCGCCGATGTTGTACAGGCGCCTGATCTCGCTCGGCTGGCGGCCGGCCCTGGCGGCCGACTCGTCGATCCGAGCCTGACGCTCGTCCGCCCGCCGGTCGGCGTCGAGTACGAGCTGACCGAGGCCGGCCACGATCTGAACGCTGCCATCCGGGCGGTTTCGGACTGGGCCCGGAAGTGGATCGAGACCGGCTCAGTGCCGGTGCCGTCCTAGGCAGCCTGCCAGTCACGGCGTGTGCCCGGCTCAGGCCGCGGGGACGTGCTTTTCGGCAAGGCCCGCGCGCCGCGGCGCCCTGAATCCCATGAGCAGCCGCAGCGGGCGGGGCAGGTGGACGCCCAGGAGCGCAGCCAGGACCTCGGGCAGAAGGGCCGCGTCCGCCACGGCCAGGTAGCGCGGCTCCCAGCGTGGATGGAACTTCGCCTTGAAAGCGCGCAGTGAGCGGCTGCCGCGGAAGCGGTCCAGGCGGCCGTAAAGGAGCCGCAGCGCGCCCAGGCGGCGGGAGCGGGCTGGGCCCTCGAGCGCGAGCGGGGCGAGGCCGAGGCTGGCTTCGGCCACACCGCGCCGCTTCGCCTCCTCCAGCGACTTCGTGATCAAGGCCTCCATGACGCCCCAGGTGGCATCCGGGCGCCGGCGCATCAGGTCGAGGATCCAGCCATTTCGGCCCGGGATTGGCAGCCAGCTCACGAAAGCGACCAGCCGGCCATCCTGGCCGCGCGCCAGCCCGACAGTCACCTCGGGCTGCCGGAGCGTCTCCAGGGTGCCCATGCTGAAACTCATCTCTGGACCCTTGCCGCGTCGCAGCCAGCTCGCGGACACGCTGCGAAGCTGCTCGGCGTCCAGCTCCCAGGCTTCAGGCCCAGAAAGGAAGCTGAAGGTCAGCCCTTCTCGCTCGGACCGGTGCACAGCGTGTCGCAAGTGGGCGCTCTGGTGGCCGGTCAGGCTGAAGCCGGCGAGGGGGACGACGGCATCCGAGCCGATGGGGACCAGCGTGTAGCCGAGCCGTCTGTAGACCTCGGGCCGCTCCACCTCGTAAAAAGCGCTCACCCAGTCGTGCCGGTCGCAGAACTCGTGGAACGCCGCCGCCACCGCGCTGACCCGCCTCGGCGGCGCGACCGGGTCGCCCAACGCGACGGCCACCCTGCGGCTGACTCGGTACGCGACGTACGACTGGGAGTCGGCCCAGAAACGGTGAACGCCGTCCTGCAGGGAGAGCCAGGCGAGCGGGTTGTGCCCCCAGCGGCGGATCGCGGCCCGGGACCGCTCGCGGTCCTCACTTCGGGCGCTCGCGCCCGCCACCGGTCGCAGCAGCTGGAGGAGGCCGATCAGCAAGAGCGCGCCGGCGACGATCGGGATTGAATCGAGGAACCAGCGCGCGCGGTAGGTCAGCCTGGCGCCGGGCGGCGGCTGCGCCAGCTCGAAACCGCCGAAATTGTGGACGAGCAGCCAGCTGCCCGCGAACACGTAGACCAGCGCCAGCGCGATCGCGGCGCCGATCGTGATCAGGCCCCGCCGCAGCGCAGCGGGATCTGAACTGGCCTGAAAGTGGGCTCGCAGCCACCAGAGGCCGAGGAGCACCCACAAGGCAAGCAAGGCCTCTTCGAAGTCGAGGTTCTTGACCACGTGGACCACCGCGGAGCCGGCGAGTATCAGAACCGTCAGCTGCCAGGCGACGTGCTTGCCGCGGGCGATTCCGCGAGCCAGGAGCAACAAGGCAAGCCCGGCCACCACCGTCGCGGTGCGGCCCCCAAGGCTGACTCCGGTCGGCACCAGGCCCTCCAGGGCGCGGTCGCGCAGCGGGTGGTGGGCGAACATCGCCTCGAAGACGTCGAGGACCGCAACCACCACCAACAGGCCGGCAAAGAACCGCCGGATTCTTGTCCGCTCGGTGCGGGCGGCAAGGACCAGAACCGGGGTTTGTGACTCCATCTTTTGGGTGTTCTTTTCCTAATCAAATACCCAATCGCTCAACGGCTGCTAAAGGGCAGGCCCCGGATGACTCGCCCGCAACCCGGCAGCACAAAAAGGAGCCGGCCCTTGCGGACCGGCTCCAGGGCTGGGGGGGAGGGTTCTAGCTCAGCTGCAGCCTGTGGTGGCCCCGCAGTTCATGCACTTGTAGCAAGCGCCCGAGCGCACCGTGATGGCACCGCAATCGGCGCAGGCCGGGGCGTCCCGGTCGAGCACGAAGGTCACCTTGGCGTCAGACGCGACGGGGTTCTTCAAGACGAGCTTGATCTCGTCTGGCTCCTTCAATGCCTCCGAGATCGGCCTGGCGTTAGAAGCCGGAGCCGGCGCGGCTGGCGGCTCGACATCGCGTTTGATGATCCCGACGGCCGTCTGATCTTCGAGGCTCAGGAACTTCGAGGCCAGCCAGCGGAAGAGATAGTCGACGAGCGACTTCGCCATGGGGATCTCGGGATTGCGCGTGAAGCCGGAGGGCTCGAAGCGCATGTGGCTGAACTTGTTGACCATCGACGCCAGGGGCACGCCGTACTGAAGTGCAAGCGAGGTCTGGGTGGCGAAGGCGTCCATCAACCCGGAGACGGTGGAGCCCTCCTTGGCCATGGTGATGAAGATCTCGCCCGGAGTGCCATCCTCGTAGAGGCCGACCGTGACGTAGCCCTCGTGGCCTCCCATGTCGAACTTGTGGGTGATCGAGCGGCGCTCGTCCGGCAGACGCCTCCGGACCGGGCCCGCGACCATCTCGGCAACCGCCTCGCCGCCCTTCGCCTTCTCTTTGTCGCGCGAGGTCGAGAGGGGCTGCGAGCGCTTGCAGCCGTCGCGGTAGATCGCGATGCACTTGAGGCCGAGCTTCCAGGACTCGATGTAGACGTTCTCGATGTCCTCGACAGTGGCCTCGGTGGGCAGGTTGACGGTCTTGGACTGGGAGCCGCTGATGAAGGGTTGGACCGCCGCCATCATCCGGACGTGTCCCATCGGTGCGATCGACCGCAGGCCCTTGAGCGGCTTGAAGGCGCAATCGAAGACTTTCAGGTGCTCGTCGGCCAGGTGGGCGGCGCCTTCGATGGTCTCGTTCTGATCGATGTAGTCGACGATCTCGACCACTTTCTCTTCCGGATAGCCGAGCTTGCGCAGGGCCGCCGGGACCGTGTTGTTGACGATCTTCAAGAGGCCGCCGCCGACCAGCTTCTTGTACTTGACCAGAGCCAGGTCGGGCTCGATCCCGGTCGTGTCGCAGTCCATCATCAGCCCGATCGTGTTGTGGCTGACAAAGCCGTTCGCAACGTAGGTGACGTTGTCCGGCACCGAGAGGTCGTAAGTGAGCTGCTCGGCGCCGAGCTGGGCTCTGGCGACCGAGTCATAGAAGAAGCTCAGGACCTGCTTCAGCTCCAGGCTGCCCGTCTTCTCGAGGAGGATACTGGCCGCCTGCCGCGAAACCGCGCCGCGCTCGCTGATGGACGCCATCAGGGCCTCTCGCAGCCGCTGGTTGGACGGCACCAGGCGGTCGACCATCTCGCGCGAGAGCGGGATCTGGTCGTAGTGGGCGGCCAGCTCGCGAGTGGCGGCCATCGCCACCGACCACTTGCCGGCTGTCTCGTCGAACCTGCGAGTGGACACGAAGCCAAGGGCCAGCAGGAGCGCCTGGAGGTCGCGGCTGAATGATTCGGAGGCCGTCTTGAAAAAGACCTGGCCGCCGGCTTCCTCTCCGCATCCCTTGTAGACGCCGCGCGTGAACGCGTCATAGACGGCGGGATCGTTGGAGCCGAGAACATTGTCCGGCACCTGGGGCCAGCCGTCGGAGCCGCCGATCGTCTGCCCGATCTGCTCCGCCAGCTCGACGGAGAGCGCCTTCGCGCTCGGCTCGCCGAACATGCCCCCGAGCATGAGCGGCACCTGGTCGTCGGGGCGGACGTCGCCGAGGCGTCGCCAGGTCCAGCGGCCGGCCGCGTCGACCACCTTGATGCGGTGGGTGACAGTGCCCTGGATCCGGTAGCCGCGGCTCGTCTCGATTGTTACCACAGGCTCGCCGCCGTTGACGTAGAACCGGGTTGCCGGGCGAGGGCCCTGATCGGTCTGGACGCTCGCCTCCAGTGATTGCCACTTCTCGCCTTCGGTATCGCCGAGATTACGCAGGCGCACCAGGCCGCGGTCGGTCATCACCAGGCTGTCGCCGACCAGGCAACCCGTGGGCGCCAGGACCGTGGCCTGGGCGTTGCGGTAACCATGCTTCTCGCCGAGCGCGACGGCTTCGTCCCAGACTGCCCGGGCGGCCTCCATCAACGGCCCCGGCTCGCCGTCAACCGGCAGGTCGTGGGCCACCTGGCGGTGGTTCTTCATCACTCGCAGCATGGGTTCGCGGTTCCTGGCGTATTCGCTGAAGGGCCCTTTGACCTCAGCCATGCGGGCGGATTGGGAGTAGGCCTCGCCGGTCAGGATCGCTGTGATGGCGCCGGCGTAGCGTCGACCTTCGTCAGAGTCGTAGGCAAGGCCCATGGACATCAAGAGAGCGCCCAGGTTGGCGTAACCGAGCCCGAGCGGCCGCAGGGCCTCGGAGTTCTTGGCGATCGCAGGAGTGGGATAGGAGGCGTTGGAGACGATGATCTCCTGGCCGGTGAAGCAGACGTCGATGGCCTTGCGGTAGCGCTCGACGTCGAAGCTGCCGTCCTCGGCCTGGAACTTGAGCAGGTTGAGGCTCAAGAGGTTGCAGGCGGTGTCATCGACGAACACGAACTCGGCGCAGGGATTGGTGGCGTTGATGCGGCCCGTGTTGGGCACGCAGTTCCAGGCCTGGATCGTCGTGTCGAACTGGACGCCGGGGTCGCCGCAGACCCATGCTGCCGAGGAGATCTCGCGCATCATCCAGCGCGCCTTGAAGGTGTCCATCGGGCGCTGGTCGACCACTGCGTGGGTCACCCAGTCCTGGTCTTCGAGCACAGCCTGCATGAACTCGTCGGTGGCGCGCACGGAGTGGTTGGCGTTCTGGAACTGGACTGAGTCATAGGCGCCCCCCGGGATGTTGAAGCCGGCCTCGTAGCCGGCGTCGATCAGGGAGTGCGCCTTGCGCTCCTCCTCAGCCTTGCAGCTGATGAAGTCGACCACGTCGGGGTGGTCGGCGTTGAGGATCACCATCTTGGCGGCTCGGCGGGTGGTGCCGCCCGACTTGATCGAGCCGGCGAAGGAGTCGTATCCGCGCATGAACGAAACCGGTCCGGAGGCGGTGCCCCCGCCCGAGAGCTGCTCGCGGGAGGAGCGCAGCACCGAGAGGTTGGTGCCGGTCCCCGAACCGAACTTGAAGAGCATTCCCTCGGTCTTGGCCAGCTCGAGGATCGACTCCATCGAGTCGGTGACCGAGTTGATGAAGCAGGCCGCCGCTTGGGGCTTGCGGCCGGGGACGCCGAGGTTGAACCAGACCGGGCTGTTGAAGGAGGCGTGCTGGGTCACCAGCAGGTAGCGGAGCTCCTCCTCCCAGGTGAGGGCATCCTCCTCGGTCGCGAAGTAGCCGCCCTGGCGGCCCCAGGCGCCGAGTGCGCCGACCACACGGTCGACCATCTCGCGAACGCTGGTCTCCCGCTCGGGAGTGCCCTGCTGGCCACGGAAGTACTTCTGGGCGACGACGTTGATGGCCAGCTGCGACCAGGACCTCGGCACTTCGACGTCCTTCTGCTCGAAGACCGTCTTGCCGCCCTCGCCGATGATCGCCGCGGTGCGGCGCTCCCATTCGACCAGGTCGTGGGCGTGGCTGCCCGGCGGGGTGAAGAACCTGTCGAACTTGAGTCCCTTGGCTCGGTGGGACCCGTTGGTTGACCTGTGGCCCGATTCTGCTGCGACGTCGGCTACGTTCTTGGCCATGCTTTACATCGGTCTCCTTTGACCGGGCGCCGCCGCCCGATAGGGATGGAAGAGGCCCCAGAGCATGCCCGCCACATATGCCCCAGGGCCTCGGTTCCTTGCCCGTAGTTTACTGGGAGGCTTGTCGGCCTGTCAAGGCCTCGGGCACAATATCTAAGGGTAATTTTGCCAGGCGGCTACTAGATGTTGAGTGGATAAGCTGTTGAGAACCCTTTGGGAAACTTGGGGACGGAGCTTGAACTGACTGTGGATCGCATCCCGCTCGAGGAGGTCTTCATGCGCATGGCCGAAGAGCTGGCCAAACGGTCCACGTGCGCCCGCAACCAGGTCGGCACCGTGATCACGAACGCCGACCTGACCCAGGTGCTCGGCATCGGCTACAACGGCAACGCTCGCGGGCTTCCCAACCGCTGCGACAGCAAAGAACCGGGTAAATGTGGCTGCCTTCACGCGGAGCAAAACGGGGTGATCAAAGCCGGGGCGATGACCCCTGGCAAGGTCATGTTCGTGACTGTCTCCCCCTGCGTGATGTGCGCCAAGATGACGGTCAACTCCAACGTCGAGCGGGTCTTCTACCGGGAGGCCTACCGGGAGGCCAGCGGCCTGGACGTCCTTCGCCAGGCAGGCATCGAGGCCATCCTGTACGACCAGCTGAGAGACCGCTGGCGCTAGCGTCCCGAGTCGGAGATTCGCAGGCATCTCATCGGCTCTGGGCGCCGCTGCCGGTGTTAGAGGGTCCCGGCCCGAGTGCTCAGGCATCTGCAGATGCATTCCGCCTCGGGCCACCCCTGCCTTGGCAGCGACGCCCAGATCGGCGACCCGTCGGTCGCCTGCCGCGATCTGCAGTCCGAACCTCCGACTCAGGACGCTGACTAGGCGCTAGCCTTCGTCCGCAGGGAATGAAGGTCCTCGCGATGGTGCTGGCCGGCGGGGAGGGCAAACGCCTCGCGCCGCTCACCGCCGACCGCGCCAAGCCGGCCGTCCCCTTCGGCGGCAACTACCGGCTCGTCGACTTCGTCCTCTCCAACCTGGTCAACGCCGGCTACCTGAAGATCGTCGTCCTGACCCAGTACAAGAGCGACAGCTTGGACCGGCACATCGCCAAGGCCTGGCGGCTCACGCCGATGTTCGGCAACTATGTGGCCACCGTGCCGGCCCAGATGCGGCACGGGCCGCGCTGGTTTGCCGGTTCGGCCGACGCCATCTTCCAGAACCAGAACCTGATCAGCGACGAGGACCCGGACTACATCTGCGTCTTCGGGGCGGATCACGTCTACCGGATGGACCCTCAGCAGATGGTCGACCACCACGTCCGCAGCGGCGCCGGCCTGACCGTGGCCGGCATGCGCGTTCCACGGGCTTTTGCGGGCTCGGTCGGGGTGATCTTGCCGGGCCGCGGGGATCGCATCCGGGACTTCAAGGAGAAGCCCAAGCAGGCGAAGGGGCTCCCGGGCTCTCCCGACCAGATCCTCGCCTCGATGGGCAACTACGTCTTCACGACCGGCGCGCTGCTGGAGGCGCTGACCGAGGACGCCTGGGACACCAAGAGCAAGCACGACCTCGGCACCAACATCGTGCCGATGATGGTGAGGAAGAAGGCGGCCGCCTACTACGACTTCACGAACAACGTCGTACCCGGCAGCACCGACCGCGACCGCCATTACTGGCGCGACGTCGGCGAGCTCGACGCTTACTACGATGCGAACATGGACCTGATCGCCACCGAGCCGCTGTTCAACCTCTACAACAAGGAGTGGCCGATCTACTCCTGGGCGGCGCCGGTGCCGCCCGCCAAGTTCGTCTTCGACGAGGAAGGCAGGCGCGGCCAGGCCCTTAACTCGATGGTCAGCGCGGGCGTGATCATCTCGGGCGGAACCGTGCGCGGCTCGATCCTCTCCCCGGAGGTCCGCATCGAGTCGGGAGCCCTCGTCGACGGCTCGATCCTGATGGACGGGGTCCACGTCGGCCATGGGGCGGTCGTGCGGCGGGCCATTCTCGACAAGGGGGTCGTGGTCGCCGACGGCGCCAGCCTTGGCGTCGACCTGGCGGTCGAGCGCGAGCGGTTCACCGTCACCGAGAAGGGGATCACCGTGGTCGGCAAGAACGACACCGTGCCGCCGATCACCCACGGCTGATGCAGGTCGCGCTCCTCACCAAAGAATTTCCGCCTGACGTCTACGGCGGCGCTGGGGTTCACGTCGAGTACCTGGCCCGCGAGCTGAGCAAGCTCGTCGAGGTCCGCGTCCATTGCTTCGGGGAGCCGCGCCGCTCGCCGCTGGTGGCGCGCAGCTACGAGCCTTGGGAGGCTCTGGCCTCGGAGGCGCCTTACGCCGCGGCGCTGGAGACGATGTCCGTCGACCTGGCCATGGCGGGCGGGGTCGCCGGGGCCGACCTGGTCCACAGCCACACCTGGTACGCCAACCTCGGCGGCCACCTGGCCAAGCTCCTGCACTCCATCCCGCACGTCATGACGACCCACAGCCTGGAGCCGCTCCGCCCCTGGAAGGCCGAGCAGCTGGGCGGCGGGTACGCCCTCTCGACCTTCTGCGAGCAGACGGCCATCGAGGCGGCCGACGCGGTCATCGCGGTCTCCGGGGAGATGCGCCGAGACGTGCTCAGCGCCTACCCGAAGGTCCAGCCGGACCGCATCGCGATCATCCATAACGGGGTCGACGCAGAGGAATACCGGCCAGTCCCGGGCGCCGAGGTGCTCGCCGAGCAGGGCATCTCGGCGGAGCGGCCGATCGTGCTCTACGTCGGCCGGATCACGCGCCAGAAAGGCCTGCCTTACCTGCTCGAGGCCGCGCGCCACCTGCGGCGGGACGCTCAGCTCGTGCTCTGCGCGAGCGCGGCGGACACGCCTGAGATCGGGGCTGAGGTGGAGACCGCGGTCGCCGGGCTCAAGCAGGAGGGCCTGGCCGTGATCTGGATCAACGAGATGCTGCCCCGCCCGCGGCTGGTTCAGCTCCTGAGCCGCGCCACGGTGTTCGTCTGCCCGTCCATCTATGAACCTTTCGGCCTCGTCAACCTGGAAGCCATGGCCTGCGGAGTGGCGGTCGTCGCCAGCCGCGTGGGGGGCATTCCCGAGATCATCGTGGAGGGTGAAACGGGCTACCTGGTGGATCTCGAGAAGGCTGACGACGCCTTCGGCAGCCCGCGCGACCCGGCGCGTTTCGCGGCCGGCCTGGCCGAGGCGATCAACCGGCTGCTGGACGATCCCGCCGCGGCTCGCCGGTTCGGCGAAGCGGGCCGGCGCCGTGCCGTCGAGCAGTTCAGCTGGCGTGCCATCGCGGAGAAGACCGCCGAGCTCTACCGGTCCCTGAAGATCAGCCCTTGAGCGAGCCCGCCAGCAGTCCCCGGATGAAGTAGCGGCCGAGGACTATGTAGATGACCAGGGGCGGCAGCGCCGTGAGCAGCGCGCCCGCCATCTGGATGCCGTAGTTCTGCTGGAGCGACCCGGCCAGGCCGTTCAGCGCGACCGTGATCGGCGCCTGGTCGCCGGATGTGATCGTGACTGCGAAAAGGAACTCATTCCAGATGCTGGTGAACTGCCAGATCATCACCACCACGAAGCCCGGGATGGAGAGCGGGAACATCACGTATCGGTAGACGTTGAAGATGCTTGCGCCGTCCATCCGCGCGGCCTCGATCATCTCGCCCGGAACCGTCGCGTAGTAGTTCCGGAAGATCAGCGTCGTGATCGGGATGCCGTAAACGATGTGGGTCAGGATCAGCCCCGGGATCGTCCCGTAGAGCCCGACCCGCTCCAGCGTCAGGACGAGGGGCAGCAGGATGCTCTGGTAGGGGATGAACATGCCGAACAGAAGCAGCGTGAAGACCACGTTGGCGCCGCGGAAACGCCACTTTGCGAGCACGTAGCCGTTGAGCGACCCGAGCAGAGCCGAGATCAGCGTGGCCGGCACCACCAGCAGCACGGTGTTGACGAACGAGGGCGCCAGCGCGCTGAAGGCGGCCGTGTAGTCCGCCAGCGTCGGCAGCGTGGGGATCTGCCACGGCGTCGAGCGGGCGACCTCGGCGAAGGACTTGAAGGAGGTCACCAGGAGCACGTAGATCGGCAGCAGGTAGAAGATCGCGAGCACCAACAGCAGCGCATACATGACCACTCGGACCAGCGACAGGGAGAACGGCTTGCGGGCGGCGCGGGCGGTCGCCACGCTCATCGCTCGGGCTCCTCGCGCAGGTTCCAGATCAGGTACGGCACGATCAGCACGGCCACCATCAAGAGCAGGACGGTCGCGATCGCGGCGCCACGCGCGTAGAGGTTCTGGCGGAAGGTGGCGATGAACATGTACAGCCCCGGCATGTCCGTCGAGTAACCGGGTCCGCCGAAGGTCATCACGAAGACGAGGTCGAAGATCTTGAGCGAGATGTGGCCGAGGATGATGATCGCCGAGAGGATGATCGGCCGCAGCAGCGGCAGGATCACGAACTGGTAGACGCGGAACTCAGTGGCGCCATCGACCCGCGCCGCCTCCCGAAGGTCGTCCGGCACCGAGCGCAGGCCGGCCAGGAACATGGCCATGCAGAAGCCGCTCATCTGCCAGGTGGCCGCGATCACGAGGGAGTAGAGAGCGGTGCGGGTGTCGATCAGCCAGCCCGACTTCAGGAAGTCGAGGTGGAGCGCTCCGAACAGCAGGTTCAGGCCCTGATTCGGGTTGAATAGCCAACGCCAGATCGTTCCCGTGACCACGAAGGAGATCGCCAGCGGGAAGAGGAAGACGTTCTGGAAGAAGATCGTGCCGCGGAGCTTCTGGTCGAGCAGGACGGCCGCCGCAAACCCGATCCCGATCGAGGCGATGAGGAAGAGGAACGTGAAGCGGATCGTGTTCGAGATGTCAGCCTGGAAGCGTTCCAGCTGGAAGAGCTGCTCGTACTGGCTCAGACCGGCCCAGGTGTAGTCGGGCACCACGCCGTACCACTTCGTCAGCGAGACGTAGCCGGTGTAGCCGATGAAGACGTAGACGAAGATCGCGATCAGGATCACCGAGGGGGTGATCATCAGCAGCGGCGTCAGCCGGTCGAGCCGCTGCGAAAAGCGGGAGCGGCCCAGTGGCCGCTCCCGCACTTCCTTTTCCGTTGACGCTACGGCCAAGCTCCTGGCTTCAGGCTATTTGAGGAACTGGTCGGCCAGCTTCTGCAGATTGTTCGCGGTGGTGTTCACGTCCCGCTTCTGGACGAACTGGCCCATCTCGTCGTTGAGGCCGGTTGCAAAGGCCTCGGGTGTGGCCGAGCCGTGCGCCGAGCTGGGGACCAGCTTGGCCGCCTTGAAGTCGTCCATAAAGGACTGCGCGACAGGGTCGAAAAGGCTCTTCGCGACGTCGGTGCGAGCCGGAATCGAGCCCTTCTTCGGGTTGAACGCGGCCTGGCCTTCCTGAGAGCCGGCGACCTTGATCCAGGCCACCGCGTTATCGCGGTCGGGTGCGCCCTTGGGCAGGCCGAAGGTGTCGCAGACGATTACGTAGTTGCCCTTGGTGCCTGGGGAGGGGGCCCCGATGAAGTCCTTGCCGGGACTCAGATTCAGCGAGGTGAAGTAACCCTTGGCCCAGTCGCCCATGATCGTGGCCAGCGAGGTGCCCGCCGTGACCCGCTGGGCCGCTCCGTCCCAGTCGAGCGTCGGGTGGTCGTTGTTCACGTAGTCGAACAGCGTCTTCATCGTGGTCAGGGCTTCCTTGACCTTGGAGTCCGTGAAGGAGCCCTTGCCGCTGAAGAGCGTCTTGTAGTAGTCGGGGCCGCCGCTCGCCAGGACGCCGTTCTCGAACAGCATGGCGATCTGCCAGTTGCCCTTCGAGCCGAGTGCGAGGGGAGCCGAGATGCCCAGCGACTTGGCTTTGTCGAGCAGCTTGATGAAGTCGCTGTAGGTCGCCGGCGACTCGGTCAGGCCCGCCAACGACATGACCTTGGTCGACGCCCAGATCGCGTTGCCGCGGTGGACGTTGACCGGGACCGACCAGACGTCGCCATTCGAGCTCACGATGTCCTTCAGGTCCTTGGGAATGACGCTGTCCCAGCCGGCGTCCTTCCAGATATTCGTGATCGGCTCCATCTTGGAAGCCTTGACCCAGGTGCTGATCAGCTCCTGCCCGGCGTGGACCTGGAAGCTGTCGGGCGGCTTGCCGCCTTGCATTCGGGTGGCGAGCACTGCCTTCGCGTTGGTGCCGGCGCCGCCGGCCACCGCCGCGTTCTTGATCTTTACGTCCGCGTACTTCTGGGCGTAGATCTTGAACATCTCGTTCAAGCCGTCGGCCTCACCGCCGGCCGTCCACCAGCTGAAGATCTCCAGGTTTCCGGTGAGCTTGCCGGAGGTGTTGGTGGTCGTGGTGGTGCCGCAGGCTTCGAGGAACTCCAGCAGGCTGGCGCCTGCGAGCAGCGAGCCGGCGGCGACACCGGTCCTCTGCACGAACTGACGTCGAGTCCAAAGTGGGTTCATCTATTCCTCCTCACGGTTGCCGACAAGGCAAGGATCTCGCCCTGCCGGCTCGAGTTGCGCTGATTCGCTCGCTGAATGAATCGGTTGCAGTTTAGACGTCTACGACCCAACCGGCATCGGTCTGTCGCACCTTGGGCCGGACAGGCTGGACCTCGTCGAGCGCCGCTACGCGCTCGAAAAGCCGGTCCGCGTCAGGCTCGTTAGCGATCCCCTCGAGGATGCCGCGAGTGGCGAAGACCATCATGAAGTCGTCTCTAGCGAGGGCTTCCCGAGGCTCGATCCAGAGCCAATCGTCGACCTCTCCCGGCTGCGGATGGACCGTCTGGCCCGCGGGCAGGCGGGTCAGGTAAAAGCGCGTGTCGAAGCGGCGCCGCAGCACCTCAGGCGTCACCCAGCGGGCGAAGTGGTGGAGCACGTCGAACGCGGGCTCAAGCCTTGCCTCCCGCAGCGCCCGCAGAAAGCTGACCCCGTGTTGGAGGCGAAGACGGAGGCGCGCGCAGTCGTCGTCGATCGCGAAGCCCCGCCCGGACCGGGCGAGCAGGATGCCGAGCTCCTCAAAGAGCTCGCGGATGGCGGTCGCCGCGGCCTGATCGGCAGACCCGGCGTCCTCGGGATGAACGCTGCCGCCCGGGAAGACGTGCGCGCCCGGCGCGAAGTCGGCGCCGCCGGGGCGCCGCATCATCAGCACCTGCCAGGGAGTGGTGCCGCGCACCACCAGGACCGAGGCGGCGGGACGAGGCTCCACCGGCGGGCCGTCGTGGATCAGGCCGGCCAGGCCGGGCGGTATCGCGATTGGGCCAGTCTACGATTCCAGTTAGTGGACCTAGTGGACCCCCTCCACTGATGGACCTCGGTCTCGCCGGCCGCGCCGCGCTGGTCACCGGCGCCAGCCGGGGCATCGGACTCGCCATCGCCCGCGCCCTGGCCGCGGAAGGCGCCCGCGTGGCCCTGGTCGCCCGGGGCGAGGAGAGTCTGCGCGCCGCGGAGGCGGAGGTGGGCGGCGTCGCGATCGCTGCCGATCTCGCCGAGGAGGACGGCTGCCGCCACGCCTTCGAGGCCGCCGAGAAGAGCCTGGGGAAGGTCGAGATCCTGGTCAACAACCTGGGCGGCCGGGCCGGCACCACCTGGGACGACACCGGCGTGCCCGAGCTGGAGACGGCGCTGAGCCTGAACCTCTACGCGGCGGTCCGCATGAGCAAGCTGGCGCTGCCCGGCATGGTGAGGCGCCACTGGGGTCGCATCGTGGTGATCTCCTCCGTGTACGGGCGGGAGGCGGGCGGGTCGCCCGCCTACAACGCTGCGAAGGCCGCCGAGATCAGCTTCGCCACCTCGCTGGCGCGCGAGGTGGGGGGCAAAGGCGTGCTTGTGAACTCCATCGCGCCCGGTTCGATCCTCTTTCCCGGCGGTTCCTGGGACCGCCGCCAGAAGGCGGACTCGGAGGGGATCGCCGCCTTCGTCGAGCGAGAGCTGCCGCTGCGCCGTTTCGGCACTCCCGAAGAGGTCGCCGAGGTGGTGGCGTTCGTCTGCTCGGAGCGGGCCGGCCTGCTGAACGGCACCTGCATCGCCGTCGACGGCGGCCAGTCTCGCTCGAACATCTGAAGCCGCCCACGGCAGGGTAGGATGGGGGCGAGGGATGAACGACCCGTTCGCCCGACTCTCCGGCCGCTTTCCGGAATTGGCCCTGAGCCTCTACCTGCCGGCCGGACCCGCGCTGGATCGCCCCTTCCACCACGCGCTCGTGAAGGACCTGGAGCGCGAATGGAAGGATGACGTCGAGTGCGGTAGCGCCGCCCACCGGGAGCTGGCCGACGTCAAGCGCTACCTGGACCAGAAGCAGTTCGCCGGGCGGCCGCTCGCCATCTTCGCCTACCAGCCGGAGGGCATCTTCGAGGTGAAGGTCCTTCCGCAGGAGGTGGGGACGATCCTGAAGCTTGACCACCGCTTCCACCTGGATCCGCTCCGCGAGCTCCTTCGGCGCCATCCGCCCGCGCTGGTCGCGGTCCTCGACAAGGAGCACGCACGGGTGTTCGAGGTGCTGCTCGGGCAGTGCCACGAGGTGGCTGAGTTCGAAGGCGAGCCGGTCAAGAAGCACAAGCAGGGCGGCTGGGCGGCCGAACGGCTGCAGCGGCACGAAGAAGAGCTGGCGCACTCCAACTTGAAGGCGGCCGCGGGCTGGATCGCGGGGTACCGGAAGCTTCCGTCCCTCTATATCGGCGGCCCGCCGGAGGCACGGGCGAGCTTCAAGCGCCTGCTTCCCAAGCGTGTCCGCGAGGTGGTGGCGGGCGAGTTCTCGGCTCGCATCACGATCGCGCCCGCCGAGGTCTGCGAGAGGATCCCCGCCTAGGTTGTACGGCTCTCGGGATCACCCGACAGATCGTCTCTGGGTGCCCCAGATGCAAGGCGGCGCCGAGCACCGCAGGGAGCGCATCTGAACATGCTCGAGCGAGGAGCGCAGAAGCCAACGCCGCAGGTGGGCCACCCAGGGGCGAGTCTTCGGCGGAGCCGAAGATGTCGACGCCCGTCAGGGCCTCGACACCGTCGCGTGATCTTGGGAGCCGTACAGCCTAGCTTCGAAGTCAACCGCCGAAAAGGTGCTCTCCAGCGGGGGCGGTGAGGAAGTAGCCCAGAAGCGCGACCGGCACTCCGGCAACGGCCAGAGCCAGTGGCAGCAGCGGCCGCGGGTGCATGAGGACGGCCAGGAATCCGGCCCCGCAGGCGAGCAGCACCAGGATCCCGATGCTGAGGATCCCGAAGTAGCCGGTCACCCCGCAGAGCCCGCAGGCGAAGCCCACCCCAGTGGCCACGCCCCGCGAGGGGCGCCACGCATACACGGCAGCTGAGGCGAAGCCGACCAGGAGGCTGGCGGCAACGAAGGCGGTCCGAGCAGCGTGCTCGCCGACCACCCCGGCATAGAGGACCGCGGTGCCGGCGTACACGATGGCGGCGAGGCCGGCACAGATTCTCGACGTGCGTCGTTCGGTGCCGACCCAGGCGGCGTTCGGGTTGCGGCTCAGCCTCCGCCCACCCCCGCGACGGGGACGGCTCCAGCCTGCGCCAGTCCGAAGAGGGCCGCCGGAACGATTCCCAGCGCAACCGAGAGGACGCCCGCAGCCACTATCGCGAGGCCGGCCGCCGCGGGCAGGCGCAGGCGCCGCTCGGCGGCGTCCACCGGCGTCCAGACATGGACGACGACACGGACGTAGTAGTAGACCGAGACGACGCTCATCAAGACGGCCAGGATGACGAGCCAGGTGTAGCCGTGATGGACCCCGGCGGCGAAGAGGAAGAACTTGCCCATGAACCCGACGGAGGGAGGGAACCCAGCCAAAGAGAGCATGAAGACGGTCATGAGGACGCCCAGAACCGGGTTCCGATAGACGAGGCCGTCGAGGTCCCCGATGCGGTCGCGGTCACCCTCGGGGCGAGCCAGCACGACCATGATGGCGAAGGCGCCAAAGTTCATGACCAGGTAGGCGGCCAGGTAGAACAGGACGCTGGCCTGGCCATCGGCGCCACCTGCGATCACGCCCACCAGGACGTACCCGGCCTGGGCGATGCCCGAATAGGCGAGAAGCCGCTTCACGCTCGTTTGGGCGATGGCGGCTACGTTGCCGACGATCAGGCTGGCCGCGGCGACGAACGCCAGCAGGGCCGCCCACTCGCCGTTCAAGCTGGGCAAGCCGGTCGCGAAGACGCGGACGATCATGGCGAAAGCGGCCGCCTTGGTGCCCACTGACATGAAGGCGGTGACCGGCATCGGTGCGCCCTCATAGACGTCGGGCGTCCACATCTGGAAGGGCGCCGCCGAGACTTTGAAGGCAAAGCCGACGCCCATGAGGAGGATGCCCAGTAGGAGCAGCGCGTTGGTCCCGGCCCCGGGACCGAGCGACTTGGCGATCGCCGGGATCAGCGTCGTCCCGGTGGCACCGTAGACGAGCGCCATGCCGTAGAGCACGAAGGCGGAGGCGAAGCCACCCATGAGCAAGTACTTCACGGCCGCCTCCTGGGAGCGGAAGTCCTTCCGCGCGAAGCCGGACATGACGTAAAGCGCGATCGAGAGCAGCTCCAGACCCAGAAAGATGGAGACCAGCGAGTTGGCCTGGGCGATGACCATCTGTCCCGCCGTGGCCGCCAGCAGGAGCACATAGAACTCGGCCTGCAGGAAGTTGCGGCGAGCCAGATAGGCGTGCGAGACGGCGACGGCCAGGATCCCGAGCACCGCGAAAAGGACGTCGAAGAAGACCGCGAAGTTGTCGGCGACCGCGAACTGGTAATAGGCGGTGTGCCCGCGGTCGATGAGGGCGAGCGCGGCGACAAGGGAGCCGAGCAGGCCGATGACCGTGATCGCGGCGCTGACCGGTCCCTGCGCGCGCCGCGGCAGCACCAGGTCCAGCACCATGGCGACCAGGAGCGCCACCACGACGATCGCGATGGGGCTGATCTGCTGGAGGTCGCTCCAGGCCTGGTCCGCCGAATAGTTGACGGCGTACGCCGTAGCGGCCGCGATCAAGACCACGGAAGCGGAACTCCCAGGGAAGTCATGACGCGCGTCAGAAAGTACGGATAGAGCCCGATGCCGAACATCAGGGCGAGAAGCGGCGTGAGCAGAGCCAGCTCGCGTCCTCGTAGGTCGAGCAGCCCGGCCGCCGCGGTCCGGTCGCCGTACATCGCGCCCTGGAAGAGCCGCAGCATGTAGATGGGCGCCAGCACCAGCCCGATGGCGGCGGCGATCGCCAGCCCCGGTGAGAGGCCCCAGGCGCCGAGTAGCGTCATGAACTCGCCGACGAAGCTGTTGAGACCGGGCAGCCCTAGGGCGGCCAGCGTGACCAGCAAGAAGACCCCGGCCAGCACCGGCATCCTGGCCGCCAGCCCGAAGAGCGCCGCCCGGTCGCGGGTTCCGGTCCTGACCTCGATCCAGGCCACCAGCAGGAAGAGTGCCGGGATGATCACGCCATGGTTGACCATCTGCAGCACCGCGCCCTGCTGGCCCATCGCGTTGAAGCTGAAGATCCCGAGCACGATGAAGCCCATGTGGCTGACGCTCGAATAGGCGACCAGCCGCTTCACATCGCGCTGGGCGAGCGCCATCAGGGCGCCCCAGATGATCCCCAGGACGCCCAGAACCGGCATGACCTGGTTCCAGTCCCACCAGAGGACCGGGTGATGGAAGAGCGGGACCAGGATCCGGAGCATCGCGTAGGCGCCGGTCTTGCCCATCACGCCGGCGAAGGCAACCAGGAAGGGAACCGGCGCCGAAACGTACGCGTCAGGCAGCCAACCGTGCATCGGGAAGGCCGGGATCTTGATCGCGAACGCGATGGCGAAGAGGAAGAAGAGTCCGAATTGGACGGCCGGGTCCAGTGGGTGCGCGGCCAGGTCTGGCAGGTTGAGCGTCCTGCCGCCGGTGAAGACGTACTCGCCGATGACGCCGACCAGCATCAGGAGCGAGCCGGACAGCGTGAAGAGGACGAACTTGAGCGCCGCGTAGAGGGGGCGCGGCCCTTCTCCCCAGATCCAGAGCAGGAAGTAGGCCGGGATCAGCATCGCCTCCCAGAAGACGTAGAAGAGCAGGAGGTTGACCGCCAGGAAGACGCCGGCCATGCCTGCCTCCATCACCAGGAGGAGGCCGACGAAGCGTCCGGCGCCGCGCATGTCGACCGGCGTGGCCAGGATCGCGATCAGCGAGATGAGCGCGTTGAGGATCACGAGCCAGACGCTGATTCCGTCCAGGCCGAGGTAGTAGTCGACACCCAGCTGCTGGATCCACGGGGTCCGCTCCACGAACTGGTAGCCGTGGCCCGCCGGGTCGAAGGCGTAAGCCCCGTACACAGCCAGGCCGAGGGCTCCCACGCCGACCAGCGCGCCGAGCCATTTGGCGAAGCGGTGGGGCAGGAGCATGACGAGGAGGCCGCCGGCCAGAGGCAGCAGCCAGATCGCGGTCAGCAGCATCTCGCCTTTCAGCCCCTCGAGGTGATGAAGATGAGGAGCAGCCCCGCCAGCACGGCGCCCCCCATGAAGACCAGCGCGTAGCGCCGGAAGAACCCGTTCTCGACCCAGCTGAGCCCACCGGCGCCGTCCTGGACCAGCGTGGCGACGCCGGTCAGAGAGCCTTCCACCACCGGCCGGTCGAAGAAGCGCTCGCCCTCCACGGCGAGCCAGTCGAGTGGACGCACGAAGACCGCGTCATAGAGCTGGTCGAAGTAGAGCTTGTGCTCGAGCAGCGACTGCAGCCGCGGGAACCGCGCGCTCCACGGCTGCGGGTGCGCCACGCTGACCTCGGCCAGGCGGTCCCAGAAGCCGGCGACGCGCTCGCCCAGAGGCACATAGAACAGGTAGGCGACGAGGAAAAGGAGTGCAGCCAGCAGCATCATGGTGATGCCGAGCGCGAGCGCGAAGGGGTTCTCGGCCTTGAAGACGCCGACCACCGGGGCGAGGAAGTCATCGACGAGGCGGGGTCCGATCCCGAGCGCGCTGGTCTGGATGATGCCGCCCACCGTCGAGAGGACCGCCAGCACGACCACCGGCACCAGCATCACGCGGGGCGCCTCGTGGGGATGGGCGACCGGACGGTTCGCGGAGGGCTGGCCCCAGAACGAGATCCACCACATGCGGCCCGTGTAGAAGCCGGTCAGGAGCGCGGTCAGAAGGCCGATCCCCCAGGCGTAGACTGCGACCGGATTGCCGGTGGCCGAAAAGGCCGAGCCGAGGATCAGCTCCTTCGACCAGAAGCCGACGAACGGGATGATGCCGACGAGCGCGAGCGAGCCGATCAGGAAGGAGATCGAAGTTGGGCGCAGCTGGCGCCAGAGGCCGCCGTAGACGCGCATGTCCTGGTTGTCGTCCATCGCATGGATCACGTTGCCGGCGCTCATGAAGAGGAGGGCTTTGAAGAACGCGTGCGCGAGGAGATGAAAGAACGCGGCCGAGTAGGCGCCGATGCCGACGGCGACGAACATGTAGCCGATCTGGCTCATCGTGGAGTAAGCGAGGACGCGCTTGATGTCGGTCTGCACGATCGCGATCGAAGCCGCCACCAGCGCCGAGACGGCGCCGATCAGCGCCACCGCGGCGTGCGCGTAGACGGCGACGTCGTAGAGCGGGTGGAGGCGGCCGACCAGGTAGACGCCGGCGGTGACCATGGTGGCGGCGTGGATGAGGGCGCTGACCGGCGTCGGGCCTTCCATGGCGTCGGGCAGCCAGGTATGCAGCGGGATCTGGGCCGACTTGGCGATGGCGCCCACCAGGAAGAGGAAGGCGGCCAGCTCGAGCGGCCCCGAGTCCTGCTTCGGGATCGCCTTGAAGACCGCGGCGTACGTCGTCGCGTGCACCTGGAAGAAGAGGACGAAAGTGCCCAGGATCATGCCCACGTCACCGACCACATTCATGACGAACGCCTTGCGCGCCGCGATGACGGCGCTGGGCCGCCAGTAGTAGAAGCCGATCAACAGGTAGGAGCTCAAGCCGACGCCCGCCCAGCCGACGATCAGGAACACGAAGTTTCCCGCCAGCACCAGCAGCAGCATCGAGAAGACGAAGACGTCCATGTAGCAGAAGAAGCGGGCATAGCTGGGGTTGTCTTCGTGGCTCATGTAACCCACCGCGTAGGTCGTGATCAGCGCGCCCACGCCGGTGATGACAAGGCACATGAAGAGCGAGAGGTGGTCGAGCTGGAGGTTCATCGGCACTTCGAACGGGCCGGACTTGATCCAGCGCCAGTACGTGAAGTCGCCGTAAGAGCTGGTGTAGAAAGCGTCGAGCACGACCAGGAAGGAGAGCCAGACCACACCCGGGCCGACGAGCTTGGTGAGCGTTCGCGGCCAGCGCCAGCCGCGACCAGCCAGCAGGACGGCGCCGACGATGGGAAAGCCGAGAACCAGCAGTGGGAGCGCCGAGCTCACCCGCGCAGCTCGCTCAGCTCGTCGACGTCCTCGACCTCACGGTCTTTGAAGATGTCGACCAGGATGCCGAGGCCGACGACCGCCTCGGCCGCGGCGACGGTGATCGACATCAACGCGAACAGCTGGCCCTCGGAGTTCTGGAGCTGCCGAGAGAAGGTGACCAGCGTCAGGTTGACGGCGTTCAACATGAGCTCGATGCAGACCAGGATCACGAGCGGGTTGCGGCGGATCAGGATGCCGATCGCGCCGATGATGAAAAGCAGCGCGGCCAGGATCAGGAACCAGGAGGCATCCAGGTGCTCGTTCCCGATGGTGATATCGCTCACCCGTTAGCTCCTGCTGGGTGAACTCCGGCAACTCCGATCATCAACGCTCTCGTCTGCTCATGTAGATCGCGCCCACCGCGGCCACCAGCAGAAGCAGCGAGGTCAGCTCGAACGGGTAGAGGTACGTCGTGAAGAGGCCGTAGGCGATGCTCTCCACCGACCCGAACGTGCTCAGGACCGCCCCCTTGTCGGGCGCGCGGTAGCGGACTCCGCCCAGCATCGCCACCACCAGCCCGGCGAACGAACCCGCCACGATGACCGCCAGCAAACCCTGGAACCGCAGACGCGTCGACGGCTGCTCGCGGACCGGCCCCATGAGCGCGATCACGAAAAGGAAGAGCACCATCACCGCGCCCGAGTAGACGATCACCTGCACCGCGAAGATGAACTGCGCGCTCAGCATCAAGTAGAGCGACGAGAGCGCGAGCATCACCGCCACCAGGCTGAGCACGCTCCGGATCGCGTCGCGGAAGAGCACGATCCCGATCGCCCCGGCGATGCAGAAGGCTGCGGCGACGAGGAAGATGAACGTCGCCACGTCTAGGGTCTCGAGCCAGAGGTTCGCACTGCAGATCGCGGCAGGCGACCGATTTGGCGCCGGTCTGGGAGTCGCTGCCAAGACAGGGGTGGCCCGAGGCGGAATGCATCCAATGGATGCCTGAGCACTCGGGCCGGGGCCCCTAACACCGGCAGCGACGTCCAGAGCCGATGAGATGCCTCCGAATTTCTGACTCGAGACACTAGAGCCCGTCCTCGGCCCGGACCTGGATCGGGTCCGGCTCGAGCAGCAGCTCCTTCGTGTAGATGAACTTGTCGCGGCTAGTGTCCGAGAGCTCGTATTCCGGTCCCAGCACGATCGCCTGCACCGGGCAGGCCTCCTCGCAGTAACCGCAGAAGATGCAGCGCAGCATGTTGATCTCGTAGACCTTCGCGTACCGCTCGCCCGGCGAGACGCGGTTCTCTTCTGTGTTCTCCGCCGCGACGACCAGGATGCAGCCCACGGGACAGGCGGCCGCGCAGAGCTCGCACCCGATGCAGCGCTCGAGCCCATTCTCGTAGCGCCGGAGGTAGTGGCGCCCCCGGTAGCGTTCCGAGCGAGGCGTCTTGTCTTCCGGGTAGGCGACGGTGATGACGGGCTTCAGCATCTCGCCGAAGGTCGTGCCCAGGCCCTTTGCCAGACCGACCAGCTCCTTGCCCAGCGACGGCGTCCGCCGGCGCTTCGGGGGACGTGCGCTCATGTCAGCGCCACGACGACCAGCGCGGTCGCGATGACGTTCAGGATCGAGAGCGGCAGCAGCACCTTCCAGCCGAGCTGCATGAGCATGTCGTAGCGCAGCCGGGGCAGCGTCGAGCGCAGCCAGATGTAGATGAAGAGGATGGCCAGCACCTTGATCAGGAACCAGAAGAGCGGCGTGTCCAGCCCCGCGAACGCGAAGACGATCGACGCCACGACCAGGGCGCCGAAGGGCGGCACAAAGCGCGACCAGAGGAGCAGCAGGAAGATCGCGGCCGCGATCAGGAGCCAGAGCACCCAGTTCAGGACTGGGCCCGAGCCGCCACCGAGGAAGACGACTGTCGCGATCGCGGAGACCGCCGTGATGTTCATGTACTCGGCGAGGTAGAACATCGCGAACTTGAAGCCCGAATACTCCGTGTGGTAACCGCCCACCAGCTCAGACTCTGCCTCCGGTAGGTCGAACGGGGCCCGGTTGGTCTCGGCGACGGCCGAGATCAGGTAGATGACGAAGCTGAGCGGCGCGACCAGGATCAACGGCAGCCCGCCGTGCCAGCCTTCGATCGTCTGCAGGCGCAGCGAGCCGGTGATGATGAAGATGGGGACCAGCGAGAGGCCGAGCGACATCTCGTAGCTGATCAGCTGCGCGGCCGAGCGGAGGCCGCCGAGCAGCGAGTACTTCGAGTTCGACGAGTAACCGCCGAGCATGATCGCGTACACGTTCATGGCGCTGATCGCGAAGATGACCAGGATTCCGATGTTGACGTTGGCGATCCAGTAGGAGACGCCGCCGAACCAGATCGCGAACGGGATCACCGACCAGGTCAGCAGCGCCGCCAGCACTGCGATGGAGGGTGCGGCGATGTACGTGAAGAGGTCGACGTTGTGCGGGATGAAGCTCTCCTTCGTGACGAGCTTGATCCCGTCGACGGCCATCTGCAGGAAGCCGCGCGGGCCCACCCGGTTGGGTCCGGGCCGGCGCTGGATGTGGCCGATCACGACGCGCTCAAGGAAGACGACGTAGGCGGTCGCGCTGACCAGGACGAACAGCAGCAGCATCATTGCCACCACCACCACGATCCAGTGCCAGAAGGGATCGTTGTAGAGGTTCGTCACGGCCGCGCCGCTCCCATCGCAACGGGTGCGGCCGTCGGCGCCGGCGCCGGCGGGACGGCCAGCGCCGCCTGCGCCGGATACGCCGCGGCGGCGTCCCGCTGGACCTGGAAGATCCCCAGGTAGTCGCTGGCCAGCCCAAGCGCCAGGCCGAGATCCTGGAGCACCTCCCAGCCCTGACGCAGCGGCGGCCTAGGCTGCAGCGGCGGGACCAGGAACTGCACGCGGCCTTCGAGGTTCGTGTAGCTGCCCTGGTCCTCGGCGAAGGTGGTGGCCGGGATCACGACCTGGGCGCGGTCGTGGTATGGGCGCGCGAAGTCGTCCCAGCAGGCCAGGAAGCGAACTCCCTTCGGGACGGCGAGTGCCTGCCCCCAGGTTAAGACGTACTCGCAGCCGTCCAGCGAGTCGCCATTCAGGATTCCGAAGGCCAGGACGCCGCGTTCGTTCGTGGCCCGGTAGAGCGGCATGACCTTGGCCCCGATCTCCTTCGCCAGCCAGGCGACCGCCGTGGCGATGGCCGCCCCGTCCTCGCTGCCAGCACTGTCGCCGTAGAGGATGCCGACCGGGCCCTGCTGAAGCAGCGGGTGGTCGAAGAGCTTGCGCACGGCAGCAGCCGCGTGGCCGGGCTCGTAGGCGACGTGCTCGACGCCCGGGTGGCGGTCGAAGTCGATCAGCTCGGGGTTGACCGTCAGGAGCCGGGCGCCGCTCTTCGCGACCGCCTTCTTGACGCGCAGGTTCACGATCGGCGCGTCCGCGCGCACGTCTGAAGCTACCACCAGGATCGTGTGGCAGCCGTCGAGGTCTTTGATCGCGAGCTGGTTTAGGGGCGGCGCTGGGAGTGAGGTCCTGCCCTGCATGACCACCCGGGCGCCGCGCAGCGGCCCGTTCAGGAGGCGAGCCAGGAGGAACGCCTCCTCATTGGTGATATCGGCCGGGATCGAGACGCCGAGGCGTGGTCCCCGGCCCTTGATCCCCGCCGCGATGCGGCTCAAAGCCCCCTCCCAGGCGGCCGGCCGGCGCTGCACCAGCGGCTGCGTCAACCGCTCCGGCGAGTTGACGTGCGTGTACTCGAACCGCCCCCGGTCGCAGATCCAGCCGTCATCGATCTCGTCGTTCTCGCGCGCTGTCACGCGCATGAGTTCGCCGCGGCGCTCCCAGAGGTTGACGTTGCAGCCGACGGCGCAGCGCGAGCAGATGCTGGCGGTGTGGTCCATGTCCCAGGGCCGGGATTGGAAGCGCCAGACGCGCGAGGTGAGGGCACCGACCGGGCAGAGGTCGATGATGTTGCCGCTGAAGACCGACTGCAGAGGCTGGTCGAACTGCGTCGCGATGTAGGACTGGACGCCCCGCTGGTTGGTGGTCAGCTCCTGCTCCCAGGCGACCTCGTCGTAGTAGCGCGTGCAGCGGTAGCAGAGCACGCACCGCTCGCGGTCGAGGGCGATCCGGTCGCTGATCGGGAGCGGCTTGGCGAAATGCAGGCGGGCCTCCTGGACGCGACTGACCGGGTAGCCGTGGCGGTAGGTGAAGTCCTGCAGCGGGCACTCGCCGCCCTTGTCGCAGACCGGGCAATCGAGAGGGTGGTTGGTGAGCTCGAACTCCAGAATGTCGGCGCGCGACTTGACCGCCATGGGTGAGGTGACGCGCACGGCCATGCCTTCGGCGACCGGGGTGGTGCAGGCGGTCTGAGCGCGGGGCGGACCCGGGCTCAGCTCGACCAGGCAGAGCCGGCAGGCGCCGACCGGGTCGAGCTTGTGGTGGTAGCAGAAGACCGGGATCTCGACGCCGATGAGCTTGGCGGCCTCCACGATCAGCGTGCCTTTGGGCACGGTCACCGGGCGACCGTCGATGGTCAGGCTGACCTGGGGGGTGGGGTCAGGCACGCGCGCCGGCCTCCACCGAGCAGGTGTGGTGGAGGATGTGCTCCTCGTACTCGTCGCGGAAGCGCTCCATCGTCCATTGGATCACCCAGCCCGCCGAGTCGCCCAGCCCGCAGAGGCAGCGGCCGGCGGCGAGGCCCGTCTGGATGCGGTCGAAGGTCGCCAGGTCGGCCGCCGTGCCTTCGCCCTCCAGAACCCGCTCGTACGTCCGCACTGCCCAGTCCCCGCCCACCCTGCAGGGCGTGCATTTGCCGCAGGACTCGTGCGCGTAGAACTGGAGCAGGCGGTATGCGCAGCGCACGACACAGCGGCGGTCGTCGGCGACGATCACACCGCCCGAGCCTCCCATCGAACCGACGGCGGCCAACGATTCCATGTCGCTCGGCGTTTCGAGCATCTCGCCGGTCAACACCGGCGCCGAGCAGCCGCCTGGCCACCAGACCTTGATGGAGTGGCCGGGGAAAGGCCCGCCCGCGAGGTCGTTGATGAGGTGGGAGAAGGGCTTGCCCAGCTCCATCTCGTAGTTGCCAGGCCGCTGGACGTCGCCGCTGACGGTGAAGAGCCGCGTGCCTGGTGACTTCTCGGTGCCGAACTTCGCATAGGCCGCACCGCCGTTCGAAATGATCCAGGGCAGCGTGGAGAGCGTTTCTACGTTGTTGAGGAGAGTCGGCCGTCCCCAGGCGCCCTTGACCGCGGGGAAGGGCGGGCGCGACCGGGGCTGGGCGCGCTTGCCCTCCAGCGATTCCAGGAGTGCCGTCTCCTCGCCGCAGATGTAGGCGCCGTGTCCGCGGTAGAGGTGGATGTCGATGGGGAAGTCCTTGCCGAGCGGCTGCTCTCCGAGGTATCCCGCGGCGCGCGCCTCGGCGATGGCCGCCGCGATCATGTCGTGCTGGAGGTCGTACTCGCCACGGATGTAGATCCAGGCGTGGTGGGCCTGGATCGCGTAGCAGGCGATCAGGATGCCCTCCACCAGCTGGTGAGGGTGGTTCTCCATCAGGTAGCGGTCCTTAGCCGTACCCGGCTCCGACTCGTCGGCGTTGACCACGACGTAGCGGGGCCCGCCGTCGGGCGGCGGCAGGAATCCCCACTTCGTCCCGGTTGGGAAGCCCGCGCCGCCGCGGCCACGCAGTCCCGAAGCCTTGACCTCGCCTGTCACCTCGGCCGGCTGCATGGTGGTGAGCGCCTTGCGCCAGGCCTGGTAGCCGCCGACCTTCTCGTAGACCCCCAGCTTGTGCAGGTCGGCGGTGCCGAAATCCTTGGTCAGGACAGGCCCCGCGGCCTTGCCGTGCGACCCCCGGAGCTCAGTGGCTGCCGGCACGGGGGTGGGCCTCCTTCCGAGCTTTCTTGCCGTCGCCGTGGCCGCGCCATTCCTTCAGCAGCGCGTCGATCGTCGCGGGCGTGAGGTCGTAGTGGAACCGGTGGTCGGCCCGCAGCATCGGCGCGTATTCGCAGGCGCCGAGACACTCGACAGGCTCGACGCTGAACAGCCCGTCGGCGCTGACCTGCCCGTACTCGCTGACCCCGATCGACTGCTTGATGTGCGTCAGCAGCTCCTCGGCGCCGCGTAGCTGGCAGCTCAGGTTGTTGCATACGTACAAGTGGTGCTTGCCGACCGGCTCGAGGTGAAAGAGCGAGTAGAAAGTCGCCACGCCCTCGACGTAGCCGGGGTCGACCTGGAGCGCCTGCGCGACTTGCGTCATCGCCTCCTGCGTGAGCATTCCCAGCTCTTCCTGCGCAAGGTCGAGCGCGGGCATCACCGCCGACCTGATATGTGGGTACTTCGGCGGCAGCTCGCGGATCTCTTTCAGCGTGTGGTCGCTGAGCTTCACCTGTCGACGTCTCCCATGATCGCGTCGATGGTGCCGATGATCGCAATCATGTCCGCCACCATCCCGCGCAAGGCCATCGTCTCGGTGGACTGCAGGTTCACAAACGAGGCGGCGCGGAACTTGACGCGGCGCGGCTTGTGGGTGCCGTCGCTGACCACGTAGCAGCCGTTCTCACCGCGACCCGACTCGGTCGCGGCATAGGCGTCGCCGACAGGCGGCGAGTAGCCCTCTGTGAAGAGCTTGAAGTGGTGGATCAACGCCTCCATCGAGGTATCGAGCTCCTCGCGGGGCGGGGGCAGCATCTTGCGGTCGTCGACGTTGATCGGCCCGTCGGGCAGCTGGTCAACAGCCTGGCGGAGGATCTTGATCGACTCCCGCAGCTCGCGGATGCGGATCTTGTACCGCGCGTAGCAGTCACAGCCGTCGTCGGTCGCGACCTCGAAGTCGTACTTCTCGTAGCCCGAGTACGGCATCGTCTTGCGCAGGTCCCAGGGGACGCCGCTGCCGCGCAGCATCGGCCCGGTCTGGCCAAGCCTGAGCGCGTCTGCCCTGGACAGGTAGCCGACGCCGACCGTGCGGGCTTTGAAGATCGGGTTCTCGGTCAAGAGGTCCTCGAACTCGTCGATGCTCTTCGGGAACTCTTCGATGAACGTGTTCAACAGGTCCAGGAAGCGGGGCGTGGTATCCGCCATCACGCCGCCCGGCCGGATGTAGCTGGTGTGCATCCGAAACCCCGAGATCTCCTCGTTGAGGTCGAGCACTTTGTCGCGCTCGCGCAGGCAGTACCAGAGCATGGAGATCGCACCCAGCTCCAGGCCGCTGGTGCCCAGCCAGATCATGTGCGATGAGATCCGGCAGAGCTCGTCCATGATCACGCGCAGCGCGTCGGCGCGCGGCGGCACTTCGACACCCATGAGCTTTTCGACCGCCATCGCGTACGAGTGGTTGTTGAAGAGCGGCGACAGGTAGTCGTGGCGATCGGTGACCGTGACGACCTGCTGGTAGCGAAGTGACTCGGCGGTCTTCTCGATCCCCGTGTGGAGGTAGCCGATCACCGGCGTGACCTTCCTGATGACCTCCCCATCGAGGTCGACGATCAGCCTCAGAACGCCGTGCGTCGAGGGGTGATGGGGGCCGAAGTTGACGGTCAGGATCTGCGACCCGGCGTCGGCCGGCGCCGGGTCCAGGATCAGGCCGCTTACGCGGTCGGCGGGCTCGTCTGCCACTGCTCGTGATCCGAGGAAAAGTCGACCGGCTCGCCGCCGACCGGGAAGTCGCGTCGGAGCGGGTGGCCGACCCAGTCGTCCGGCATCAGGATCCTGGTCAGGCCGGGATGGCCTTCGAACCGGATCCCGAACATGTCCCAGGTCTCGCGCTCGTCCCAGTTGGCGGGTGGGAAGAGGTCCTGGACGCTGGGGGCCGTCGGGTCCGGCCTATCGGCCAGGAAGGTGCGCACCCGTAGGAGGCGCCGGCCCTCCAGGTCACGCAGCTGGTAGACCAGCTCGAACCGAATCGGCGTCTCCGCGTCGGGCGGGCCGCTGAAGGGTGGGCGGCCGTCCGAGCGCGCGAGGTGGTCGACGCAGGTCAGGAAGGCGAGCGTCGTGAACCCGTCGGCCTGCAAGGCCTGCAGCGTCTCGCGCAGCCGCGCCACGGGCACGGTCACCCATTCGTCGCCCGCGCTGGCGCCACTGTCGACGGCGATCTTGGCGAGCGCCGCCGGAGCCCTGGTCTTCACGGGCGAGGCGCTATCCCGCGGGCCTTGATCCGCTCCTGCAGAATCATGATCGCGTTCAGGAGGTCCTCCGGACGGGGCGGGCAGCCCGGCACGTAGACATCGACCGGGACGATCTTGTCGACGCCCTGCAGCAGCGCGTAATTGTTGAAGACACCGCCTGTGGAGGCGCAGGCGCCCTGGGAGATCACCCACTTCGGATCCGGCATCTGGTCGTACACCATGCGCAGGACCGGCGCCATCTTCTGCGAGACGCGACCCGCCACGATCATCAGGTCGGACTGGCGGGGCGACGCCCGGAACGCCTCCGACCCGAAGCGGCCCACGTCCATTCGCGCTCCCGCGATGTGCATCATCTCGATCGCGCAGCAGGCGAGCCCGAACTGAGCCGGCCAGACGGAGTTCGCGCGGCCCCAGCTGACGACGCGGGAGATGGTGGTCGTGATCACGTTGTCGCCGAGCTGGCCGACGAGCTCGTCTACTCCCACTCCAGGCCTCCTTTGCGCCAGATGTGGGCGAGGGCCACAAGCAAAACGAGCATGAACACGAACATCTCGGCGATGCCGTACCAGCGCAGGACGTGGAGCAGGACGGCCCACGGATAGAAGAAGACGGCTTCGACGTCGAAGATGATGAAGAGCATCGCGGTCAGGTAGAAGCGGACCGAGAGGCGATGGCGGGCCGGCATGGTGGGGACGATGCCGGACTCGTAGACCTGAAGCTTGCGCTGGTTTGGTTTGGACGGCCCGATCAGGAAAGAAGCGGTGATCAGAGCCCCGACCACCAGGAAGCTGATGACCAGGAAGATCAGAAGCGGGACGTAGTCGGAAATCAAGTCCGGACAGGCCCTCGTGCAGAGTTCGACTGGGGGACTGGGCCGATTTTACCAAGGCCCGTATTGGAAAAAGTTGGCGGGCCGCTCGGGCCACCAGCGCCTGCTGGAGCCTGCTCAGGCGTCTTTTTGTTTGTGCTTGATCCGGGTCCCGTGGGTGAGCGTGGCGTCCACCGGGCAGTACTTGTTGCAAGCCATGTCGAGCGCGGTCTCGACGAGCTGCTTGTCGTGTTTTCCGTCCCAGCCGATCACGAAAGTGATCCTGATGTCGGTGAAGGCATGCGGCCAGTCGTCCTCCTGGTCCCCCTCGACCTCGACCTCGAGCGACTTGAAAGGCTGCTTGAACTTGTTCAGCAGGAGCACCGCATTGATGCCCGTGCAGGACCCGAGCGCTCCGAGGAGCAGCTCCGTTGGGCGCATGCCCGCGTTCTCGCCAAAGGCGGGGGGCTCGTCCACGGTGACCTTGTGGCCGGACCGGCCGGTGACCTCGAACTCGACTTTGCTGCCCGCCCAGCGGGCGACGGCTTTCTGCATGATGTTTTTCCGCGATGACCAGGGAGGACGTGCGCGCGCGTTTCGCGCGGAACGCTGCGAATTATGTGACGTCTGGGTTCCACGCCGACCAGGCGCTGCTGGACGAGGTGGTCGCGCTGGCGCTCCCCCAGCCCACCGACGTGGCGCTCGACGTGGCCACGGGCACCGGAAACACCGCGTTTGCGCTGGCCCCGCACGTGGCCAGGGTGGTCGGGTTGGACCTGACGCCGGAAATGCTGGATCAGGCCCGGCGGCTGGCCGCCGAGCGCGGCGTCGCCAACGTCGAGTGGGTGGTGGGGGACGCCCAGCAGCTCCCGTTCCCGGACGCCTCCTTCGACCTCTACACGGTGCGGGCTGCGCCCCATCACTTCCCTGACCTCGATGTGGCCCTGCGCGAAGCGTTTCGGGTGCTCAAGCCACAAGGTCGGGCCGTCTTCGTCGACTGCTCGCCGCCGCCGGCTGCCAGGGAGGTCCTCCACCAGGTCGAGATGCTCCGCGACCCCAGCCACGTCCGCAGCTACACGCTGCAGGAGTGGAAGCGGCGCCTGAAGGCGGCCGGGTTCCGGCTCGACCTCGTTCGCCGTCGCGAGCTGGACTGGGACTTCGAGGCCTGGAACCTGCGGATCGGAGTTCCCGTGAAGCGCCTGCCCGAGCTGGCCGTCCCAATCGAGAAGGCCGGCGGTAAAGCTCGCAACGCGCTCCGGCCGGAGCGACGGGCCGGCAAGCTCTGGCACGCCTACTGGCACGCCGAGATCCGCGCGGTCAGGCCTTGACCGGCCCGCTCCGGGCGGGCGAATTGGTCCTCCTCCACGATCGGGCCGGCCGCGTGTACCAGCTCACCCTGAAAGCCGGCGCTGCGTACTCCCTTCATAGCGGTTCGGTGCAGCACGACGACCTGATCGGCCAGCTCGACGGCACCATCGTGGCGACCGGCTCGGGCGCTCGCCTGCTGGCGCTCCGCCCGACCTTCGCCGAGTGGGTGGAGGTCCGCAAGCGCGCGGCCCAGCCCATCTACCCCAAGGACCTCGGAGCAATCGTGGTCGGCGCCGACCTCTATCCCGGCGCGCGGGTCCTCGAAGCGGGGGCCGGCACGGGGGCGCTGACCATCGCCGCGCTGCGGGCGGTGGGACCGACAGGTCTGGTGGTCTCTTATGAGGTGCGCGAGGACTTCTTGGCCGCCTCGAGGGCCGCGGTCGAGGAGGCCCTGAACGGCAGCCCGCCCAATCTGGAGCTCAAGCTCGGCGACGTCTATGAAGGCATCGCGGAGACCGAGCCCTTCGACCGCGCCCTCCTCGACCTGCCCGAGCCCTGGCGGGCGGTCCCCGCGTTCGCGGCGGCGCTCCGGGCAGGCGGCATTCTGTTCGTCCACTGCCCGAACGTGAGTCAGGTCGAGCGGCTGGCCGCGTCGCTGCGAGAGCACGGCGGCTTCGGCTTGATCCAGACCATCGAGATCCTGCTCCGGGGCTGGACGATCAAGGGCCGGAGCACCCGCCCCGACCATCGCATGGTCGCCCACACCGGCTTCCTCACTTTCGCCCGCCGGCTGGCGTCGTCGGAGGTCTTCGAGACCGAGACCTACTGACAGCGGAGAATGGAAAGGCAGGTCCCCAACCGCCGAGGAGGTCCAGATGCCCGCTCCCATCCAGGTCACAGTGACCGGCGCCGCCGGCCAGATCGGCTACTCGCTGGTCTTCCGGATCGCTTCCGGCCAGCTGCTCGGTCCAAACCAGCCGATCGTGCTGCGCATGCTCGAGATCGAGCCGGCGATGAAGACCCTCGAAGGGGTGGCCATGGAGCTCGACGACTGCGCCTTTCCGCTGCTGGCCGACATGGTGCTCACCGCCAACACGGAGGAGGCCTTCAAGGGCTGCTCCTGGGCTTTGCTGGTCGGCTCGGTACCGCGCAAGCAGGGTATGGAGCGGAGCGACCTGCTGGCGGTCAATGGCGGCATCTTCGGTCCGCAGGGCCGAGCCATCGCCGCGCGGGCGGCCTCGGACGTGCGCGTCCTGGTCGTCGGCAACCCATGCAACACCAACTGCCTGATCGCGCGCGAGAACGCGCCTGGCGTCCCGGCCGACCGCTGGTTCGCGATGACTCGCCTCGACGAGAACCGCGCCAAGTCGCAGCTCGCCCACAGGGCTGCCGTGCCGGTCGGCGAAGTCAGCAACCTGGCGATCTGGGGCAACCATTCGACCACCCAGTTTCCGGACTTCGAGAACGCGAAGATCGGGGGTCGCCCGGCGGGTGACGTGATCGGTGACCGCACGTGGCTGGAGGGCGAGTTCATCACGACCGTGCAGAAGCGGGGCGCGGCAGTCATCGAGGCCCGCGGCGCCTCCTCAGCTGGGAGCGCCGCCAACGCGGCCCTCGACTGCGTCAGGAGCCTCCACAGCGGCACTCCGCCTGGCGACTGGACGTCCGTCGCTGTGGCCAGCCGGGGCGAGTACGGCATCCCTGAAGGGCTCCAATTCGGCTTCCCTGTGCAAAGCGACGGCCACGGCTGGCAGGTCGTGGAGGGCCTCCAGCACGACGCCTTCGCGCAGGAGAAGATCCGCCTCACCGCCGAGGAGCTGATCCAGGAGCGCGACCTTGTCCGCAACCTCGTCCCCAGCCGATGAGCGGCGACGGCCACTTTCGGGTCCCCGAGCCGTACAACGAGCCAGTCCGGGCGTATGAGCCCGGCAGCCCTCACCGAGCGAGCCTGAAGGCTCGGCTGGCCGAGCTCGCGGACGCCCACACAGAGATCCCGATGGTGATCGGCGGCGAACGCCGCAACGGTGGCCGGCCAGGCTCGCTCAAGGCGCCGCACCGGCACGAGCTCGTGATCGCCGAGTACGCGATCGGGAAGCCGCCGGATGTCCGGGCCGCGATCGAGGCGGCGCTGGCGGCGCGTGCCGGGTGGGCACGAACCCCCTTCGAGGCGCGCGCTGCGGTCTTCCTACGCGCGGCCGCCCTGCTCGCCGGGCCCTGGCGCGACACGGTCAACGCGGCCACCATGCTGGGCCAGAGCAAGACGGCGCACCAGGCCGAGATCGACGCGGCCTGCGAGCTGATCGACTTCTGGCGCTACAACGCCTTCTTCGCCGACGAGCTGCTGGCGCAGCAGCCCGCCAACGACGCGACCGCCTGGAACCGGATGGAGTACCGGCCGCTGGAGGGCTTCGTGTTCGCGGTCACGCCTTTCAACTTCACGTCGATCATGGGCAACCTCCCGACCGCGCCCGCGCTGCTGGGCAACGTGGTGGTTTTCAAGCCGGCGACACAGACGCTGCTCGCCGCCCACTTCCTTATGCAGCTGCTCGAGGCAGCCGGCCTCCCGCCGGGCGTCATCAACCTGGTGAGCGGAAGCGCGGCGGAGATATCCGAGCAGGTCCTGGCCCATCCGGAGCTGGCCGGAATCCACTTCACCGGCTCTACCGCCGTCTTCCACGAGATGTGGAAGCGCGTGGGGCAGGGGATCGACGGCTATCGCTGCTACCCGCGGCTGGTCGGCGAGACCGGCGGCAAGGACTTCGTGGTTGCCCACGAGTCGGCCGATGTGGCCGCGCTGCGGACGGCGTTGATCAGGGGTGCCTTCGAGTACCAGGGCCAGAAGTGCTCGGCGGCTTCCCGGGCCTACGTGCCGGCGGCGATGTGGAAGTCGCTTCAGCCTGAGCTGTCCGCCGAAGTCGACGGCATCAAGCAGGGCGACGTGGCCGACTTCCGCAACTTCATGGGAGCAGTCATCGATCGCAACGCGTTCGAGAAGCACCGCGGGGCGATCGAGTTCGCGCGCGCTTCCAAAGAGGCGCGGATCATCGCCGGCGGCGAGACCGACGACAGAGTGGGCTGGTTCGTGCGGCCGACGGTGGTGGAGACGACCGACCCTGGTTTCAAGCTCCTCCAGGAGGAGCTGTTCGGCCCGATCCTGACCGTCTACCCGTATCCCGACGGGCATTTCGAGGAGATGCTCGACCTCTGCGACCGGACGAGCCCATACGCGCTGACGGGCGCGGTCTTCGCGACCGACCGGAGCGCCATCTCGCTGGCGTCCGACAAGCTGCGCAACGCGGCCGGCAACTTCTATGTCAACGACAAGCCGACCGGCGCCGTGGTCGGGCTACAGCCCTTCGGGGGTGGGCGCGCCTCCGGGACGAACGACAAGGCGGGCTCGTTCTTGAACCTGATCCGCTGGGTCAGCGCCCGGGCGATCAAGGAGACGTACGTCCCGGCGACGGACTACCGCTACCCCGTCATGGCGGAGGAGTAGCGACCTAAAAGTAGGTCGAGGGCGACCACGACCAGGGCGAGGCCGAAGAGAAGCGGGCCCAGCAGCTCGATGGTCGAGCTCTGGAAAAGGACCCCCGCCAGAGCCGGGATAACCGCCCCACCAAGAACCGCCGCCGCGTGCTGATAGCCGACGGCGGAGGGAGTCCCGGCGCGGCCGAGTCGGGCCGGTGTCAGCGAGACCAGGGCGGGAAAGATGGCCGCCACGCCGAAACCCACCAGTGGCAGGGCGAAAGGCGTCCACCAGAAGGCGGCGGTAGCGCCGACCGTAAGCAAAAGACTCGCGCGCAGGAGCCCACCGGGTGCGAACTTGGCGCTGGCCACGGCGGCCACCATCCGGGCTCCTGTGAACGCGGCCCAGTAGCCCGCCACGAGCAGTCCGGCGGCCGCTGCGGGCAGGCCTCGCGACTGGGTCAGGAGGCTGAATGACCAGGCCCCCGCCGCCACCTCCAGGCCGGTACAGAAGAAGAACGTGGCGGCCGCCAGCCAGAGTGTCGGCGAGGCCAGCGGGGTCCGGCCCGGCACCTCGCCAGGGTCGGCCAGAGGCTGCCAGCCGTTCGTGATCCAGCTGACCACAACCATTCCCAGGTAGGCGGCTGCCAGCACCGCGTAGGCCCAGCGCCAGCTCAGCTGCCGCGCGATCAGGGCAGTGACCAGCAGCGGACCGAGCACGGCACCGACGCCATAGGCGGCGTGCAGCAGGTTCATCAGGCCGGCGCCATGACGCAGCGCCATGTACGCGTTGATGCCGGGATCGATCCCCCCGGCCGCCAGTCCGATGAGGAAGGAAGCGAGAACGAGCGAGGCGAGGCCCGGACTGACCCCCAGAATGGCCAGGCCGAGAGCTCCCACAGCGGTGGCCGCCAGGAGCAGCTGCCGGGTTCCGTAGCGCCGGGCAAGCCGTCCGCTGGGCGAGCTGACCAGCAGAAAGCCGGCGAGGCTCGCCAGCAGCAGGAGGCCGAGGGCCGAGAGCGGCAAGCCCAGGTCGTGGCGGATCGAGGGCCAGGCCACGCCGAGGGCGCCGTCCGGCATCCCGAGGACCACGAAGGCTGCCAGTGACACCGCCACGACGCGCCGCATCAGTGGTCCGGCGGCGGGAATGGCCGGCATCTCATCGGCTCTGGACGCCGCTGCCGGTGTTAGGGGGCCCGGTCCGAGTGCTCAGGCGTCCTGAGACGCATTCCGCCTCGGGCCCCCCCTGTGGTGGCAGCGACGCCCAGACCGGCGCCCTTCGGGCCGCCTGCCGCGATCTGCTGGGCCACCCCCGCCGCCGCACCACGCCTTCGAGGGTAGGCTTGATCGGCATGCCCACCCAGCTCGAGCGCGAGATCTACCCGTTCGCGGCGATCGTCGGGCAGGAGCGGATGAAGCTGGCCCTGGTGGCCAACGCCATCAGTCCCGCCATCGGCGGCGTCCTGATCCGCGGGGAGCGGGGGACCGGCAAGTCGACGGCGGTCCGGGGGCTGGCCCGGCTCCTGCCGGAGCAGCACGTGGGCGAGGGGTGTCACTTCGGCTGCGACCCGGACCTCCCTGGGGCGCTTTGTGTCGAGTGCCGGATGCGGGCCGAGGCCGGCCCGCTGCCGGTCGCCGCCCGGCACATGCGGGTCGTCGAGCTGCCGATCAACGCGTCGGAGGACCGGGTGGTGGGCAGCATCGACCTGGAGGCTGCCCTCCAACACGGGCACCGCCGCTTCGAGCCCGGCGTGCTGGCGGAGGCCAACCGCAACCTCCTCTACGTGGACGAGGTCAACCTCCTCGACGACCACATCGTCGACGTCCTCCTCGACGCCGCCGCGATGGGTGTCAACGTCGTGGAGCGCGAGGGCGTGTCGGTAGTCCATCCGGCCCGATTCATCCTGGTCGGCACCATGAATCCCGAGGAGGGCGAGCTGCGGCCGCAGCTGCTCGACCGCTTCGGGCTCTGCGCCGACGTGGAGGGCATCCGGGAGCCGGCTCTCCGGATCGAGATCGTGGAGCGGGAGCGCGCTTACCGCGAGCACGACGCGGCGTTCGGGGCCGAGTTCCGCGATGCCGACGCCGCGCTTACGTCAGCCCTGTTGCGCGCGCGCCAGGCGCTGCCCGGCGTGGTCACGACGCCGGCCCAGGCCCGCCTGATCAGCCGGATTTGCGTCGAGGCGGGGGTCGCCGGCCACCGCGCCGACCTCGTGGTCGAGCGCACGGCCCGAGCGCTGGCGGCTTTTCGGGAGCACCGTTCGCCGACCCGGGACGACATCTATGACGCGGCCGAGCTGGCCCTCGCGCACAGGTCGCGGAACCCGATCCGGCGCGAGAAGGGGGACTCCACCGAAGGCGAGCGCAGGGAGGAGGAGGCCACCGGCGACGAGTCAGAGGCGCGCGGCACCAGCGAGCAGCAGTCGGCGAGCGGGTCCGAGCAGCAGGGCAGCGTCGAGGAGCGGGCGTCGCAGACCGAAGCGGGCCAGGACTCGACGGGCACAGTCGAAGGCACCGCGGCCGGCGGCGGGCAGGGCAGCGAGTCCTCCCCGGACGTGGGCGACGTCTTCGACGTCCGAAAGATCGAGCTGCCGCGACAGCGACGACCTCGCAAGCAGGGTGGCAAGCGGGCCACGGCGGAGGCTGCCGACCGGCGCGGGCGCTACGTGCATGCGCGGACAGGCGAGAAGATCACCGACCTGGCGGTCGACGCGACCATCCGGGCGGCGGCGCCTCACCAGGTCCGCCGCGGCCGCCAGGTCGGTGAGCGGATGAGGTTGGAGCGCTCGGACCTGCGAGAGAAGGTCCGCGAGCGCAAGACCGGCAACCTGATCGTCTTCGTGGTGGACGCCTCCGCCTCCATGGACGCCGAGCAGCGCATGGCGGCGACCAAGGGCGCCATCCTCTCGCTCCTGCAGGACGCCTACGTGCGCCGCGACCGCGTCGCCGTCGTGGTGTTCAAGAACCGGGCGGCCGAGGTGGTCCTCCGCCCGACTTCGAGCGTGCCGCTCGCCCGGCGCCGGTTGGAGAGGCTCTCGGTCGGCGGCACGACACCGCTGACGCACGGACTGCTGGCCGGTCTCAAGGTGATCAAGACGGAGACGCTGCGGGACTCCACGGTGCGGCCCCTCCTGGTGCTCATCAGCGACGGGCGCGGCAACATCTCCATGTTCAAGGAGGAACCACTCGTCGAGGCCCAGAAGGTGGCCGCGATGATCCAGGCCGAGAAGATCGACACGCTGGTGATCGACTCGGCGCGGGACTTCAGCCACCTGCCTTCGATTCAGCACCTGGCGAGGGTGGCGCCCATGTACCAGACCTACGCCATCAACGCCTGCGCCGACCTCGCCCAGCGCATGGGCGCTCGCTATTACGGGCTCTTCGACCTCTCCCGGGACGAGATCGCGTCGGCAGTCGAAAGGCAGCTCAACCGCGGCTAGATCGATCGCTAGACTTCAAAGCCCGTGGCACTAGAGCGCTACTCCTACCCCTTCTCGGCAATCGTCGGCCAGGACCGCATGAAGATGGCCCTGGTCCTGAACGCCATCAACCCATCGATCGGGGGCGTCCTGATCCGGGGGGAGAAGGGCACCGGCAAGTCGACCGCGGTGCGCGCGCTGGCTCGGCTCCTGCCCGTCCAGCAGGTTGTCGCGGGCTGCCATTTCGGCTGTCTGCCCACCGACCGGGAGTCGCTTTGCATCGACTGCCAAGAGCGGGTCGGGCGAGGCGAGGAGCTGCCCGCGACGACCCGTCGGATGCGCGTTGTCGAGCTGCCCATCAACGCTTCCGAGGACCGCGTCGTGGGCACCATCGACCTCGAAGCGGCGCTGCGTGAAGGCTCCCGCCGGTTCGAGCCGGGCGTGCTGGCGGAGGCGAACCGCAACATCCTCTACGTCGACGAGGTCAACCTGCTCGACGACCATATCGTCGACGTCCTCCTCGATGCGGCCGCGATGGGCGTCAACGTGGTCGAGCGCGAGGGCGTCTCCGTGATGCACCCGGCACGCTTCATCCTCGTCGGCACCATGAACCCCGAGGAGGGCGAGCTGCGCCCGCAGCTCCTCGACCGCTTCGGGCTCTGCGTCGACGTGGAAGGCATCCGCGACCTCGACCAGCGTGTGGAGATAGTGGAGCGGCGAGCGGCCTGGGAGGATGACCCGACCCGGTTCACGAGCCAGCACCAGCCGGCCGAGGACGAGATCCGCGACCGCATCGCGGAAGGCATCGCCACGTTCCCGGAGGTGGCCGTCTCGCGCGACATCCTGGCCCTCGTCGCGGAGATCTCCATCGCCCTCGAGGTCGACGGCCACCGCGCCGACCTGGTCTGCTCCCGGGCGGCCCAGGCCGAGGCGGCGTACGAGCAGGCGCCCGAGGTGAGCGCCGAGCACATCACGCGAGTCGCCGACATGGTGTACGCGCACAGGGTGCGATCGCTGCCCTTCGGCAAGGGCGGCCCGAATATCTCCGAGATCATCACCAGGGTGCTGGGCCGGAACTAGCCGTCGCCAGACCGCGTGTTATAGTCCCCCGCGGTTTCTTACCGGTGGGCTCCCCAAGCAGGTCAAGACTCGTCATCGCCGGGGCCGCGCTGGCCGGCCTCCTCCTCGTGGCGCTGGTCGGTTTGGTCGCCACGAGCGCCCTCGTCGGGTCTCCGGTCCTCCAATACCGCGATCAGCCGGCCATGATCGCCGGCGGCGAGGCGATCGTCTCGGGCACCGCCACCAACAGCGGCAAGAGCGACGCCGCCAACGTTGTGGTCAAGATGCACGCCCAGCTCGGAAGCGGGCTCGACGGCCAGGCCACCATCCCCAAGGTGGCGGCGGGCGCGACCCAGCCTTACGCGATCACGATCCCGCTCGGCTCCGCGACTCAGCCGGGCAACTTCAGCTACGACATCGCCGTAGGCTGGGACGACCCCAGCCTGGACGTCGCGGGCGACGGGTATGACCACTCGATCGTCAACGGCCACGGCATCGTCACCCACCACGGCTCGGTCCACAACGCGGGCAAGGGGGAGGCGCCGAACACCGTCATTACCTTCAAGCTGACCGGGGACCAGGGCGGCTCCCAGGTCCTCGCCCAGGGCACTCAGAACCTGGGCAGCGTCCCGGCCGGGGGCGACAAGGCCTACAGCATCGACCTTGACCTGGGAGCGAGCCCGCCGGACAGTTGGTACTCGCGCTACTCGTTCGCCTGGGACGAGGCGAAGGTGGCCGCTGAAACCGACACCGCGAAGTTCGTGGGCGGCACCGCCACGCTGACGGGTTCGGTGCTCAACGGCGGCCGGGCGCCCGCCAAGGGTGTCACCGTCACGCGCCAGCTGCTGAACCTGAAGGGGATAGTCCTCGCCAACGGCAGCGCCAGGCTGGGCCAGGTCGCCGGGCATGGCAAGGCGCCCTACGCGATCACCATCGACCTTGGTCAGACCTCCATCCAGGACGTCCACACGGACCGCATAGTGATCGCCTGGACCGAGATGCAGCTCCTGGTGGTGCCCACCAGCCGGTCGAGCAAGGGCCCGGCCTGACGCGGCTGAGCCGGCCCCGGGCGGGACCGGCTCAGGTTGCGCGAGGGCGCCGGGTTGAGTGCGTTAGGAGGTCGTCGTCCGCCGGCCGAAGCCGATGGCCTTGAGGATCGCGAGCAAGATCACAGCGCCGACGATGGCAACGATTACCTGCATAAGCAGGTTGGTGACCGCGACGCCCAGCAAGCCGGCGATGAAGCCGCCCAGGAAGGCGCCGATGACGCCGACGACGATGTCCATGATGATGCCGAAGCCGTGGCCGGCCACGAGCCGTCCCGCCACCGCGCCGGCGATCAGTCCGACGATGAGCCAGATGATGATGTGCACTTGTTCTTTAGGTCCTCCTTAGAGCATTCGGCGACGAGTGCGGCCGAGTCCGACCAGGCGCAGGAGCATGAGCAGGACGATGGCCCCGATGAACGCCACGATGATCTGTGCGATCAGGGTGGTCGCGCTGAGGCCGACAGCCGCGGCCATGAAACCGCCCAAAAAGGCGCCGATGATGCCGACGACGATGTCCATGAGCAGACCGAAGCCGTGCCCTGTCATCACGTGCGAAGCGACGAAGCCAGCCACCAAGCCGACCAGGATCCAGACAAGCAGACTGGGAAGATCTATATACATGGGCTGCCCTTAAATCACCTCCATTTGCTATAACGTATCACTCCCCGAACGGTATTACTAGAGGGTGCCCGGCCAGCCTTCATCCCGAGCGCGGCCGAGCTCGCTGGCTAGAATTGCGCCGCTATGGCGACCCCCGCCTTGGAACCCGCCCGCGCGGCCCGGCTCCTGAACCGGCTGGAGGAGAACGTGGCGCGCGTGATCGTGGGGAAGCGGGACACCGTCCGTCTGGCCGCCGCCGGCTTCGTGGCGGGCGGTCACGTTCTGCTTCAGGACCTCCCTGGCACCGGCAAGACCATGCTCGCGCGGGCCCTGGCGTCGTCGGTGGGCGGCACCTTCAAGCGCATCCAGTGCACGCCCGACCTGCTGCCGGCCGACATCACCGGCGCCAGCGTGTTCAACCAGAAGGAGAGCACCTTCGACTTCGTGCCCGGACCGGTCTTCGCCAACGTGGTGCTGGCCGACGAGGTCAACCGGGCGACGCCGCGCACGCAGTCGGCGCTTCTGGAGGCGATGGCTGAAGCGCAGGTCACCGTCGACGGCGAGACGCGGCCGCTGCCGCGCCCGTTCTTCGTGATCGCGACCCAGAACCCCGTCGAATTCCAGGGCACGTACCCCTTGCCAGAATCGCAGCTGGACCGCTTCCTGGTGGCCGCTTCGATGGGCCCACCCACGAGTCACGAGGCGGCCGAGATCCTGGCCAGCCGCCAGCACGGCGACCCCATCGCCGACCTGGGGGCTGTGCTCGACCTGGCGGAGGTGATCGAGCTCCAGGAGGCGTGCCTCAAGGTGGTCGTGGCCGCGGCGATCCGCAGCTACATCGTCTCGCTGCTCGACGCGATCCGGGAGCAGCCAGAGGTCGCGCTGCCGGCGAGCATGCGGGCAGGTCTCTATCTGCAGCGGGCCTCGCAGGCGCTGGCTTTGTTCGCGGGCCGGGATTTCGTGCTGCCGGATGACGTGAAGTCGCTGGCGGTGCCCGTGATGGCGCACCGTCTGGGGATGCGTGGGAGGGCGGCGGCCGCCGAGGTGGTCGCCGAGGTCGTGGCGGCCGTGCCGCTGCCCCCGATCCGCCACCATGCCTGACCGACTCATACCGCCTCGGAGGCAGGATTTGGGGCCCCGGCCGAAGGCCAGGGGCGGCGCCGGGTGGCGCGGAGGGGGGGCAGGGCTGTGCTCC
>CATPBK010000033.1 GCA_955652705.1 Candidatus Dormiibacterota bacterium | reverse complement strand
TCGAGGCCCTGTACGAACTGGTCGACGGCCGCCCGGTCGGTGACGTCCAGCGCGATCGGCCCGCGCCGGCTGACGCGGTGGACGGTCGCCCCGGCCGCCTCGAGCCGGTCGGCGATGGCGGCGCCGATCCCAGAGGAGCCGCCGGTGCAGACGGCGACCTTCCCGCCCAGGTCAGCCAAAAAATCAGCCAAGAAAGACTTTGATCTCGTCGACCGGCCCGCGCGCGAGCGTGCTGAAGGCCGTGGGTCCGTCTGTGAGCGGCCGGATCGGGCTCAACGGCAGCGCGGCCTTGCCGGCGGCCAGCCAGTCCAGGGCCTGCTGGAAATCGCGATCGGCGTAGCCGAAGGTGCCCTGCACGCGGAGGTTGGCCCGGATGACCTGATGCCAGGGCAGGGCGCTCTCGTCGTCGTGAAGGCCGATGAAAACCGCGGTCCCCGCCGGGCCCAGCAGCTCGACGGCCCCCCTCCGCGTGGCCTCGGCGCCCACCGCGTCGACCACCACGTTCTGGCCCGGCTTGACGGCGGACAGGTCCTCGAAGGCTTCGTGAGCACCGAGGCCCAGAGCCTGCTCCCGGCGTTTGGGATGGCGCTCGACCACTGTCACCACCTCGACGCCGTTCAGGAGCGCTGCTTGAACGCAGGCCAGACCGATGGTGCCGGCCCCGATCACCGCGACCCGCCCCGGATTCCCGGTCAACTGCCGCATCGCATGGACGCCATTGGCGAGCGGCTCGACGAGAGCGCCCAACCGAGCGTCCATCCCGTCCGGAAGCGCGAAGAGGCATCGCTCCGGAACCACGCTCGCCACCGCAAACCCACCTGGGACACCGATCCCGACCAGATGGCGGTCCGGGCAGAGGTTGCGGTCACCGGCGGTGCAGTAGCGGCAGTGGCCGCAGCCCACTATCGGGTTCACGGCTACCCGGCGTCCTCGCCAGGCGGGGTCCACTCGCTCGCCGACTTCGCTCACCTCGCCGGCGTACTCGTGCCCCATTACCAGAGGTGGCTTGCGATTGGCCATCCGACCGAGGTAACCCTCCACCTCGGAGCCGCAGATCCCGGCCGCCTCGGTCTTCACGATGACCTCGCCAGGACCCGCCCGCGGCTCGTCCACGTCGCGAACTTCCATCCGCTCCGGTCCCAGCCAGACCAGCGCCTTCACTTTCTTCTCGCCATTCTCTCTCCCCTACCATGGCTGGGTGGGCCTCCCCCCGCTGTCCGCGGGCCCGGCCGAGATGCTCCACTCGGGCATCCGGGAGATCTCGAACATCGCGATTGCGACCCCTGGCACGGTCCGCCTGGACGTCGGCCAGCCCGACTTCCGGACCCCGGACCACATCGGCGAGGCCGCCAAGCGAGCCATCGACGAGGGCTGGACGTTCTACACGCACACTCAGGGCCTGCTCTCGCTCCGCGAGCGGATCGCTGCCAAGATCGGGCGCGTCAACGGCTACTCGGTGAGCCCGTCGCAGATCGCCTGCGCCGTCGGCGGGGTGGGCGCGCTCGCCGCGGCACTCGCGGCCACGCTGGCGCCCGGCGACGAGGTCCTCCTGCCGGACCCAGGCTGGCCCAACTACCGGATGATGCCGCCCTGGCTCGGGGCCCGCGCCGTCTTCTACCCACTCGAGGCAGCCGCCGGCTTCCTGCCCGACATGGAGCGGCTGCAGGCGCTGGTGACTCCGCGCACGCGAGTCCTCCTCATCAACAGTCCCGCCAACCCGACGGGCGCCGTCTTCCCGCGAAATGTCATGGAGGCACTCGCCGACTTCGCCGTGCGCCATGACCTCTGGCTCGTCAGCGACGAGTGCTACGACCAGGTCGTGCTCGACGGCGAGCACGTGGCGCCGGCCAGCTTCCTGCGCGACGGCCGCGTCATCAGCATCTACACGTTCTCCAAGACCTATGCGATGACCGGCTGGCGGCTTGGCTACGCGGTCGGCTCGGAAGCGGCTATCGACTCCATCACGAAGGTCCTGGAGTCAAACACGTCCGGGCCCAACACCATCGCTCAGAAAGCGGCCGAAGCGGCGCTCGACGGACCCCAGGACTGCGTCGCCGAGATGGTGGCCGCATACCGGCACCGCCGCGACCTGACCGTCGATCTCCTGGCCGAGGCGGAGATGCTCGTCAGCGTGCCGCACGGCGCTTTCTACTGCATGGCCGACGTCTCTGCCGCCGGTATGAACTCGCGCGACCTGGCACTCTGGCTCGTCCGCGAGCGGGGCCTCTCGATAGCGCCGGGCACCGCGTTCGGCGAGGTGGCCGCCGGGGAGGTACGGATCAGCCTGGCCAGCTCGGACGTGGACCTTCGGGAGGGCGTCGCCCGGCTTGCCGAAGCTGTCAGGATCAAGGCCGGACGATGATCCGGCACCTTTACACGGCGAAGCTCAAGCCGGGCGCCCGGCCGGAGGCTGTAGCCGCCTGGCGCGAGGCTCTGCTGGGGCTCCGCGTCGAGGGCATGCAAAGTCTGCTGGCCGGCCCTGATCTCGAGCTGCGAGCCGGCAACGATAGCTACGCGATCGTGGCCGACTTCAACGACGCCGAGGCCTGGCGGCGCTATGACGAGGACGCTGAACACAACCGGATCCGGCGGGAGCATGCGCAGCCGATCGTGCTGGTGGGCCACCGGGTCCAGTTCGAGATGCCGGAGGAGCGGCCGTCCGGCTCGGTCCGCAACGTGACGCTGATCGGCGCCAGGCCGGAGGCCGCCCCGGCGACGATCGCGGAGCTGGCCGCCGCGCTCCGTGCTCTCCGGGTCGACGGGATGGACTGGATCCAGGTCGAGCCTGACCTCGGGCTCCGTGAGGGGAACGCCGACCTGGCCGTGGTTGCCGATTTCGACTCGATCGAGGCCTACCACCGCTACGACCAGGACGAGGAGCACAACCGGATCCGGCGGGAACTGGCAGGCCCGAACTCGGCCTGGGTGAGCCGCGTCCAGTTCAGAATTCAGGACTGAAGTCGCTCGTTGAAACGCCCGTCCGCCGGCGGATGGGGGCTAAATTCGGGTCGCAAGGGCCCATTCGCCGGCGGATGCGCCGATCTCTGGGCCGAGGCCCTAGACCTCGACCTCTTCCCAGGTTGAGACGTCGCTCCACTTTACGCCCGCCTCCCGGTCGAGCTCTTTGCCCTTGCCCTCGGCGAACCTGTCGAACGTGGCCTTGTCGGGCCAGCCCTGGACCATCATCCATTCGTCCGGGTGCTTGCGGTTGCGGTGCACCCACACGTGCTTTGCGCCCGCCTGATTGATGTCCTGCTTGTGGTGGCGCACGACGTCGACGAACTTGTCCCAGTCGTTGCCGCTGGTGCGGAACACAACGATCACTTCTTAACCCCCTTCGTCAGGCACCGGTCCGCTCGAGCAGCACCACGGACTCGATGTGGTACGTCTGCGGGAACATATCCACGATAGCCGCCCTTCTCACGCGGTAGCCACCGCGGACGAGCGCGGCCACGTCGCGGGCCTGCGTGGAGGGCTCGCACGACACGTAGACGATCCGGTGCGGCCCGAGCCGAAGCAGCTCCGCCACCGCCGCCTGTTCCAGGCCGGCTCGGGGTGGGTCGAGCAGCGCGACCTGGTGCGCGCCGAGCCGGACCTCCCGCAAGACGGTCTCGACCCTGCCGGTCCGGAACTCCACGTTGGTCATGCCGTTGATCCGCGCCGCCAGCCGGCCGAGCGCGACCGCCTGGGGGTTTTCCTCGATCGCGGTCACCGATCCGGCGCGGCGGGCTATGGCCAGGCTGATGGTCCCGATGCCCGCGTAGAGGTCGAGGACCGCGTCCGCTGAAGTTGGCGCCAGCTGGTCGAGCGCGGTCTCGTAGAGCACCTGCATCTGGCGATAGTTGGCCTGGATGAACGTGTCGCTGCGGACGCGGAAGCGGAGGCCCCAGAACTCGAAATCAAGCGAGTCGTCGAGCACCACCAGGTCTGGCAGGAGCTCGGCGACGCGCGCCGTCAGCTCCCCCGGCGCTGCGGCCGGGCGGCCCTCGAGAGCCGCCCGCCAGAGGAGCCCCTGGCCGGCCGGCTCGACGGTCAGCTCGACGTGCTTGAGGCCCCGGATGCGGAGCTCCGGCACCGCCTGCCGGAAGGCGCCCAGCGCGCGCTCGATCCTGAGGTCGTGGAGAGGGCAGGTCCGGATCGGCAGCACCGAATGCGAACGGAGCCGGTGGAAACCGAGCTCAAAGCCGCCGCCCGGGGGGTAGATCGCCTCGAACTCGCCCCGGATCCGGTACCGCCATGGGTCTGCCATTCCGAGCACCGGCGCTTCGGGCGGAAAGCGCAGCCCCGCTCGCACCCATTGGTCTTCGACCACCTTTCGTTTCAGCTCCAGCTGGGTTTCGTAGCGGGCGTGCTGCCACTGGCAGCCCCCGCACTGGCCGAAGTGAGGGCAGGGCGCGGCGACCCGGTCTGGAGACGCTTCGAGGACGCGTTCGGCAGTGGCCCAGGCGACGCCTCCGCGCTTGCCGCGCGGGCGCGCTTCGACTGTTTCGCCCGGCAGCGCGTAGTGAACCAGGACGACGCGGCCGTCGTCACGGGCTACTACCGAGCCGCCGTGGGCCGGGTTCCCGGTCCGCAGGGTCAGGTCGGCGTCAGGCATTCCGAGTTGCGCTTCAGCGCAGCCAGTAGGCGGTGGGATCCGGCGAGGGCCGGAAGCCGGCCGCCTCGACGACCTGCGCCGCCACCTCGAACCCGCCGGCCAGCCGGGCGGGCTCGTGGGTGTCGCTCCCGAATGCGACCGCCTTGCCCCCCGCCTCCCACCACCAGCGCAGCACGGTCAGCCCGGGACAAAGCCCGCGCTGCGGCTCGATGCCGCGCGTCGTGTTCACCTCCAGGACGCAGCCGCGCCGGGCTGCCGCATGGAGGACGTCGCGGTACTCCTCCTCGAAGTCGCTCTCGAAGAAGGGCAGCTCGCCGTGCGGCCAATACCGCTTCGGGTAGTCGAGGTGCGCGAGCACTTCGAACGCGGGCTCGCTCTCGAGCATGGCAAGCGTTTCCATGAGGTACGCGCGCATCAGCGCAGCGGCCGCCTCTGGCGTGAGCAGGCCGTGCGTGCTCATGTCAACCGCACGGCCGTCGACCTCGATGCAGTGGACGGAGCCAAGGACGCGCTGGAGCGGTCCGGCCGCCAGCACTTCAGCGGCGGCTTCCGGAAACCAGTGGGGCTCGCCGAGCTCGACGCCGGTCAGGATCCGCAGGTCGGGGAAGCCGGCGCGGCAGCGCTCCACCGCCTCCAGGTAGCCCGAGACATCGAGGGCGTGCTGCCCGTCGTGGATGGTCACGAAGTCGGCGTGCTCGGTGAAGGCGAGCGCCGGTAGGCCGAGCTCCATCGCCTTCCGGCAGGTCCCCTCCATCGATCCCCGGGCAGCGTCCCAGGACCACTCGGTGTGGACGTGGCCGTCGATCGGCAGGCCCCGAGCCGGCTGGTCCACCGGGCCTAGCGTCTGAGCCGCTCGAGCAGCAGGTCACGAGCGAGCTTCGGGTTGGCGCTGCCCCCCGTCGCCTGCATGACCTTGCCGACCAGCGGACCGACGGCGGCCTCCTTACCGGCCTTGAAGTCGGCGACCGCCTGCGGATTGGCGGCGAGCACGGCGTCGATCACGTCGGCCAGCGCGCCGGCGTCGGAGATCTGCTCCAGGCCGGCGGCTAGCTCGGCGACCGGCTTGCCCGTCTCGTAGAGCTGGTCGAGCACGGCGCGCGCCTGCTCGCGGTTGATGGCACTGGCTTCCAGCCGCTTCAGCAGTTCGGCCGTCTCGGCGACCGGCACGCTCAGCGGCTCGTCGCGGGGCAGCATCTCGCCGATCAGCCAGTTGGCCGCGGGCTGGGCCTTCAGGCCCCGGCGAACCAGCTCCTCGAAGTAGTCGGCGACCTCAAGGTCGCCGGCGAGCAGGCGCGCCTGGTACTCGCTCAGTCCGGACTCGGACACGAGGCGTTCCCGGCGCGCGGCCGGCAGCTCGGGCAATGAGCTCCGCAGCTCCGCGATCCAGGCGGGCGCGAACGCGAGCGGCGGTAGGTCCGGTTCCGGAAAGTAGCGGTAGTCCTGGGCGACTTCCTTCGAGCGCTGGCTGAACGTGCGCCGCTCGGGCTCGGACCAGCCGCGCGTCTCCTGGACAACTTGCCGGCCGGCTTCCAGCTCCCGGGCCTGGCGCTTGATCTCGTACTCGACCGCGTTGAAGAGCGCCTTGAAAGAGTTGATGTTCTTGAGCTCGGTCTTGACTCCGAGCTCTTCGGAGCCCCGCGGCCGGATCGAGACGTTGGCTTCGGAGCGGAGCTGGCCCTTCTCCATGTCGGCCTCGCCGGCGCCCACCGCGCGCAGGATGCCGCGCAGGGCCATCGCGAAATCGCGCGCCTCGGCAGCCGAGCGCAGGTCGGGCTCGCTGACGACCTCCATGAGCGGCATCCCGCTCCGATTGAGGTCGACGTAAGAGCGGTCGGCCGACTCCAGCCGGTCGCCAGCGTGGACCAGCCTGCCGGTGTCCTCCTCGAGGTGGACCCGCGTGATGCCGACCCGCCTGCCGTCGACCTCCAGCCAGCCGTTGCGGCTCATGGGCAGGTCGTACTGGCTGATCTGGTAACCCTTGGGGAGGTCGGGATAGTAGTAGTTCTTGCGGTCGAACTTGGTCGAGGGCTGGATCTCGCAGTTGAGCGCGAGCGCCGACTTCAGGCAGAGCTCGACCGCCCGGCGGTTGATCACCGGCAGCACGCCCGGCAGGCCCAGGCAGACCGGGCAGACATTGCTGTTGGGCGGCTTGCCGAGGTAGTCGGTGCTGCAGCCGCAGAACATCTTGGAGGCGGTCTTCAGGTGGGCGTGCACCTCCATCCCGATGACCGCCTCCCAGTCGCCTGCTTCAGGCAACCCTGGCCACCTCCGCGCGCGCACCGCCGGCCTGCTCGTAGGCTCGGGCCACGAGGAGCGCGACGTCCTCCCGGAACTGTGGCGCCAGGACCTGCAGCCCCACGGGCAGGCCGCCCGCCGGCGCGCAGGGCAGGCTGACGCCCGGCAGGCCCGCCAGGTTGCCACCAAGCGTGAGCACGTCGTTCAGGTACATGGCGAAGGGGTCGCCGGTCTTGGCGCCGATCTCGAAGGCGACGGTGGGCGAGGTCGCCGAGACCACCGCGTCACAGTGCTCGAAGGCCGCGTCAAAGTCGCGCTTGATGAGCGTGCGAACCTTCTGCGCCTTCAGGTAGTAGGCGTCGTAGTAGCCGCTGGAAAGCGCGTAGGACCCGAGCATGATGCGGCGCCGCACCTCGGCGCCGAAGCCCTGCCGCCGCGTCTGCAGATAGGTGTCCATCAGGCTTTCCGCCCGCGCCTCGCGCAGGCCGTACTTGACGCCGTCGAACCGCGCCAGGTTGGAGGACGCCTCGGCCGGCGCGATGATGTAGTAGGCCGCCAGCCCGTAGTCGGTGTGCGGGAGCGTGACGTCGACCAGCTCCGCGCCGGTCCCCTCGAGCGCCGCCAGGGCCTGCTCGACGCTCTCGCGCACGCCCGCCTGCATCCCCGCCACCTCGAAGTACTCCTTGGGCACGCCGAGGCGCATCCCCCGGACGCCGGCCTCCAGCTGCGAAAGGTCGAGTGGCCGGTCGAAGCAGGTCGAGTCGTTTGGGTCCGGCCCGGCGACCGCGCTCAGCACCAGCGCCGCGTCGGTGACGCTGCGCGCAAGGGGCCCGATCTGGTCGAGGCTCGATGCGAAGGCGATGAGGCCGTAGCGGCTGACGCGCCCATAGGTCGGCTTCATGCCGACGACTCCGCAGAGCGCGGCCGGCTGCCGGATCGAACCGCCGGTGTCGGTTCCGAGCCCGAAGACCGCCTCCCCGGCCGCCACCGCGGCGGCGCTGCCGCCCGAGGAGCCGCCCGGGACCTTGTCCAGCGACCACGGGTTATGGGTCGGGAAGAAACCGGAATTCTCGGTCGAGCTGCCCATGGCGAACTCGTCGCAGTTGGTCATGCCGAGGAAGACGCAGCCGGCGGCCCGCAGGCGCGCGATCGCGGTCGCCTCGTAAGGTGGCTTGAAACCGGCCAGGATCTTCGATCCGGCGGTGGTCTCGACACCTTCCACGCAGAGGACGTCCTTGATGGCCACCGGGATGCCGGTGAGGGGTCCGGCTGCGCCGGCCTGGAAGAGGCGGTCGGCGTCCGCAGCCTGAGCGCGCGCGAGGTCAGGCGTGAGACGCAGGTAGGCCTTGACCTTAGGATCGACCGCCTCGATCCGCCGGAGGTGGGCATCCAGCAGCTCGACCGCGGAGATCTCCCGGTCGCGCAGCAGCGGCGCCAGCTCGCCGATCGTGAGCGCGTAAAGCTGGGTCACCGGATGAAGGCCTCCGGGCGGCGCCGAGAGATGGCGCGATCCAGGTGGCCCGATGCCGTCCGTGTGACGGCGAGCAACGGAAGGAGCGCACCTGAAGGTGCGTGACTGAGTAGCGGAGGCGTCACGCCCGGCAGCGGCCCGCATGGGCGCGTCAGATCCGGTGACGTTCCGGTGGTCTTCATCCGGGGTCGGCCTCCTGGATCGCCCGTACGACGAAGAAACCGTCCTCCGTCTCCGGCGCGTTGGCCAGCGCGGCCTCCTGGCTGAGGCAGGGGCGGGCCTCGTCCTCCCTCATCACCGGCAGCACTTCGACCACCTGTGCCGTCGGTGGGATGGCGTCGGTGTCCACCTGCTGAAGCCGCTCGATGTGGTCGAGGATCCTGGAGAGCTGCTCGGCGTAGTAGTCCTCCTCGCCGGGCTCCAGGCCGAGGCGAGCGAGCAGGGCGACATGGCGGACCTGGTCGCGGGAGAGGGTCACTGGCCGAGTTTAGCTAGCTGCTTTCGTGGCCGACGAGGTCCAGGAACTCCTGCTCGCTGAGCACCGAGACCTTGAGACGCTCTGCCTTCTCCAGCTTGGAGCCGGCGCCCGGGCCCGCCACCAGATAGTCGGTCTTGGAGCTGACGCTGCCCGCCGCCTTGCCGCCCAGCGAGCGCACCAGCGCCTCCGCGTCCGGGCGGGACATCGCCTCCAGGGTCCCTGTGAAGACGAGGGTCTTGCCGGTCAGCGGACCTTCGCTGGGAGGCGCCGCCGCCTCGGGTTGGACGCCGGCCGCCAGCAGCTTGTCGAGAAGCTCTCCGCCCTGGCCCTGGAAGAACCGGCGCAGCTCGCTGGCCAGGCTCGGCCCGATGCCTTCGACTGCGCGCAAGTTCTCCTCCGAAGCGTCGCGAACCCGCTCCAGGCTGCCGAACTCGGCGCCGAGGAGCTCGGCGGTCGCCCAGCCGACCTGGGGGATGCCGAGCGCGCCCAGGAAGCGCGCCAGCTCGGGAGTCTTGCTGGCCGCGATTCGCTCGACCAGGTTGGCCGCCGACTTGGGGCCGAAATGCTCGAGCTCGACCAGCTGCTCCTGCGTCAGGCCATAGAAGTCGGACGGGTCCTGCACCAGGTCGCGCTCGATCAGCTGCTGCAGCGTCGAGTACCCGAGGCCCTCGATGTCCATGACGCCGCCGAAATGCCGCAGCCGCTCCAGGCGCTGCGCGGGACAGAACGGGTTGATGCAGCGATGGGCCACGTAGGGCTCCTCGCGGACCACCTCTCCCCCGCACTGCGGGCATCTGGCCGGCATCCTCCAGCCTGGCTTGGGATCGATCACCGAGACGATCTCGGGGATGACGTCGCCCGCCCGATGGACCACCACGCGGGCGCCGACGTGCACGCCCTTCTCGTTGACCTGGTCCTCGTTGTGCATCGTCACGTTGCGGACCGTGACGCCGCCCACGATCAGCGGGCGGATGTGAGCGACGGGCGTCAGCACGCCGGTCCGGCCGACGTAGACGCTGATGTCTTCCACGACCGACTCCGCCGTCTGGGGCGCGTACTTGAAGGCGATCGCCCAGCGCGGCGACCGGGAGACGAAGCCCAGCTCGAGCTGCTCGTCATGGCGGTCGACCTTCACCACGACCCCGTCGATCTCGTGGTCGAGGTCGTCGCGGTGCTCTTCCCAGTGCCGGTGGTAGGCGATGACCTCCTCCACTCCGGCGAGCCGGCGGCGGTTGCGGTTGACCCGGAAGCCCATCTTCTCGACTGCGTCCAGCGCCTCCCACTGCGAGCGGGCGGCGCCCGCCGGGTCGAGCGTGTACATGAACGTCTGCAGGTTCCGTGACGCGGTGACGTTCGGATCGAGCTGGCGCACGCTGCCGGCGGCCGTGTTGCGCGGATTGACGAAGCGGGGCCGGCCCTGAGCGTCCATCTCCTCGTTCAGCTTCTCGAAGGCCTTGATCGGGAAGTAAACCTCGCCCCGGACCTCGAATTCGTCGGGCAGGCCGCTCGCCGGCCGGACGCTCAAGGGGACGCTCTTCAGCGTCCGCAGGTTGGCCGTGACGTCCTCGCCGACAAGTCCGTCGCCGCGGGTGGCGGCGCGTGTTAAGCGGCCCTTCGAGTAGGTGAGGCTGATCGCCAGGCCGTCGATCTTCAGCTCGCCGGTGTAGGCCACATCGTCGCCGACCACCGCGCGGACCCGCCGGTCCCAGGCGCGGATCTCCTCCTCGTCGAAGGCGTTCTGGAGGCTCAGCATCGGCGAGCGGTGCTTGACCTTGGCGAACTGCTCTCCAGCCTCGCCGCCGACGCGCTGGGTGGGTGAGTCGGGCGTGACCAGGTCGGGGTTCTCCTCCTCGATCTGACGCAGCTCCAGGTAGGCGGCGTCGTACTCCGCGTCAGAAACCTCCGGGTTGTCCAGCGAGTAGTAGGCGTAGTCCCACCGCCGGATTTGCTCCCTGAGGGAGTCTGCCTTCGATGCGAGGGCCTTGCTCAAGTGCGAGGCCACCTCTTCTGGGGGGCTCCGCCCCCCCGATGCGCCGTGGTCACGACGCATGCCCGCTCGCTGTCGCTCGCGGCGCGCTGACGCGCGGTCTTGACGCCGGCGGCGCGGCGAGCTCCGCACGCCGCTGCCCCCCTTCCGGCGCACTCGCGCCGGCCCTCCCGGCCTGCGGCCGGGGGGCCCCAAATCCAGCCTCGCCCGGAGCTCAACTCAACTTCTCCAGCGGCGCCAGCTGGCCGCTCAGGATCTTGAGCCCCGCCTTATCGAACTTGATCAACAGCTCCTCATCGGTGCGGGTTAGCGTCGATTTGATCACCACCCCGTCGCCGAAAGCGGAGTGACGCACCCGCTCGCCCTCTGTAAAGCGTTGTACAGGCGGCGGGACGGGGGCAGCCTGCGCGGTCCGCTCCAGGAACCGCTCGCGATAGTCGTGCCGGGGCGGTGGGGCCGGCGCCTTGCCCTCCCGGGGCGCACTGATCAGGGCCTGCGGGATCTCCAGCAGAAAGCGGCTGGTCATGCCCGCCGCGGCGCGGCCATAGAGGTGCCGCCTGAAGGCGCAGGTCAGGTAGAGACGGTCGCGGGCGCGCGTGATCCCGACATAGCAAAGGCGACGCTCCTCATCCAGGCCTTTGTCCTCCTCCAGCGCCCGCTGGTGCGGCAGCACGCCCTCCTCGAGTCCCACCAGAAAGACGATCGGGAATTCCAGGCCTTTGACCATGTGCAACGTGATCAGCGTCACGCCCTCTTCGGACTCGTCGTAGGTGTCGACGTCCGAGGTCAGCGCCGCGTCGGCCAGAAACTCCGACAGGGAATCGGCCGGCTCCAGCGGGTCGTACTCCTCGGCCAGCCCGCGCAGCTCGAGCAGGTTTTCGAGCCGGGCCTCGCCCTGCGGCGTGCCGTCCGTGTAGTAGGGCTTGAGCTGCATCACCTCGACCACCAGGTCGACCAGTTCGCTAGGACGCAAGACGCCGACCGACTGCCGGAGTGTGCGCAGCTGCTTCAAGAAATGGTCGATCGCGCCGAGAGCGGCCTTCGGCACGCCCGCCCCGGCGGCTTCCTCGAGCGCCTGCCAGACGGGGACGTCTCGCTCCCGGGCGTGGTTGACCAGCCGGTCGACTGTGACCTGGCCGATGCCTCGGCGCGGGGCGTTCACGATGCGGGCGAAGCTCACCGTGTCGGCCGGGTTGGCCAGCAGGCGCAGGTAGGCCATCAGGTCCTTCACTTCGCGGCGTTCCCAGAACCGGGTCCCACCCACCAGCCGGTAGGGGATCCGGCGGCGCACGAAAACCTCCTCGAACCCCCGCGACTGGGCGTTCGTCCGGTAGAGGACCGCGAACTCGCGGTACTTGCGGCTCTCGGTCCGGCGCAGGCGCTCGATCTCGTCGGCGACGTACTCCGCCTCCTCGACCTCGTTGTAGAGCTGCACCGCGAAGACCTTCTCGCCCCCTTTGCGGTCGGTCCAGAGCCGCTTCGGCGCCCGCTCCGGGTTGTGCTGGATCACGTGGTAGGCGGCGTCCAGGATCGACTGGCTCGACCGGTAGTTCTGCTCCAGGTGGACGACCCTGGCGTCCGGGTAGTCGCGCTGGAAATCCAGGATGTTCCGCACGTCCGCCCCCCGGAACCCGTAGATGGACTGGTCGTCGTCGCCCACGACGGCCAGGTTCCGGTGCCCGGCGGCGAGCAGATTCACGAAGACGTACTGCGCGTGGTTGGTGTCCTGATACTCGTCCACCAGCACGTAGCGGAACCGGTCCTGCCAGTAGAGCCGGGCATCCTCGAAGTCACGGAGCAGGCGCACCACGTTCAGGATCAGGTCGTCGAAGTCGAGGCCGCCGGAGCGGCGGAGGATCGCCTCGTACTCGACGTAGCAGCGGCGCACCACCTCGTCGATGTAGCTCCGGTTGGGCATCTGATCGGGCCCTTTCAGCTCGTTCTTGGCGGTCGAGATCTGGTTCGCGATCATCCCCACCGGGTAGCGCTTCGGGTCCAGGCCGAGGGCGTCGAGGACCCGCTTCAGTGCGGCCCGGGTGTCGTCGTCGTCGAAGATCGTGAAGCTGCGCTCGAAGCCGAGGCGTTCGGCCTCCCGCCGCAGCATTCTGACTGCCGTGTGGTGGAAGGTCCCGACCCACATCTGGCGGGCCACGTCGCCGACGTAAGCCTCGACGCGCGCTCGCATCTCGCGTGCCGCCTTGTTGGTGAAAGTGACCGCCAGCAGGCGGTCCGGCCAGACCTTGCGGGTGGCGATCAAGTAGGCGATCCGGGCGGTCAGCACCCGGGTCTTGCCGGACCCGGCGCCGGCGAAGATGAGGAGCGGCCCCTCCACGTGCTCGACGGCCTCCCGCTGCTGGGGATTGAGCCCATCCAGGATCTTTGGCAGGTCGGGCTGGACGGCCGGAGTGGTGGACATTGATCGCAGTTTAGGGAGGGGCATTGTCGCTAGACTGGGCCGCGCTCCCAGATGGCGACCGAGCCCGAGACCTCCCGCGACCGGCTCCTCTACGAGGTTGCCGCCGACCTCACCTCCACCCTCGACCTGGACCAGGTCCTGCGCACGCTGATCGACAAGGTGATCGACCTGATGAACGCCTCCCGTGGCTTCATCGTGCTGGTCGAGGACGGCGTGATGCGGGTGCGAATGGCTCGCAGCGAGTCGGGCTCGGACCCGTCGGTGTTCGAAGGTTCGCGGACTGTCGTCGAGCAGGTCGTGGCCACGGCGACCGCGGTCATCACAACGGACGCCATCTCCGACGACCGCTTCAAGGGCCAGCAGAGCGTGATCCTGCGCAACCTGCGGTCGATCATCGCCGTCCCCTTGATCGTGCGCGGCGAGGTGATCGGGGCGGTCTACGTCGACAATCCGTTCAAGGCCGGCCTCTTCGAAGAGAGCGACAAAGAGTTCCTGCAGGCGCTCGCCCACCAGGCCGGCATCGCCATCGAGAACGCCCGCCTCTACACCCAGCTGAAGACCAGCTACGAAGAATCCGAGCACATGCGCCGGATCTTCGAGCGCTACGTGAACAAGCAGGTCATGGAGCGGGTTCTGAGCGATCCCAAGGGCGACTTCCTGGCCGGCGAAAAGCTCAAGGTCACCATGCTGGCCTCCGACATCGCGGGCTTCTCGAAGCTCTCGCACGCCATGGAGCCGGAGAAGCTGGTCGCCCTCTTGAACGACTACTTCCGGCTGATGGTCGACATCGTGCTCAGCCACGGCGGCAACATCGACAAGTTCCAGGGCGACGGGCTGCTCGTCGTGTTCGGCGCGCCCGTGCCGGTCACGGACTCGGCCGCCCGCGCGGTCGGCGCCGCCAGCGACATGATCAAAGCCATCCGCGAGATCAACAAACCCCGGGAAACCGCCGGCCTGGCGCCCATCAAGGTCGGCATCGGGCTCGACAGCGGCGACGTGGTGGGCGGCAACATCGGCTCCGAGCGCCGCCTCGAGTACACGCTGATCGGAGTGCCGGTCAACAACGCGGCCTACCTCTCCAAGATCAGGCCGCCCGACGTGTTCGTCTCACAGAACACCTTCCTGGAGCTGAGGGCGGAGGCCAAGACGACGCCCCGCGACCCGATGATCTTGAAGGGCGCCGTCGACCCGATCCCGATCTACTCGCTCGACGTCGACTAGCAGCGCCCGGCGGCTAGGTGGAGCTGCGCTTACGCGGGCGCTTGGTCTTGGCCGGGCCGACCGCCTGCTGGCGGCCGTTGCGGTTCTGCGGCGGCCCGGTCCAGCTTCGAGCCCGAGCCGAGGCGCCGGCGGGCGTGGTCTGGGACTTGAGCAGGAACTCTCGGGCACCGAGCCGGAGGCCGCGCTCGATCAGCGGTGGCTCACCGTGGTTAGAGAGGATCAGGACCGGGATGTGGCGGGTCTGGTCATCCCCGCGGAGGGCCTCCAGAACCGTCATGCCGTCCATCTTCGGGAGGCGCACGTCGAGGAAGATCAGGTGCGGTTTCTGGTCGCGGGCTACTCGGAGCCCCTCCTCGCCATCGGCGGCGACGGAAACGCGGTACCCGTCCATCTCCAGCTTGAGCTTGTACATGTCAGAGACGGTCAGATCGTCCTCAACCAAAAGGATGTGCATAATGCCAACAGCCATGGTTATCGATTATCTACCATTTGCGGTCTCAAGAAAAGAGCCCCCTCAGATGTTGGATTCTCAGTGGTGATCCCCTGGCTCCGAGCCTTGGTGGTGCTCGTGCTTTGAATGCCCGGTGCCCGGCGCGGCCATCATACGCAGCATCTCCGGGGCCCCGTCCTCAGGAAGCGCCAGCCCAGGAGGCCGCCTGCCAGCTCGGCGCTGAGGAACTGCCAGCCGTGGAAGCTCACGCCGGGTCTGAGGGTATCTTCCGATGACAGTGAAGGTGCTCTTCGTGTGCAAGCAGAACGCCGGGCGCTCCCAGATGAGCGAGGCGCTCTTCCTGCGCGCCGCGGGCGGCCGGCACGAGGCGGAGTCGGCGGGCACCGAGCCGGCGCGCCAGGTGCACCCCGAGGTCGTCGAGGTGATGCGGGAGCTCGGCGTCGACCTGGCCGGGCGGAAGCCGCGACGGCTGAGCGACGAGCTCGGCCGCTGGGCCGACGTGGTCGTGACGATGGGCTGCGGCGACGCCTGCCCGGTCATCCCGGGCCGCCGCTACCTCGACTGGGACCTGCCCGACCCGGCAGGGCAGACGCGCGAGCGCGTGCGCGAGATCCGTGACGACATCGCCCGCCGGGTCGAGGAGCTCGCACGGTCCTGATGCGCGGCTAGCGCCGCTTCGGAGGCTTGATTTGGTGCCGGCGCAGGGATTCGAACCCTGGACCCTCGGCTTAAAAGGCCGCTGCTCTGCCAGGCTGAGCTACACCGGCGCCGCCGACTAATTCTCGCCGGTCGACCCACATCCAGGCGGCGGACCCAGCCGGCGAACGCAGGATTTTCTTTGCTCGCCTGTTTGCGTCATTAGTGCCACTCTAAGGCCGCAAAGGGAGGCTTCCATCAAAGCTCCTCCGATGGAGCCGGAGTCGACACCGGCTTTCGTAGGGATCGAGGGCGAGGACACCGCGACCCGGGACGCCGAGACGGCGCTCCACTGGCTACGCATCTACTCGGAGCTGGTCGCGCTGGAGTTCGAGCGGCGGGGCCGCCGCGCTGGGGGCGCGCCTGAAGCAATCGCCGACCTCGACCGCTGGGACCGGCTCGAGGCCCGCCGGCTCTACTGGGAGACCCGCCACAACCAGCTCCGCGGCCTCCAGCTCGACCCGCGGACCCGACAGCTGCACTTCGGCGGCAAATCGATCCCGGTGAGCCGGCGAGAGGCCCAGCTCCTGGCCTTCCTGCTGGCGAACCCGGGCCGCAGCTTCACGACGTCCATCCTGCTGCAGGAGGCCTGGGGCGAGCCGCGGCTTTCGGCCGAGCAGATCCGGATTTATGTCAGCCACCTGCGCCGAAAGCTGCAGGAGGTCGGAGCCCGCGCGGCCATCGTCCACCGGCGCCGGCTGGGCTACAGCCTGGAGTTCAGCTGACCTCGAAAGCGGCCGTCAGCATTCCGTAGTAGGTGGGCGCCTCGTAGGAGAGCAGGTCGGCCCGGACGCCGACGCCGAGCGCACCGTGCAGCATCAGCATCTGCCACCAGCTGTCGGCCGCGGCTGCGTTCACCCACTCGGCATCCAGCCCCAGAAGACCCTCCAGCCGGCCTGACCTGACGATCTCGACCACGCGGTCGTCGTAGGCCCTCGACTCAGGCCGGATCCCATAGGGACCAGCAGCATCGTGCCCGTGCCCATGGTCGGCGCTGGCCACGAGCGCGACCCGGCGCCCGCTCGAGGCCGCAGCGGCCGCGACCGCCCGGCCGGCGCGGACGTGCTCCAGAGGACCGAGGTCGCGACAGGGCGAGACGATGACCAGCGGGACCGGGGGGTCCGAGCGACCGCCCAAGTACCAATACGGGATCAGGACGGCCCAGTCCATCGGGTGCACGGTCGCCGCGGGGTCGTTACCGCCAAAGGAGATGCCCACCACAGGCAGGCCGGCCGCGCGAATCGCGTCTTTGACGGCGACCGCCAGATCCCGGTCGAGCGGCCCCTCCAGCCTGACCTGGGGACCTCCCCATTGGACCAGGTCGCCGGCCGCCTTTCCGGCCACGACCACCGCCAGCGCCCCCTCCACATGCACGTTGTGGGGCGTGAAGATGACGATCGCGTCAGGCCGGGCGGCGGCGAAGCGGTGCCCGAGCTCCACCATCGCGGCAGCGGTGGCGTCTCCCTTTCCCTTCTCTTCCGGCCCTCGAGCTTCCGGTATGGCCAGGCTCCCGTGGGGTGCGATGGCCGCGAAGACGATCGAGCTCACGAAGAGAGGCCTGGCGCGGCGGCTTGCCTTGACAAGGCCGCTCGGTTATGGCTTGATTCTTTGCTCTTCATCGGTGGTTCGTTAAGGGAGGGCGGGGTGTTCATCACCAAATCACGGCTTCGCGCCTTTTCGGCGCTTTTCGCGACTGTCGCATTCAGTCTGGGGGCCGCACCAAGCCCCGCGGCGGCCGCGACCGCGAGCTCGGGTCCCATCATCATCAGCTCTCCCCACCACGACACTTCGGCGCCACTGGTGTCGGAGGCGAACCAGCAGGGCGACCATCAGGACCACCAGCCCGTCCATCAGAAGCCGCACCGCGGGCTGCCGGGAAAGCCGACGACTCAAAGCTCCACCGACTCCGCGACGCCAGGCTTGGGCGTGGCGACACCGAGGATCCCGAGCGCGACGACCAACTTCGCGGGCGTGGGTAATGGGTTCAGCGGACCCCAGGGGACCTTCACCGTGAACGCCGCGCCGCCGGATACCAACGGCGCCGTCGGCCCCAGCGATTACTTCCAGATCGTCAACACCGATTTTGCGATCTTCAACAAGAGCGGCACCGTCCTCTACGGACCGGTAGCGATCAACACCCTCTGGAACGGCTTTGGGGGCGGCTGCCAGGCCAACAACGACGGCGACCCGACGATCCTCTACGACCACATGGCCGGTCGCTGGCTGGTCACCCAGTTCTCGGTCACCACGCTCCCCTACCTGATGTGTGTGGCGGTGTCAACCAGCAGCGACCCGACTGGCTCCTACTACCGCTATGCCTTCGACTGGGGCAACACCAACTTCCCCGACTACCCGAAGCTTGGAGTCTGGCCGGACGGCTACTACCTGACGGTCAACGTCTTCGCCAACGGCGCCTCCTTCAGCGGGGCCGGCGTCGCCGTCATGGACCGCAGCAACATGCTCGCCGGGAACGCCGCGACGCAGCAGCTGTTCACGACGAGCCCGACTTATTCCGGCCTGCTGCCATCGTCGCTGGACGGCGCTACGCTACCGCCCGCTGGCGCGCCCAACCACGTCGTCGGCCTCGGCGCCAACAATGCGAGCCTGGCCGCTTGGAACTTCCACGCGGACTGGACCACGCCCAGCAACTCGACTTTAAGCGGGCCCACCACGATCACGGTGCCGGCCTTTTCCCCCGCCTGCGGCGGCGCCACCTGCATCCCGCAGAGCGGGACCAGCCAACAGCTCGACTCGCTAGCCGACCGCCTCATGTACCGCCTCGCCTACCGGAACTTCGGCGACCACGAGTCGCTGGTCACGACGCACAGCGTGACGGCGGGATCGAGCGTGGGCGTCCGCTGGTACGAGCTCCGGATGCAGAGCGGCAACCCGACCCTCTTCCAGTCGGGTACCTACGCGCCTGACGGCAACTACCGCTGGATGGGCAGCGCGGCGATGGACCGGTCCGGAGACATCGGGCTTGGATTCAGCGTTTCCAGCTCCAGCATCCACCCGAGCATCGCCTACACCGGCCGGCTCGCTGCTGACGCGACCGGCACCATGGCACAGGGCGAGTCGACAGTGATCTCTGGAGGCGGCTCGCAGAACGGCGGCTTGAGTCGTTGGGGCGACTACAGCAGCATGTCGGTCGACCCGGTGGACGGCTGCACCTTCTGGTACACGAACGAATACATCCCTAGCAACGGCTCCTTCAACTGGGCAACCCGGATCGCCAGCTTCAAGTTCCCTAGCTGCGGCGGCACGGCGACCAACGACTTCTCGATCTCGGCGAACCCGTCGAGCCTCTCGCAGGGCCCGAACGCATCTGGCACTTCGACGATCAGCACGGCGACCACCGCCGGCTCCGCTCAGACGGTGAACCTGGCGGTCAGCGGCGCGCCCTCCGACGCGACCGCCACGCTCAATCCGACAAGCGTCACCAGCGGAAGTTCCAGCACCCTCACGGTCAACAGCGGCACCGCGGCCGCAGGCACCTACACGCTGACCGTGACCGGCACCGGCACCAGCGCCACTCACAGCACGACCGTGACGCTGACCCTGACCGGCCCGCCGCCGCCGGCCGGCATCACCAACGGCGGCTTTGAAACCGGCGACCTCTCCGGCTGGACTTCCGCCGGGTCGACCTCAATCTCGAGGACCGCCCACACCGGCACCTACTCGGCGATGGTGGGGTCCACCTCGCCGACCAACGGTGACAGCTCGATCGCGCAGACCTTCATCGCGCCGGCGAGCGGCGGCAACCTCTCCTTCTACTACCTCGTCACCTGCCCGGACACGCTGACCTACGACTGGGCAACGGCCACGCTGGCCGACACGACGGCCGGCACGACCACGACCGTGCTCTCCCCCACCTGCTCCAACGCTGGCCTCTGGGCGAACGTGACCGCCCCGCTCACGGGTTCGCACGGCTACAAGCTGACGCTGGTCAGCCATGACGACAACTACGCCAGCGACCCCACGTACACGCTCTTCGACGACCTGACGATCGGGACGCCGCCTCCACCACCCGACTTCTCGATCTCCGCTAACCCGACCAGCCTCAGCATCCAGCAGGGCGGCAGTGGCATCAGCACGATCAGTACTGCTGTCGTCGGCTCAGCCGGCACCGTGAGCCTGAGCGCCGGAGTTACGCCCGCAGGTCCCGCCGCTTCGCTCAACCCGACGTCAGTCGCCGCCGGCAGCACCTCCACTCTTACGGTCAACGTGGGTGCCTCGGTCGCGACCGGTGCCTACACGGTTACCGTCACCGGGACCGAAGGCTCCAACACGCACTCCACGACTGTCACCGTCAACGTGACCGCACCGCCGCCAGCCGATTTCACGATCTCGGCCAACCCGACCAGCCTCAGCATCCAGCGGGGCAGCAGCGCTAGCAGCACGATCAGTACTGCTGTTGTCGGCTCAGCCGGCACCGTGAGCCTGAGCGCCGGCGTTACGCCCGCAGGTCCCACCGCTTCGCTCAACCCGACGTCAGTCGCCGCCGGCAGCTCCTCCACTCTTACGGTCAACGTGGGTGCCGCGGTCGCGACCGGTGCCTACACGGTTACCGTCACTGGGACCGAAGGCTCCAACACGCACTCCACGACTGTCGCCGTCACCGTGACGGCTCCAGCGCCGAGCCCGATCGTGAACGGCGGGTTCGAGACCGGCAGCCTGTCGGGCTGGACCTCGGCAGGGACCACGGCAGTGGTCTCCGGCGGATCAGCTCACTCCGGCACTTACGCGGCCCGTGTCGGCGGCACTTCGCCGACGAACGGCGACAGCTGGATCAGGCAGACTTTCACGGCGAGCTCGACCGGCGGAACGCTGTCGTTCTACTACAACGTCGTTTGCCCGGACACCGTGCGCTATGACTGGGCGACCGCCACCCTCAGGGACAACACCGCGGGCACAACCCGGACGGTGCTGGCCAGGACCTGCACCAACAACAACACCTGGACCCGCGCCAGCGCCACCCTGACCGCCTCGCACTCGTACACGCTGACGCTCATCAGCCACGACGACAACTACGCAGGCGACCCGACCTACACCCTTTACGACGACGTGACCGTCACGTAAGCCGCTCGCCGACCTCCCGTCCTCGGTTACCCTCGGCTCAGGGTGACCGAGGACATCGGGCGACGCCTGGTGGACACGATCGACGAGTTCGCCGGCACGCGGGAGGGGTTCCGCGCCGCGCACGCCAAAGGCATTTGCTGTGAAGGAACCTGGACCGCCTCGGCAGCGGCCGCGAAGCTAACCAGCGCGCCGCACATGCAGGGCGAGCCGGTGCCGGCGCTGGTCCGCTTCTCCAATGCCGGTAGCGACCCGGAGGCGGCCGACTACCGCGCCGAGGTGTTCGGCATGGCGGTCAAGTTTCTCCTCCCGGAGGGCCGCGAGACCGACATCGTCGCCAACAACCTGCCTGTCTTCTTTGTGCGCGACCCGGAAGCGTTCATAGCCTTGACGAAAGCCCGGCGCGTCAACCCGAAGACGCGCCGTCCCGCCCCGCATCGCATCCTCGCCTTCGTCCTCGCCCACCCAGAATCGGCCCGCGCGATCATCTACTCGGCGCGCCACCTGGGGACGGTTCCGGCAAGCCGCGTCGAGACGGCTTACAACAGCCTGCACTCCTTTCGTTGGGTCGACCCTGCGGGCACCGGCCGCTATCTCCGCTACACGCTGGAGCCGGAGGCCGGCGAGCGCGTCATGGCTCGCGGCGAGGCGCGCGCCTTGGGACGCGACTTCCTGGAGCAAGAGCTGGCCGAACGACTCACCAAAGGTCCGGCCGGCTTTCGCCTGAGCCTCCGGCTGGCTGCCGCCGGGGACCGGGTGGACGACCCAACGAAGGCCTGGCCGAAGTCGCGAGAGCGCGTCGACGCAGGCCGCCTCGAGATCCAGCGCCCGGTCGCCGACCCGGCCGCCGATTGCGAGCGGCGCGTCTTCGACCCGACTCGAGTGATCGACGGCATCGAATGCTCCGACGACCTGGTGTTGGCCGCGCGCCGCGCGGCCTACTCGGTGTCCATCGAGCGCCGCCTTGCCGCGAAGGCGAAATGAAGGTCCTCGTGGCCGGCGCCGCCGGGGCGCTCGGCCCGCCGGTTGTACGCCAGCTGCTGCGCAACGGCCACCAGGTCACGGGCACGACCCGGAGCATCGACCGGAAGGCCTTCCTCCAGCACCTGGGAGCGGGCGCGCTGATCGTCGACGTGTTCGATGCGCCTGCCCTGGAGCGGGCGGTCGCGGAAGCCTCGCCCGAAGTCATCGTCGACCTGCTGACGGCGCTGCCAAAGCCCGGCCCGATCCGCGCGCGTGAGCTGGAGGCGACCAACCGCGTCCGCACCGAGGGGAGCGGGAATCTGCTGGCGGCGGCGCTTGGGCACGGCGTCAGGCGCTACGTCGCGGAGTCCTTCCTTCTTATCTACGGAACCGGCCGGCTTGGCAGCGAGCCGCTCACCGAGGACCTGGAGGTTCCGGTGGGGCAGCCGGCGGTGGCGACGCTGCCGGCGATCGAGGCGATCGCGACCAAGGAGAAGGCCGTCCTGGCCGCCGCCAGGGCCGGACGGCTGGAGGGCATCGTGCTGCGTTTCGCCGGCTTCTACGGGCCGGGCGCGGGCACCGAAGAGCTGATCGAACAGCTGCGGAAGCGGCGGGTGCCGGTGGCGGCCGGCGCGACCGGCGTGACGCCTTGGGTCCACATCGAGGACGCGGCGGCCGCAGTCGTCGCGGCTGTCGAGCGCGGGCGGTCAGGCTCGATCTACAACGTCGCCGAGGATGAGTCCCTGGCGCTGGGCGACTTCTTGCGCTGCCTGGCCAAGGCGGCGCGCGCCCCAGCGCCGCTGACCGTTCCGCCTTTCGTCATCGGCCTGGTCGCGCCCTATCTGAAGACGATCATGCTGGACAGCCAGATCCGGCTTTCCAACGCCCGCGCCAAATCCGAGCTGGGCTGGACGCCGCGCTTCCGGAGCCCGCTGGAAGGCCTGCCTCCGACGGTGGCCGAGCTCGAGCACCAGGCCTTGTGACCGGTGGACTATCGCCTGGCCACCGAGGCTGACCTGCCGGCGGAGTGTGGCCTCTTCAATCGCGCCCAGGGTGGCCTCTACCGCCAGCATGGGTTCGCGCGGAACGAAACACCGTTCGAGAGGTTCGCCGCGCCCCATCGACATCTCCTTGCGCACGATCCGGCGAGGTGCTTCGTGGCGCAGGTGGACGGCCAGGTCGTGGCCTTTGCGGCTGCGATCGTCCGCGGCGAGTTCTGGTACCTTTCCGCACTCTTCGTCGATCCGGACTTCCAGGGTCGCGGCCTCGGAGCCGGCCTGCTGGAGCTGGCTGCGGCAGGATGGCCGGCCCGGCGAGCCACCATCACCGACGCGATCCAGCCCATCTCGAATGCGCTTTATGCGCGGATCGGGCTGATCCCGTCGACACCCGTCCTGGTCATGGGCGGCACACCTCGGGTGGCGGCGCCCCGCGATCTGGAGCCCGCCTCCCCCTCTGGCGACGACCTGGCCGCGCTTGATGCGGCTGCCTATGGATTCGACCGGAGGGTCGACCACGGGTACTGGGCCACGCAGGGAGACGTCACAGTTTGGCGTCGACAAGGCGAGGCGATCGCGTACTCGTATGTGTCGGAGCAAGGCTGGCTTGGGCCGCTGGCTGGGCGTGATGAGGCGGCGGCCGGAGACGCACTCCGCGCGGAGCTGGCGCGCCGGGCGCAGGTGATGCTGGAGATACCCGGGAGCGCCGTCACGCTGGTCGAGACCGCCTTCAAAGCCGGGCTCAGGATCGTCAATCCACCTGGATTGCTGCTCCACGCGCGGCCCGTCCGGCTGCCCACGGCGCTCGTGATCTCCGGCTACTGGCTGTTCTAGCGGGCCGACCCGCGCCACCTACTCCACGCGAACAGAAACTTCCTGGGTGGGATTGATCCCGTAGCCGAGGCGGTTCCACTCTGCCTGGTTGGGCTGCGCTCGGCCCGCCGCATCAGTGGCCCGAGCGCGAATCGTGGTCCTACCTGGCCGGCCGGCTCGAACGATCAGCTCCCACCGCCGCCAGCGGTGTCCGCGAGGTTGCCCGAGGAGCCTGGCCAAGCGCCAGGCCTCGCCATTGACGCTTACCTCGACTCGCGCGACAGGTGCAACTCCCGACCAGGCCAGTCCTCGGACTGCGAAGGGGCCGACAGCTATCAGGTCCTCAGCGCCCGGCTGGGTGATCAAGGCGCGGACACGCTGCCGGCGGACCGGCTCCCTGGCCACCCCGCCATCCCGCAGCCATTCGTAGGTGTACCGGCTGGTCTGGAAGAACCCGCTGAAAGCGTGGCCGATGACCTCGACGTCGATCAGCCACTTCACGTCCGCGACTGCGTACCAGCCCGGAACGATGACGCGCAGTGGGGACCCGTGCTCGACAGGCAGCGGCCGGCCGTTCATGGCGTAGGCCAGCAGAATCCCAGAGTCTCGCGCTTCCTCCACCGTGAGGCTGCGTTCGAACCCGTCGGCGCCGCGAAACACGACCTCCCTCGCTCCGAATCGGAGTCCCGCCCGATCCAGCACGTCAACCAGCGGCACCCCCGTCCAGCGCGCGGTCCCGACCGCTCCCAGCCCCCACTGTTCGCCGGCGACCGGCGGCCTCAGCAGTGAGCGCCCGTTGCCCGCACATTCGAGTGTGACCATTGCGCTGCGCGCCGGCAGCTTGAGCAGATCCTGCAGGCCGAGGCTCAGCGGGCTTTTGACGAGGCCGCCGATCCGAACCCGCCAGCGGCCGGCGTCCAGGTCGGGAACCGCGAAATGGTTGCGGAGGTAGAACTGTGCATTGGGCGTGACCAGTCCGTGCACCAGGGCCGATGCCGGTGTCTCGCGGTTGAGCGGATCGGCAGGTCGACCGGCGGTAGCGCTCCGGGCTGGGCTGGCAGTGGCCATCTGGGCGGTCACACCGTCGCGGCCACTGTGTAAGTGGATCCGCGAAAGTCGTCACAGAGCGCGCGGCAGGCGCTCAGCTTGGTCGCGAAGTCAGGTAGGGATCGCCAGGTCCGCATAGCCTCTTGGCTCTCCCAACTGGCGAAAGAGACGAAATGGATGGGGTCGTCTGAGTCCTGAATCAGGTGAGCCGACAGGAGGCCCGGAGCGGACGCTCGAGTCCACTCCAGGAATTCGGTCCAGCGGGCGATGAATTCCCCCTGGCGGCCGTGGTTGACGATCCAGTTGCCCGACGCGAAATGGCCGTTCATGTTCACCTCCTCAGCGCTCGATCGGAGCGCCGACCAAGGAGCCCCACTCGGTCCAAGAGCCGTCGTAGTTGCGCGCGCGCGGGTACGCGAGCAGCTCGTGGAGAACGAACCAGGTGTGCGCGCTGCGCTCGCCGATCCGGCAATAAGCGACGATTTCGCGGTCGGGTGTGATGCCCTGGCCCGCGTAGAGAGCTCGCAGCTCCTCCGGAGGCAGAAAGGCTCCCGTTTCCGGGTTGACCGCCTTGGCCCAGGGGATGTTCCTGGCACCAGGGATGTGACCCGGCTTCTGGGCCTGCTCCTGCGGCAAATGCGGCGGCGCCAGCAGCTCGCCACGGTATTCCTCGGGCGAGCGCACGTCCACCAGGCCGACTTCCGGATGACCTACCACGTCCTCCTCGACAAGCCTCCGGAGCGCACGGATCTCGTCGGCGACGCTCCCGACCCGGTACCCGGCAGTGGGTGTCATTTCGGTCGGCTCGGACGTCAGCCGACGCTTTTCAAGCTCCCACTTCTTGCGGCCACCGTCCATGAGCTTGACGGGAAGGTGTCCGTAGTACTTGAAGTACCAGTAGGCGTAGGCGGCGAACCAGTTGTTATTGCCCCCGTAGAGGACGGCGAGCGTGTCGTTGCCGACGCCCAACCGGTCCATCAGCGCGGCGAAGGCCGCCGGACCGACGAAGTCGCGCCTCAACGGATCCTGAAGGTCATTCCGCCAATGGATGCCTAGCGCACCCGGCAGGTGACCACGGCCGTAGGCTTCGGTGTCCTCGTCGACGTCCAGCAGCCGGATGTCCGAACGGCCGAGGTTGGCCTCCACCCACTCGGTTTCGACAAGCATTTGCCTGTTGGTCGAGATAGCCATGTGCTCTCTTGCCTCCTCTTTGTTCGTTTGACGAGGAGTGTGAGGAGGGCATGTTCCCGGAGCGTTCCCCCGCTCGCGGTTCGCGGTATCGTCCCAATTGCCGATGCCCCGAACCTGCGCGGTACGGCTTCTGGGTGGCTTTCTGGTCGAGATCGATGGTCGCCCCGTCCCGGCCCTCGCCTGGCGCCATCGGCGTGGCTCCGACCTCGTGAAGCGCCTCGCGCTCGCACCCCAGCACCGGCTTCATCGGGGGGAGCTGATGGAGGGCCTGTGGCCCGATCTGGGCCCCGAGGCGGCTGCTGCCAATCTGCGCAAGGCCGTCTACTACGCGCGGCAGGGCCTCGGCGGGAAGGAGGCCATCGGCGCCGAGGGCGACATGCTGGTGCTCTGGCCCACGGGCCAGCTCAGCATCGACGCCGAGCGCATCGAGGCGGAGGCCACCAGGGCTCTCGCCACCGGAACGGGCGCCGCTGCCGCCGCCGAGCTCTTCACCGGCGATCTGCTGCCCGAGGACCGCTACCTGGGATGGACCGAGTCGCACCGCGAGCGGCTCCGCAGGCGTCGCCTCGAGCTGCTTCGAGCGGCGGGTCGCTGGGACCAGGTCCTGGAGCTCGACGGCGCCGACGAGGAGGCCTGCCGCGCTCTGATGCGAGCACACCTCGAGTCGGGCAACCGGCAGGCGGCGATCCGCCAGTTCCAGAAGCTGCGTGAAATCCTCCGCGTCGACCTCGGCGTGGGACCGGAGCCGGCGACGGTCGCGGTGTTCGAGCAAACGGTCGCTATGCAGGGATCGCAGCCACCCAGTCCGGCCGAGCGGGGCCAGGCACTCATCGCCCGCGGGCTGGTGCATTGGAACCGGCGCAACCTGGATGCGGCGCAGCAACTGGCTGAAGAGGTGCGCGAACTGGCGACCGAGCATCACCTCGGGCGGGAGCTCGGCGAAGCCAGCTGTCTACTCGGGATGGTCGCCTTCGCTCGCGGTCAATGGCCGGATCGCTTCCGTCAGGAGTTCGCGGAAGCGCTCCGCCTGGGGATCGACCAGGCGCCGTTCGTCCTCGACGCGCACCTCTGCCTGGCCGAAGCCTCACTCGCTGGGGCGGACAGCCTTTCCATCACCACGCTCGCACGGGAGCTCCTGCCTCTCGCAATCGAAGCGGGCTCAATCCCGGCCGAGGCGCTGATGAGCCTCCTGATCGGCGAATCGGAGCTCTTCGCCGGCCGCCTCGACGAGTCCCGCGAGTGGCTCTCGCGCGCGGCCGAACTCTATGGCGCGCCGGAGGCGGCTTCGGGACGCGCCTTTGCACTGGTGCGGCTGGCGGAAGTTGCCCTCGCCGCTGATCGACGGGCGGACGCGGCCGGCTACCTGGCCACCGCGCGCCCCCTGGCAGAACGGTCGGAGCTTGCCTCGCACCTCCTCGTCCGCGTCTTCGCCACCATGGTCGAAGCAGCCGAGAAGCCAGTCCTGCGACAGCGGATCCTGGGAGAGGCTGAGGAGATCCTGCGGCCAATGGAGGTATGCGGCCCCTGCTCAATCGGCCTTCGGGTGGCAGCCGCTATGGCCTACGCCCGCTCGGGCGAGCTGGCGCGGTCACGTCAGTCGCTCGCGGATGCGGAGCGCATCGCCGGCATGTGGCAAGGAGGTCCCTGGCTGGCTGCCGTCTGGGAGGCCCGAGGTGCGTTGCGTCTCGCCGAGGGAGACCCCGCCCAGGCAGCCGCCTTGAGGCGGGAGGCGGCCAGGCTGTTTTCTGAATCGGGACGTCCGCTCGACGAGGCCCGATGTCTGGTGGAGGTCGTGGCCGCAGCCGCGGACTGAATCAGCCCGACGTCAAACCTAAATTCGCGCTGCGGCGACTGCTAGGTTTCCAGCGCCGCTTTCATCTGCTCCGTGTTGAGCGTGAACCAGGCCTCCGCCACCTTGCCGTCGTCGGAAATGTGGAAGACGTGGGCCTCTTTGTCCTGCAAGGTCCGGCCGTTGTGGCGCATCTGGCTCGAGACCAGAGCGACGACGTGGTCCGTATTTCCGAGCACATCGTGAACCTCGAGCTTGAAGTCCTGGAAATACCGCATCGGCAATCCGAGCTGGCCCATCACTGCCGCTTTGCCCCTGACGTCAGCCGCCAATGGACTGGTACCGGGAAAATGCCAGCCAACGTCGTCCACCATCGCCGCGTCAATCGCCGCAATGTCTCCGCGCCCGAAGGCGCCGTAGAGATCCCGGATCAGCCTGATCTTCTCCTCGACAGTCATTTTCGTGTCAGCGCTTTCCCCATATAGGGGCGATGCTAGGCGCGCCTGAAGGCGGCGTCGATTCGCAATTCGGCGTATTTTTCGCGGCGGGAGGCGGGATGACTCGACTGAGCCAGTCAGACCTGTACGCCGTCCTGGGCTTCATCCAGGAGATCGACGGGGTTAAGGAACAGGCGATCTTCCCCGACCGGCTGCTCTCCAGCCTGGCGAAGCTGATCCCGTCGGACACCATCTGCTACGACGAGATGAGCGCCGACGGCGCGAAGCTGGCCAGGTCGCATTTTCCGGTTGACGCCGTCCCCGAGGACGCAGAGGCGGCCTGTGACCGGCTCGTCCATCAGCACCCGATGGTGAGCCACTATTTCCTCACCCGTGATTCCCGGGCCCTGACAGCTTCCGACTTCGTCAGCAGGCGTGACTTTAAGCGCCTGGAGCTCTATCAGGATTGCTATCACAGGATCGGCTGGGAGTACCAACTGGCGGTCCTCGTCCCCTCGGCCCGATCGCTCATCCGAGCTCTGATGTTCAACCGACAGAGGCGAGACTATTCGGACCGCGACCGCATGGTGGCAGAGCTGATCCGTCCGCACATCGCGCAGGCCCAACTGGCGGCGCAGACACGCTCGCTCGTGCACGGCATGGTGACGAGCGTCGAGCGCGCCGCAGAAGCCCATCACCTGACCCGCAGAGAGCGAGAGGTGCTCGACCTGGTGGCCGAAGGCCTGACCAACCGGGAGATCGCCGATGCCCTATTTGTCAGCGATCGGACGGTCCACAAGCACGTGGAGAACCTCTTCCGCAAGCTGGGCGTGCACACCCGCATGGCTGCCGCTCGAGCTCTCAGCCCGAGCCCTGGCGGCGGTCGACCCGACACCCGCTAAACCGCGCCAGTTCCTGCCAAGGTGTCCACGACCGGTTCGAGCTCGACCACGCCGGCGGCACCGTCGACGGTCACTATTTGGCCGTCGCTTAAGCGAGCTGTGGCGTCACCGGTGCCGACCACGGCTGGGATCCCAACCTCGCGCGCCACGAGCGAGGCATGGGCCGCCATCGTGCCGGTGTCCGTGACCACGGCGGCCGCCAGCTGAAACAGCGGCGTCCAGGCCGGCATGGCGGCTTGCGTCACCAGGATGTCGCCACGCAGGAACTTCGCGAAGTCCTCTTGCCGGCGGATGATCCTGACCGGTCCCTTGGCGCGGCCGGGGCTGGCGGGCAGGCCACGGATGGCGCCCGACGTCTCACGGGCTGGGACGCGCATCGACTCCAGCGCTTCAGTCATCTTGCTCGCGAAGAACCCGGGCAGCCGGCCGACCACGAGCGGCGGCGTGAGCTTTCGGCGGCCCTCCCACTCGCGCCGGCGGCCGGCTGCCGCGTCGGCCAGCGCGCTGCTGGTCGATTCGTGCGCCAGCGAGCCCTGCAGCTCATCGAGCGAAAGGAAGAAGACCTCCTCGGCCGCGACAAGTACGCCGCGTCGGCGGAGTTCCTCACCGAGCTGGATCGCGGCTCGCCGGATCACCGGCCAGCCAAGGGTGAGATCCGCACACTGCTCCTCGCGCATTACGGCGTAGCGCTGTGCATAAGCCAGGAGCCCGTCGAAGCGCTTGAGCATCCGCGGCTTGCCCGCCAAAGCTGCACGGCAGTGGGTCTCCGCGGCGATCCGGGTCTCCCGAAGCCTGGCCCTGCGGCCTTCGTCCGCCTCACTCGTCCCGACGATTCCGAGATCTCCCAGAGTTGGAGCGATCCAGTCCAGGCTCTGCACAAAATGCGGCTGCACCTGGACGCCGCGCGTATCCAGTCCGCAGAGCAGGTCTTGATGACTGCCGCCGATGACCGGCAACAGGTGCTTGCCGTAGAACTGGGCCAGGCCGGCCTCGACCTTCCAGGCTGAGCCGCCGCCGAACGAGAGCATCAGCAGATACTCACCCGCGAGATCGGCCACCGCGTCGATCAGGCGGAGCAGTTGAGTGGGATTCGAGTCGGCGAGGACCTCCTCCGCCGAGGCCACGAGCCCGCGATAACGGGGCAAGACGTCCTCCCGCCAGCGCCTTTCAAGTGGCTTGACCAAGAGCTTGTCTGCAACGGCTGGATCGCTGAACTGGAGCGCCAAAGCCCGGAACACTCTCGGATGCCTCAAAACCTGGGCGAAGAAGCCCAGCTGCGAGGTCCGGCCCATCGGATTCGCGAAGCACCATCCGTTGACAACCAGGTAGGTCGGACCCTGGAGGCGGAGACCCACCAGACGCTCCCCGGTGCCGATGAAAGACCTGTCGATCCGGGGCAGGATCCAGGTCTCGAACAACGGCGTCACCGGATCCGGCAGCCACTCTCCATACCGGAAGTTGCGCATCCAGCCGCCGGGCACCTGCGGCGTCCAGTCCACGGCCTCGACCAGGGCTGTCATCGGACGGGCTTGGAGCAGGAACAACTCTCCGGCACTGATCGCCCATTCGACGTCCTGAGGCGCCCCCTGGTGCCCCTCGACCCGGCGAGCCAGATCCGCCACGGCGACAGCCTGTTCAGCTGTTAGCGCCGCCTCCGTTGACCGCCGGCACGTCGCCGAAGAGCCGCGCACGACCCACTCGTCGCCGACGCTCTGCCCAGAGACGAGCCGTTCCCCCAGGCCACGCACCGCCTCGATCACCACCACTTCGCGATCCCCGGTCAGAGGGTCGGCTGTGAAAGCAACGCCGGCCGCGTCCGCTCGCACGAGTCGCTGGATGAGGATCGCCATTCCCTGTTGAGCCCGCGCGTCTGACGGCGCGTATGCGCGCGCCCGCTCGCTCGTCCGGGATGCCCAGCACCGCTTCACGGCCGCAGCTATCGCATCGACGCCCTCAACCCCCAGCACCGTCTCGTACTGACCCGCGAAAGAGGCGTCCGGAAGGTCCTCGGCGACGCCAGAGGAACGCACCGCCACGGTCCCGTCGCCCAGCGCTGCGCAGGCCTGGCGGAGGGCGTCGATGATGTCGCGCGGCAAAGGCGCGGCGAGCAGAGCCGCCGGCGGACTATCGCCCGGCAGGTGGTTCTCGCTCATGAACCGGGCCTGGGCGCTGGTTGTCAGGACGAAACCCGCGGGCACGGGAAGGCCCGCGCCCAAGAGCTCGCCAAGAACCGCCGCCTTGACTCCCGTGAGCGCGCGGTCGGCCCCGGAAATCCGGTTGAGCGGTCTGAGATCGGCCCCTGAGGTGATCAACGCCTCGCCCCCGGCGCTAAGCATCCATGATCCGGCTCCCTCTTGTCAATATAGGACTGCATCTCGCTAAAATGGGGCTGTGGCGAGGACGTATACCAGCCGGCTGCGGACGGACCAGGCCGAGGCAACCAGGCTCCGGATTCTCGAAGCAGCGGCTCGGGTGCTAGCCCGCCCCTTGGCCAACTTCTCGATCCCCGCGGTGGCTGAAGAGGCCGGCGCCGCCGTCGCTACCATCTACCGGCACTTCAAGACCAAGCCCGAACTGGTCGACGGGCTGTTCCAGTACTACGGGGAGCAGATCAGAGCTGCCGTGGTGCTCCCTGGCACACCCCTGACCCCCGCCAATCCCGAGGACCTCTATCCCACGTTCCGGGCGGTCTTCGAAAGACAGGCATCACTAGACCCGGCTCTGCAAGCAGCCTTCGCCACTCAACTCGCGGACGACGCCCGGCGGGCCCACCGCGAGGAGAGAATTCAGATGGTCGAAGGCTGGTTGGAGTCGATCGCCGCCGGGATGAGCGCCGAGGACCGGCGCCGGCTCGTGGAGCTGGAAGTCGTGCTCACCTCGTCGAGCACGCGCCGCTCTTTCGAGGTTCTGGTGGGAGCGTCGCCGGCCCGCGCCGCGGAGGTGGTGGCCTGGGCTATCGAGCGGCTGGCGCTTGGCCGAGCTTGAACGCCTTCTCCACCAGCCGCTTGACGACCGGCCCCTCCGCATCGGCTGGAGCGCGCAGTGTGATGAACCGCGAGTCCTTGCCGCTGCCCTGCAGGAGGCCGCTCCCGTCGTCGAGTTCGCGGCCTCGATAGAAGAACAGGGTCGCGTGATTCGGGAAGGTGCCGACACCGACCACGTTGGCGCCGTCGACCGCGTAGCGGACGATCTTCCACATCGCCGAACTCGAGCGCGGTGCCTGGCTCCGGTAGGTGATCGGGTTCGCCTTCGGGGCGACCTCCTTGATCGTCCTGATTGCTGTCTCTACCGTCGGGCGCACCGCGGGCGGAATCTTCCTGAGGTGTTCGGAGAGCGGGATCTCGGCGGCGGGCATCGGCTCCGATTCTAGAGCCGACCAGCGGCTCGCCACCTCGCACTAGAGTCTCCTGATGCGGTTCGGCGCGCATCTGCCGCTGGCGCTGCTCCGGGATCGCGAGGCCTCGGTCAGCGAGCTGACCGAGTACGCCGCCCTGGCCGAGAAGCTTGGCTTTGACATCCTGGCTGCCAACGACCATCTCGTCTTCACCAGGCCCTATCTGGACTCCTTGACTTCACTGGCCGCCGTGGTGAGCGCCACACGAGCCATGACGCTGATGACGACGATCGCCCTTCCGGTCGTGCGCGGACCCGTCCAGCTTGCCAAGGCTGTGTCAACGCTCGCGACGCTTTCGCAAGGGCGCGTCATTGCCGGGGTTGGGCCGGGTTCGCACCGTGGCGACTACGAAGCTGTGAACATCCACTTCGACGAGCGATGTCCACGATTCGAGGAGTCGGTTCGAGCACTGCGACATCTGCTCGGAGCGACTCCCGAAGCCTTTACCGGACGCTTCTATCGCACCACTGACATTGATCTGGAACCAAAACCGGCGCCAGGAGCGCGAGTCGCGATCTGGGTGGGCAGCTGGGGCTCCGACGCGGGGCTGAGACGAGTGGCGAGACTCGCTGACGGCTGGCTGGCCTCGGCCTACAACACGGACCCGAAGACGTTTGCGGAAGCCCGCGTCCGCCTGGACGACTACCTCGTCGGGTGCGGGCGCAGCGCAGCCGAGTTCCCAAACGCAATCGCGACCATGTTCTTCCACATCACTGACAGTCGCCAGGAAGCGGCACGCGTCTGCAGCTTGGTAGCGGCTTTCCTGAACCGCAGCGAGGAGCTCATCCGCGAGTCGCTGCTCATCGGCTCTTGGGAAGAAGCCGCTGCGAAGGTGGCAGCCTTTCGCGATGCCGGCGCTCAGACCTTGCTGATGTGGCCGGTCGAGGACGAGCTGGAACAGCTGGAGAAGTTCCAGCGCTTCATCATGCCTGCCGTGGCCTGATCTCGAGTGTTCGCGTCAGGCGGAGCGGATGCGAGCCTGGACTCGCTCGACCGCCGCGGCTACGGCTTCGGGCGCATCCTCCTGGATGTAATGGTTGGCATTTTCAAGCCTGGTCAGGTTCGCCCCGGGAAAGTCGCGCTGCCAACGCGCCAACACTGCCGGACTGCCGAAGGCCGGATCCTTCATCGCCCACACCAGCTCCAACGGTTTGTCTCCGAGCGCTCTCGGAGCGTTGGTGGCGAGGCGCTCCAGCATCGGTCTTGCGCGCCGGATCTGCCGCGGAAACTCCGCGACGCCGCGCCGTGCCTGGGGTGATGGCTGCGCGTCCTGGTAGGTCTTGAAAACCGCCGGCTCCATCGGCGTCGAGACCGACCGCGGCATGATGAAGTTGACAAATGAATTGCGGTTGAGGATCAGCCATTGAGCCGGTGGACTCGACATCACCAAACTGAATGTCACCAGCGATCCCTCGGCCGGCCAGTACCAGGTATTTGCGAAAACCATTCCGGCGACCCGGCTCGCTCGCTCCAGGGCGACGGTCATGCCGATCGGCCCGCCCCAATCTTGGCCCACGACTATGAAGCCTTCGAGGCCCAGGTGATCGACAAGGTCGCCGACGACCTCCGCATGCTCGGACGAGGTGTAACCGTAGTTCGCGGGCCGCTCTGACATTCCGAAGCCGGGATAGTCCATGGCGATGCACCGAAACTCGCCGCTGAGCTCCTTGATCACTTTCCGATAGAGAAAGCTCCAGGTCGGATTGCCGTGGAACATGACGACTGGAGTCCCTTCGCCTTCATCGACGTAATGAACCCGCGGTCCCGCACCGTCGAACCATCTGGACTCGAACGGAAAGAGGGTCCTGTCTGGCGAAAAATCCATCTGCATTTTCAGACGCACCTCTATTCGAACCAAATCCAACACATCGAGGGCCTGGGAAGCGGCATCAAGTCCCTGGGCGCTGCACCCAGCCCAAGTGGCCCAAGCGCTGCAACAAAAGTTCGTCGGCGGTTATGAGGACGGTGCCGACCGCCTCAGCCGTCGCAGCGTAAAGCATGTCGTAAACAGGATGGTTGTCGTAACGCCGTGATAACTCCCACGCTCGTTCGAGATGGCGTCGATCGCCTACGGCCTGCAGGGGTAGTCGCATGAGGAGTCCGTAGGCGGCGTCGGCGTCGGACCCTTTCCATCGATTTCGCCGTACTCCGGCGGCCAGGGCGCTGGCGCATTCGATATAGAGCAGGTCTGGGGCAATCACAGCATCATTGCCACGGGTTAACCGGTGCAGCGTCTTCATCGACGGTGATGTGGGATCCGCGCCGGGCGCGATCCAGTCGATGACCACACTCGCGTCAACGACCGCGATAACCGCCCACCTCTTCCAGCCTGCGCCGGCGCTCCTCGATCACCAGGTCGGCCGCGGACTCATGGGGTCCCCGCCGACCGCGTAAGGCGGCTTCGGCCAGCGTCGCCCACTCATCGAGCGACAGAGGGCGTCGTTCGCCCCCTCCGGCAAGAGCCTCCACATCAGCCCGAGCCACGATGAGCTGGTTGCCTCGCTTTTGCGCCCGCAACCGGCCGGACCAGACCCAACGACGAATCGTCTCGGCGGTGCGGCCGGCCACGAGGGCCGCGGCTTTGACGTCCAACTCGTCCGCTGGGGATGTCTTCATGCCCAGATTCTACTACACCATGGCAACTACGTGGAGTAGAAGTAGCCCCCATCAGATCTCAGTTGTATGGCAGACGCACCGACAACTGACGCCGAATAGACCCTGCGATTCAGGCCGGTCTCACCTCGACGAATCCGGCCGCGTTGAAGTCGCCATCGAAGGCAAGGGCCTCACGGATCCTTCGCCGCCGCATTACTGCGAAGCTTGTCGCGTCCACAAACGAGTACTCGCGCTCGGGCCGAGACCGCAGCCAGCGCCACGCTGCAGCCTCGGTCGCGTCGTCGACATGTACCACTTCTACGTCCGGAAGGGCTCCCAAGCGGTCGAGGAATCCAACCGCTGCCGGATGTCCCGCTCGGCGGCGGAGCAGCGTCCAGGTCTCGCCAACCACCTGATTGGTCGTGACGACCCTGCCGACGCCCCGGGCCACAAGAGCTCGGGCCTGTTCGTGGCGCCGGTCGCGCCGCTCCTGCAGACCGAACCAGAAGCTGGTGTCGGCGAACCTCACCGATCGCGGTCGTAGACGACTGCGTCGAGGTCGTCAACCGGGCCGTTGCCCAACCAGCCCGCCATGGCCTCCCAGGGATCCTCGACGTGCGTCGCGTCCGCAGCGAGCTCCCGGGCCAGCGACGCCCTGATGAGCGCGGCCTTGGAAAGGCCCCGGCGTGCCGCCTCTCGCTCAGCAGCATCGTCAAGGTTATCGTCGATGTGGATCTGTATCCGCCTCATGACGGATCGATTATACACACCAAGCGCGACGGCGGTGTGTAGGAGTAGCGAAAGCAGCCCCGGCGGGATTCGACCCGACAGCTACTAAACCGGATCTGATCTTCTACTGAACGTCGCACGCCAGGTATAGAGCGCACCGACCGTCTGCCCGCCGCAGCAAAGATCAGTCCTTGGGGACCGCGTACGAAGCGGAAACAATGCACAACTCCGTCCGTATGCGACGCGTCAGACGCTTGGTTAAGCCGCCAACTCTGCTACACGCTGCGAGTGACGGGAGTGACTGACTCACGCAGGAAGGACAACACAGCGGGTTCCAACGGGCTGATCAGGTGGCCGCCCGGGACGTGATTTACGTGGGCGTTGGGGAGCATCGGCGCCAACCGTTCAACGGTGCGGCGAAACGCCGGAGGCGAGGCCTCCGACGCGACGATTAGACAGGGTTGGTCGACGCGAGCCAGCGATTCGGTATCAGGCCGAAACCATTGGCCATCCATTTCAGCCAAAAGGGCGGGGCAGTTAGCCACCAGAATGGAGCGCAGCTCTGGCGTGAGAGATGCCCAACCGGCGTCACCTATGACCAGCCGATAGAAGGTCTCGGCGGCGGCATCTACCCCTTCCTTGTCGAGCACCTCGTGGAGGCGCCGTTGCAGCGTCCGCCCCCACTGCTCGGCTTCAGTGTCGAGCGTTAGGACAGCGGGGTCGAGTAGCACCAAGGCTCGCACGTGCTGGGGATGGCGAACAGCGAGATCGAGGGCGATTTCACCGCCAAAGCTTCTACCGATGACCACTGCTGGAATGGCGTTGAGGCCCTCTAGCAGAGCTGCAGCGTCCTCGGCGTGCTCCTCCACGGTGGTCGTCAGATAGGGCACTGGGCGCTCGCTGCGATGACAGCCGCGGCGGTCGTAGGTGATCACCCGGCCCAAACGTGCGAGTTCGTCGGCGTACATCAACCAGCCGACCGCCGTGCCGCCGCCGCCATGGATGCAGAGGATTGGCACCCCCGTTCCCCGATCCTCGAAATAGAGCCTGATCCGGCTGAGCTGGATGTCGCTCATGAGCACCTCCACCCGGGAGATTTGGCCGACGGCGCCCATTCTAGGCCGAACATGTTCGATGCAATGCCGAACAGATCTTGGTAGCCCCGGCGGGATTGACGCGACACCTACGAAACACCGCCTGGTCTTCTGCTGTCTTCTCTCCGTCTCCGGCGGTGAGTTTGTCAATAGCGGGATCGCGCAATTCCCAATGTTTTGTGCAGGGCGCAGACTGTCATCAAGGGGGTGGCGCCAATGGCAGGAACTGCCAGCACCCACAGCAGCGTCGAGGAGATCGTCACCTTCAGATCGAGCGACGGCACGACCATCGCCTGTCACAGAACGGGCCGCGGGCCTGCGTTAGTGGTGGTTCATGGGAGGGGATGATCACTTGGCGTGGAAAGCGGTCACTCCGCTAACTCGCCAGCAGTTTGACCATCTATGCGATGGACCGCCGCGGACGCGGAGCCAATGGCGATAGCGCGGACTATCAGCTCGATCGCGAGATCGAGGACGTCGTGGCAGTGGTGGAGGGGATCGGCACCGCGGTACATCTCTACGGTCACTCGTTCGGCGGCGCGTGTGCCGCAGAGGCTGCGACCCGAGTTAGCGTGCTCGCGAGCCTGATCCTCTACGAGGGGGGTCCAAGGCCACCAGGAAGGTTCATTCCGGACGACTTGATACTCGGTCTGGATTCGTCGATCGGCGAAGGACACAAGGAGGAGGCACTCGAAACGTTCGCTCTCAGTGTTGCCGGCGTGTCGCCCGCCGACCTCGAGGTGCTCAAGCGAAGCCCGGCGTGGCCGGCCCAACTGGCGGCAGCGCACACGATCCCTCGCGAGGTTCGTGCGTTCAACGAGTACGGCACTGACATGCAGAAGTTCCAATCATTCACTGTGCCGACGCTGCTGCTATTCGCTGGTGCTTCCTTGCCCCGACGCCGTCTGCGGATGGAATGCCTGGCCGGCCTCATTCCCAATTCGAAAGCTATCGAGCTGAAGGGTCAAGGCCACGCCGCCAGCCAGACGGCGCCGAATCTTCTCGCAGATGCGATCAACGCCTTCGTGGGCGGTCTTCAGAACGGGAAAAATAGCCCCGGCGGGATTCCAACCCGCGATCTCAGCCTGGCCGGGCGCGCGCAGGGCGCCTTATAAGATCCTCTAGAGGCTGAGATAAAGAAGAGTGGACAAAGAAAAAGTAGCCCAAGCCGGACGCTATTCGAACCACCTGGACCAATTCGAACAGCTATTCAACGTCCCATCCACATGCTCTAAAGGCGGGTTTTCGGCAACGCGCACGGGCGTTGGAGATGCTGGTCGTCGGCGCCGTTGCCGTCCCCATCGCGTTTAGCGTCCAGCCCAGAGTCACTGAGGCCTGAAAAGGGCGGCATACTGGCGCAATGAGCGAGTCAGGCGCTCGCGGCCGGCCTGATGTGCTGCCGCCGGAACGGGGACGGGACTTGCCGTTCATCGGCACCCTGAGGGCTTCTGCGACGGACACCGGTGGCACCTGCGAGATCATCGAGTACCACGGGCCGGCGGTGCCTCTCCCTCACGTCCACCGGGAACACGACGAGATCTTCTACATCCTGGAGGGGAGGTTTAGCTTCGTCATCGGCCACGCAACTCAGGAGGCCGGCACCGGTGCATTGGTTTGGGTTCCTCGGGGCACACGGCACGGATTCAAAATTGAGCCAGGATCGAAGGCTCTGTTGGTTACCATCCCTGCCGGACTTGAAGGGTTCTTCGAGGAACTTGGGAAGGGCCTGCGCGAGGGGAAAACCAGTGACGAGATTCGGGCAGCACTCGCCGCCAAGTACGATTCCATTCCGGCTCCGGAGAATGAGTAGGCTGCTCTGTGCTCGTGCCTAATGGGTAGAGTCGACTGCAACACGAAAGGCGCCTCTGATTTGCCGCTGCGGGGCCGACCATTGCCCCTGGCGGGCGCAATAGCGCCGGCGGGATTCGAGGCGACACCTACGAAACCGCGGTTGAACTTGCATTAACCTCGCTGAGTGGCTCCCCAAACACACCGGTTCGGCCTGCCAGCCACAATGTGTGTGGCAATGCTCACGGTCGAGCAGCTCGGGGCAGCGTTTTCGGGCAGGCTGGTTCGGCCGTCTGACCCCGAGTACGACCGCCTGCGCGCGACTTTCAATGCAGCGATCGACCGCCGCCCGGCGGCAATCGTCATCTGTCGCCGTGCGGAAGACGTGGTCCGTGCGGTCGAACTGGCGACGAGCGATGGCCTCCCGATCGCTGTTCGGGGAGGCGGCCATTCAGTGGCCGGCCACGGGGTGTGCGACGGCGGCTTGGTCATCGACCTGTCGGGCATGCGCGTGGTCGACGTTGATCCCGTCCGGCGCATCGCAATCGCACAGGGCGGAGCGACCTGGGAAGACTTCGACAGGGCGACACAGGTCCATGGCCTGGCCAGCACCGGTGGCACAGACGCAGGCACCGGCATAGCCGGCCTGACAACAGGCGGCGGCATCGGCTTCTTGATGGGCAAACACGCCCTGGCGGTCGACAACTTGCGCGGTGCTGAGGTGGTCACCGCGGATGCGCGCTTGGTGTGGGCCAGCGAGGACGAGAACGGGGACCTCTTCTGGGCGCTTCGTGGGGGTGGCGGGAATTTCGGTGTCGTTACGAGGTTCGAGTACCGGCTGCATCCGGTGGCGGAGGTCTACGGCGGCATGATCACGTATCCATTCGCCGCCACCAAAGAGGTTCTGGCCAGGCTGGACGACCTGCTCCCAGACGTCCCCGACGAATTTACTTTTCAGCTACAGCTCAACTGGGACCCGGACAAAGGGAAGGTATTACAGCTCGTGGCTTGCTCCTTGGGTCGCCCATCCGACGGCACCCGGCTCCTCGCCGGTTTGCGCCGAATCCCACCTCTTGTGGATACGATCCGACCACGCACCTATTTGGAGATGCAAGCCACGTACGGAAAAGCTCCGATGGGGCTGCGCCACTACTGGAAGGGTCGTTTCCTGCGTTCGTTGCCGGACGAGGTGGTGAGGCTCTCGATTGAGTCCTACGAGCGCCGGCCGCAGGCCCCTGGACTGATCTTGATCGAGGCGATTACTGGCGCACCGACGCGCATCCCGAACGAGGCCATGGCGTACAACCAACGGGATGCTCGCTTCAATGCCAGTGCCCTGGGCATGTGGACCGGTGCGGCTGACGACGCTGAGCAAATCGCTTGGGTGCGCGACTATGCTGCGGCAGTTGAGCCGTACTCAACCGCGGGCGCTGGTTACGTCAACTACATGGCGGCCGATGAGCCGTTGGAGCGAGTCAGGGCCGTTTACGGTGTCGACAAGTTCCAGCGACTACGCCAGATCAAGCGGAGGTATGACCCGGACAACTTCTTCCGGTTCAACCACAACATTCCGCCAGGACTGACCACGAATAGCCCCCGTCATCGTCAAACTACCTAGGTAAGGACGGCACACCTGGGTTGGTAGCCCGGCGGTGTGTGATTTCACCACATAACGGACCGCTCTCGGGACTTCAATGATTACTGAGCTCGGTGGGAGCTGGCACCCGCACTGCCGGCCCTGGTAGCCACCAGGCGGCCCGCGATCTCAGCCTCGCCGGGCGCGCGCAGGGCGCCTTAAAAAGAGCCTCTCAAGGCTGAGAGGAAAAAGTAGCCCCGGCGGGATTCGAACCCGCGATCTCAGCCTGGCCGGGCGCGCGCAGGGCGCCTTAAAAGAGCCTCTCAAGGCTGAGAGAAAGAAAAGTAGCCCCGGCGGGATTCGAACCCGCGATCTCAGCCTTGAGAGGGCTGCGTCCTGGTCCACTAGACGACGGGGCCACACCTGCTGGTGGGCGGCGCTGGGATTGAACCAGCGACCTCTTGCGTGTGAAGCAAGCGCTCTCCCGCTGAGCTAGCCGCCCCGGGCGCCCAGCCATTCTACCCAGCGGCCTCGGCCTGGCACCTTACCGTGGTCTACTACAAACCGCATGGCCGGGTCCGAGCTCGCCGATCGCAAGTGCGTTCCCTGTCACGGCGGCACCCCGACGGTGGCGGAGGACGAGGCGAAAGGGCTCCTGGCCGAGCTCGACGCCTGGACCATCGAGGACGGCAAGCTGGCCCGGACCTTCAAGTTCAAGGACTTCGTCTCCGCGGTCGACTTCGTCAACCGCATCACCCCCATCGCTGAAGAGGAAGGTCACCACCCGGACCTGGAGGTCGGTTGGGGCCGGGTCAAGGTGCTCCTCATCACTCATGCCATCAAAGGCCTCAGTGACAACGACTTCATCCTCGCGGCCAAGATCGACCGGCTCGCGCGTGGCTGACGCCCAGGCGTTCCAGCCCGGGCTCCGGTTCCGTCCGCTGACCGTCCCCGACGTGCTCGACGAGTGCTTCCGCCTCTACAGAAACCACTTCGCGCTCTTCGCGGGAGTGGCCATCCTGGCGGCCGTGCCGGTCACGGTCGTCCAACTGCTGGCCGGTACCGGCAACGTCTACGGCACCTTCTACCAGGTGGTGACGAGCCCGCAAAGCGTCAACTTCGCGAACGGCCCCCCCACCGGCAACCCCTACCTCGGCCTCCTGCAGCTGCCCATCTCGATAGCCATCGCGCCCTTCCAGTACGGGACCGTGACGCTGGCGGCGGTCTCGGCCATTCTCGGGACGCCGGCGACCGTCTGGAGCGTCGCTCGCGATGTGCTGCGGCGCTACTGGGTGCTGCTGGCTCTCTACCTGCTCTACACCGTCGCCGGCATCGCGCTCATCTGCCTCCCGGTCGGCATCTGGCTCCTCGTCCGCCTTTCGATGGGGCTGCCCGTGCTCTTCACCGAGCGGGCGTCGATCGGGAGCGCGATCGAGCGCAGCTGGCGCCTCGTCGAGCACAACTGGTGGCGGACTTTCGGCACCTTGGTGCTGGTCACCATCCTGGTTGCGGTGCTGGAGTACGCGCTACTGCCGCTTTTCATGGCCGTAGCCTTCCTCTTGCCGGGCCTCACCCCCGACCTGCGCGGCGACCTGGCCGTGATCGTGACGGGGCTGATTGGACAGCTGACGCTTCCCTTCTACGCCGCGGCGGTCACGCTCCTCTACTTCGACCTGCGCGTGCGCAAGGAGGCCTTCGACCTCGAGATGATGGCCTATTCGATCACGCACGGCCGGCCCGAGGAGGCGGCCACCTGAAGCGCCTCCTGGGCGCGCTGACGCTGGCTGCCTGTCTCGCGGCCGTGTCAGTCGTGAGCGCCACGGCGGCCGACGACCTGACCGTCTACGAGAACGCTGTGGGCCAGGCGCTCTCGCTCGTGAAAGAGGCCAAGAACGGCCGCACCGAAGCCGCCGCCCAGGCCGCCGGCATTCTCGAAAAGGCCACCGGCTCGAGCCTCGCCGAGGTGATCACCGACCTCCGCCAAAAGCCACCCGACCTGGCCGACGCGGACGTCCGGCTGACCGCCGCCCAAGCGGCTCTGGCCCGCCCCGGCGACACGGCGGACCCAGCCGCCTCCAAGCGCGCCGTGCACGACATCCTCTCCCAGCCGCGCTACGCCAGCATGCGGGGCGCCCCGTCCCTCTGGGACTTGTTCTGGTCCTGGGTGTTCCTCCACTTCGTGCAGCTCCTCGGCAACCTCTCGCTGACCGGCGTGCCGGTGCTGGTTTGGTTGGGCCTGGCCGGTGGAGCCACGGTCATTGCGCTGGGTGTGGTGGCACTCATCCTGAGAACCGGCTGGCGCCGCTCGCCCGCCGACCGGTCAATCCCCGAGCAGACCGCCGCCGAAGTCGCGCGCGACCGTTTCGCGGAAGCCGACAAGCTCGCCGCCGCCCACGACTACAGGGCGGCGGTGCGGGTCCTGGCCGCCGCGGTGGCGACCGAGATCAGCGGCCGCCCCTGGTGGGAATCGAGTCCCCAGACCGTGCGCGAGCTCTTTCGCCAGGGGGGCCGGCTGGACGACCTCCGGCCGCTGCTGCTGACCTTCGAAGCCGCGGTCTACGGCGGCCGCCAGGTTGACGCAGAAACTTACGCGGGCGCCGCCGGCGCGGCAGCGCGGTTCCGGCCCCAACCGGCCGCGAGAGCCGCATGAGCAACCGCCGCGGCTGGCTGCTGTTGGCCGGCCTCTTGTTCGTCGCCGGGATCCTGGCCGTCGCCGCGGGCAGCGCGGGCTCCGACTCGCCGGAACACCGTTCCGACAACGACGGCTTCAACGGCACCTCGGCCCTGCGCCAGCTGGCGGGGAGGCTCGGTCACCCGGTGACCGTGATCGGGGCCAGCTTCGATCTTCCCGAACCGCCAGCCGTCCTCTTCGTCTTCACGCCCGTAACTCCGTTCAACAAGGACGACGCGGCCAAGCTGAGTGCCTGGGTGACGAAGGGCGGGACTCTGGTCTACGCGGATGACAACACCGACACCCGGGTCGCGATCGCCTTCAGCCTCCACCGCGTCCAGGCACCCGTCGCGGTCGACGCCTTCCCGGCCGTGCCGGCGCTGCACGGCCTGAGCGAGGTGCGCGCAAGCACGGCGACAACCCCCTACCGGCCCCAGCCCAACCAGGCGACCATGCTGGTGACGGCCGGGGGCGCGTCATTGGCCATCGAGGAGAAAGTCGGCCAGGGGCGCGTGCTGGCCCTGGCCGCCCCGGTCCTGATCGTGAACGGGAACCTGGAGACCGCCGATGACGGCCGCCTGGCCGCCGACCTGCTCGGCCTGGCTCCGGGCCAGGCTGTCCTCTTCGACGAGTTCCACCACAACCTGGGCAGCGGGGCTTCGGGCACCTGGACCGGCACGGTGTGGGGCGACGCCCTGATCTGGGCGATCATCGCCGTCTTCGTAGGGCTGGTGATCCGGGGCCGCGCCTTCGGCCCCCGGATCGCGCTGCGTGGCAGCGCCGATCGCTCGAGCGGCGAGTACGCCACCGCCGTCGGGCACCTGCTCCGGCAGTCGGGTGGCCGGCAGCTGGCGCTGAAAGTGGCCGGAGAGGCGACCCGCCGCTCGCTGGCGGGCCGGCTCGGCCTGAGCCGCGACATCACGCTGGGCCGCTTCTCGGAGGTGCTCGCCCAGCGGGCACCGGCGCTGGCCGGCCAGTACGCAGAAGCCGAGCGCGAGGCAGTCGCCGCCGGCGAGTCGGAAAGCGCGCTCCTGCGCGCCGCGCGCCGGCTGCACGCGCTCGCCTACCCTATCGCCCGACGATGACGGCTTCGGAGTTTTATGAGCGGTTTCGCACCGAGGTGGCCAAGTCGGTAGTCGGCCAGGACGAGGCCGTCCGGCTCTGCGGCCTGGCGCTGGCCGTGAACGGGCACCTCCTCCTGGAGGGGGTCCCCGGCGTGGCCAAGACCCTGCTCGCCAAGACGATCGCCCGGGCCCTCGACCTCGACTACGGCCGCGTCCAGTTCACGCCTGACCTGCTGCCGACGGACATCATCGGCACCTCCGTCTACGACCTCCAGACGCGCGAGTTCCGCACCCGCCGCGGCCCCATCTTCACGAACGTGCTGCTCGCCGACGAGATCAACCGCGCCCCGGCCAAAGTCCAGTCGGCGCTGCTCGAAGCGATGGAAGAGCGCGGCGTGACGATGGAAGGCAAGCAGATTCCGCTCCCCGGTCCGTTCCTCGTGATGGCCACCCAGAACCCGATCGAGTACGAGGGCACCTACCCGCTCCCGGAGGCACAGCAGGACCGGTTCCTGTTCAAGGTCGTGCTCGACTACGCTGAGCCCGACCAGGAGATGGAGGTCCTCCGGCGCTGGGACAGCGGCATCGAGCTCCGCGATCCTGCCAAGGCCGGTGTTGAGCCCGTGCTGAAGAAGGCCGACTTCGACAGCTGCCAGGCCGAGGTCCGCAAGGTGACGTTCTCGGAAGAGCTCAGGCGTTACGTCGTGAACTTGGCCATCGCCACCCGCCAGGCCCCCGAGCTGACGCTCGGCGCCAGCACCCGCGGCGAGGTTCTGCTGCTGCTGGCCGCCAAGGCGGCGGCCGCCTTCGACGGCCGCGACTTTGCCACCCCGGACGACATCAAGGGGGTTCTCCGGCCCACCTTCCGCCACCGCCTCTTGCTCCGGCCCGAGGCCGAGGTGGCCGGCCACACCGCCGACAGCGTGCTGGACGGAGTGGTCGCGACGGTCACACCTCCACGCTGACACGTCTGCTCGGGCTCCTCGAGCCGGCTCGGGGTCTCGTTCCCCAACGCAAGCTGCTGGTGGTGGTGCTGCTCGGCGCGGGCCTGTTGGCGCTGACGGCCGTGAATGTGCGGCTCTGGCTCCTGGCTGGTCCGATTCAGCTCCTGCTGCTGGCGGTGACAGTCCTCGACGCCGCCAGGCTGCCCCGGCGCAGCGGCTTCACAGCCCGGCGTGACCTCCCCCACCCCCTATCACTGGGCGCCGAGCAGCTGATCCTGGTCGGTGTCAGGAACCCGGCGGCGGGCGGCCTCGCGGCGGTCGTCGCCGACCATGTTCCGGCGGCCCTGCGGCCCACCGCCCGCGAGGTCAGAGGGCGCTTCGACGAGCACGGTGAGCTGATCGTCGAGTACGGCTGCCGTCCCCCCCGCCGGGGCGCCTTCAGGTTCGGCCCGCTCGACCTCCGCTGCTGGCGCCCGAGCGGCCTCTGGATGCGCCAGGTCCGCATCCAGATCCCCGAAGAGGCGGCCGTCTATCCGGACATCCTGGCCGTCCGCCGCTACCAGCTCACGCTGCGGCGGGGGATGCCGTTCAGGCCGGGCCAGCGGCGGGCCCGCCCGCCCGGCGCCACCACCTCCTTCGCCGGCCTGCGCGACTACCTGCCAGGGGATGACTTCCGGCGCATCCACTGGAAGGCGACCGCCCGCCGGGACCAGCCGGTGACCGTCGAGCTGGAGGCCGAGCGCGGCCAGCAGGTGATGCTCCTCCTCGACTGCGGCCGGCTGATGACGGCGCCGGCGGGCCTGCTCACCAAGCTTGACCATGCCGTCAACGCGGCCCTGCTGCTAGGTTGGCTGGCCCAGCGACACGGCGACCGGGTCGGGCTGCTGGCCTTCACCGACCAGGTCGACCAATACCTGGCGCCCCAGCGCGGGCCGGCCCAGATGAACCGGCTCAACGAGATCCTCTACGCGGTGCGGCCCCAATACATCGAGCCCGACTTCGGGGAGGCCTTCGGCCTCGTCGCGCGCCGGGTGACCCGCCGCTCGCTCGTCGTGGTGCTGACCGACGTCCTCGATCCAGGGGCGTCGCACGACCTTGTCCTGCAGGCGCTCTGGCTTTCGCGGCGGCACCTGGTGCTGGTGGTCGCCATGGAGGATCCGGCGCTGATCGCAGCCCGCGACGCGCCGGTCGACCGGTCGAGCCGAGCCTACGAGTGGGCCGCCGCCGAGGAGCTGCTGTCGGCCCGGCGGCAAAGCTTCGAGCAGCTTCGCCGGGGCGGCGTGCTGGGCCTGGACGTGGCGGCAGGCGGGCTCAGTCCGGCCCTAGTGGAGCGCTACCTGGAGCTGAAGGAGCGCGCCCTGCTCTGAGCAGGTAGCCGTAGAGAAGGGCGCCGGTCAGGAGTCCGACCCCGACCTTGACCGCGGTCGGCGCCCCCGACGGGCTCAGGTTGCCTTCGATGATGCCGGCGATGATCAGCAAGGGCGCCAGCCCCGCCAGCAGCACGAACGAGCGCCGGCCGGCAATGGCCAGCGCGTCCGCCCGCCGGTAGGGTCCGGGCGCGACCACGGCCCAGCCCAGCATCAGGCCGGAGGCGGCGGCGGCGATCACTATCGAGAGCTCGAGCACGCCGTGGGCGATCACGAAATCCCAGAGCAGGTTCTGGACGCCATAGATGTAGACGATCCCGAAGAGACCGCCCAGGTGGACGCCGTTGTTGACCAGGATGAAGATCGTCGGCAGCCCGGCCAGGATCCCGAAGGCGAAGGCAAGGATGGCGACCTGGATGTTGTTGGTCATGATCAGGCCCGACTCGAAAGGCCGGTCGCCGAGCGGTATGCGGGTCCAGGTTTGGTGCTGGCGGACCTTCGCGATGATCTCGGGAGGCGCCAGCGAGTACTGGAGGTCGGGCAGCGCCAGGACCAGGAGAAACGCGAGCAGCGCCGGCCCGAAGAGCAGCGCCGCCGCCGCCGCCAGGTAGGGCCAGGAGGCCCGGTACGTCTGGGGGAGCGTGCGGGCGTAGAACTCCGCCAGCCGGCGGCGGACGTCGCCACCCTGGCGGTAGACGACCGAATGCCCCCGAGCCACGAGGCCGTTCAGGTAGATGGTGACCCGCTCGCTCGGCCAGTCGCGGCGAGCGCGGGCCAGGTCGGCGGTGGCCTGGCGGTAGAGCCCGGCCAGCGTGAGAACGTCGTCCGGCTTGAGCCCCCCGAAGCGGCCGCGCCGGCCCACCCGCAGCAGGTCCTCGAGGCGCGCCCAGTCGTCGCGGCGCCGGCGGGTGAACTCATCCGCATGCATCAGCCGCTAATTTAGGTGCTCGTGGCACTCGATGAGCCGGATTCCGATCTGATCGTCGCGACCCCCGAGCGGGTCACCTTCGACTACCCGCTGGCCGGGCCGGGCAGCCGCTTCCTGGCGCAGCTGATCGACTTTCCCGTCCAGATCGCGCTGATCGTCGTGGCGGGCCTGGGCGCGCTCGGCCTGGCGCAGCTGACCCATGACACCCAGCTCGCGGTGCTGTCCGGTCTGGTCCTGGCCTTCTTCATCGTCTGGGGCTATTTCCTTATCAGCGAGGCGGCCTGGTCGGGCAAGACCCTCGGCAAGTACGCGGTCGGGTTGCGTGTGGTTGGCGACCAGGGCGAGCCGCTGCGCTTCACGCAGGCGGCCATCCGCAACCTGGTCCGGATCGTCGACTTCCTTCCGCTCCTGTATGGCATCGGCATCCTCATCCTGTTCGCGAACGGCCGGGGCAAGCGCCTCGGCGACCTGGCCGCCGGCACGGTCGTGGTCCGCGAGCGTGGCGGCGTCCGCCTGAGCCAGCTGGTCGTGGCGACCGCAGCGCCGGAGCTGCCGCGCCTGGCGCCGGCCGAGTCGGCTCTGATCCGCGGCCTCCACCCCGAGCTGCGGCGCTTCGTGCTCGCGTACGCCGAGCGCCGGCCCCATCTGGACCCCTGGCGACGGCACGTCCTCGCCACCGGCGTGGAGCCGAGCCTGCGCCGGCTGCTGCCCGACGTGGTGGCGACCCGCGGACCGGAGGCCGCACTCGACCAGCTCGCGGACCTCACAATTGGGAACCGAACCGATGTGTAGATCCATCAAGACGCTCCGCCGTCCGGAGGTGGAGGTGACCGACGAGGAGATTCGCGCCGCTGCGCTCCAGTTCGTGCGCAAGGTGAGTGGCTTCCGAGAGCCTTCTTCACGCAACGCCGAGGCTTTCCAGGCCGCGGTCGGCGAGATCGCGGAGTCGTCGCGACGACTGCTCGAGGCTTTGCCTCAAGCCAGAGCGAGAAGCGCCAGCACCTCGTAGACGATGTGCGCTGCGGCGATCCCCGTGATCTCCGCGTGGTCGTAGGCCGGCGCCACCTCGACCAGGTCCATCGAGGCGATCCGGACGCCCTTCAGCGCCCGCAGGATGGCGAGCAGCTCGCGGCTGCTCAGGCCGCCGGCCTCCGGCGTTCCGGTCCCGGGCGCAAAGGCCGGGTCCAGCACGTCGATGTCGATCGACAGGTAGACGGGGGAGTCGCCGACTCGCTGCCTGATGCGTTCGGCCGTCGCCACCGCGCCCGCAGCGGCGATCTCGGTGCAGTCGATGATCCGGAAGCCAAGGTCCGCGTCACGGCTCAGGTCGCCCGCGTCGAAGAGAGGCCCGCGAATGCCGACGTGCATCGATCGGTCGCTGATGAAGAGGCCTTCTTCGGCCGCCCGGCGGAAGGGCGAGCCGTGCGTGTACCGCTGCCCGAAATGGGTGTCCCAGGTGTCGAGATGGGCATCGAAGTGGACCAGCGCGACCGGGCCCTGGCGGGCGTGCACGGCCCGCAGCAGGGGCAGCGCGACTGTGTGATCGCCGCCGAGTGTGACCAGGCGAGCGCCCGCCGCCAGCAGCTCGGCAGCAGCGGCCTGGATCTCGCCCAGCGCCTTCGGGATGTCGAACGGCGTGCAGGCGACGTCGCCGCAGTCGGCCACCTGCTGGGCCGCGTAGGGCAGGGCGTCGAGGCCTGGGTGGTAAGGGCGCAGCAGCTTCGAGGCCTGCCGGATGCCGGACGGCCCGAAACGGGCGCCCGGCCGGTAGACCACGCCGTTGTCGAAGGGGACGCCCAGGACGGCGACGTCGACCTTGTCGACTTCGGCGCGGGCCGGCAGCCGCGCGAACGTGGCGGGGCCCGCAAACCGAGGGACCACCATGCCGCTGGGTGGCCCTTTTGGCTCGCTCTCGCTCAAGCGAAGGGGTCCTCGACCCTCCCCGCCAGCGGTTCGAAGCGCGGCTCCCGCCGCTCGACGTAGCTGGCCACGCCTTCCTTGAAGTCGGCGGTTTGGAGCGACTCCTCCATCAGCTGGACCGCTTCGGCGTGGGCGGCGGCGAAGTCGAGGTCCGCGTGGCGGTAGACCTGGCGCTTGATCACCGCCAGGGAGCGCGGCGAGCAGTTGACGGCGAGGTCGCGCGCGTAGGCGGTCACCTCCTCCAACAGGTCCTCTGGCGCGGTGACGCGGTTGACGAGGCCGAGGCCGAGGGCCTCTTCGGCGAGAAACACCCGCCCCGAGAGCAGGAGGTCGAGCGCCCTGCCTGGGCCGATGCTGCGCGGCAGGAGCCAGGCCAGGCCGTACTCGGCGATCAGGCCGCGGCGCGCGAAGGAGGTCGTGAGCTTGGCGCCGGCCGCGGCGAAGCGGATGTCGCACATCATCGCGAGCACCAGCCCGACGCCGGCCGCGGGTCCGTTGATGGCGGCGATGACCGGCTTCGGGATGGCGAAGGTCTGGGCTGGAAAGCGCCGCCTTTCCTCCCCCACCACGGCGGCTCCGCCGCCAATCGACTGGAGCAAGTCCATGTCGGCGCCGGCGCAGAAGCCGCGGCCGGAGCCCGTCACCACGATGACGCGCACGTCTTTGTCGGCTGCCGCCGCCTCGAGCAGGTCGAAATATCGCTCCCCCATCTCCCGAGTCCACGCGTTGAGCCGGTCGGGGCGGTTCAGAGTCAGCGTCAGGATGCCGTCGATGAGGTCTCGCAGGACGACGTCGTCAGCTGTCACCTGACCAGCATAGGCGCGCCTTCGACGATCTCCTTCAACCGCTGCAGGTTGGCTCGCCGCAGCCCGCTGAACTGCTCCTGGAAGGCGCCCCGCCGCCAGCCCTGGAAGAGCGCGGTCACGTACGGCATGCGGACCGAGGCCTCGGAGGCGACCTCCGAGCCGCCCTCCACCGGCGTGATCGAATAGAGGTCATAGCCGGGGATCTCGACGGGGTGGAGCTGGAGGCGGCGCGCGGCCTTGTAATCCGTGACTCTGAGCCGCGCCTGGAGCCGCTGGCCGCTCGGCATCTGGACCTCCTCCGAGATCACCGAGCCGACCACCAGGTCGCCCCCGCCTTCGAGCCGGCTCGAGGCCGCCTGGATGATCCAGTGGGAGAGGCGGGCCGGGTCGAACATCACGCCGGCGACCTCTTCGGGTGGCCGCTCGATGCGAAGTGAGGCCCGCGGCGCGATGATCCGCTCACGTTCGGGCAGCCAGACCAGTGCCCAGGTCAGCGCCATCAGAGCCAGAGCGAGGCCGGCCAGCGGCCAGCCGGACGCGACCGACGCGATGATCGCGACCGCGACGAGCAGCGAGAGATACCAGGCCAGCAGGGTGTACCAATTGAAGTCGGCCAGGGTAGTGCGCGAGCGCGCGCGCCGGCCGGCCAGGTAGGCTCCCGCGAAGCAGACCACCGCCGCGCCGTCGAAGAGGAGATCCAAAGCGTCGGCGGCAATTGTGCTCTAGCCGCTGCGCTTCAGGAGTCCGAGCTGCTTCGCCCGCCCCTCGGCCCAGCCGAAGACCACCAGGCCGCCCGGGATCAGGATGGCGCCCATCACCAGCAGGAGGGCGATGATCGGCATCTCGTCGCCCAGGTGGCGGCCGTCCAGGAGGCAGTCGCGGATCCCGCTCAGGGTGTAGGTGAGCGGCGAGAGCCGCCCCGCGACCTGGAACGGGGCGGGCAGCACGGAGAGCGGATAGTAGACGCCCGAAACGAGCAGCAGGAAGCCCTGGACCGCCATCGCCATCTGGTCGCCCTTCTCGGGCGAGAGGAGCGGCAGCACCGCAGCCAGGATGCCGATCCCGACCAGCGGCACGGTGGCCGCCGCCAGCACGGCCGAGGCGGCCAGCAGATCGGACCGCGAGAGGTCGAGCTGAAAGAGCGGGATCGCGATGGCGAGCACGATGGCGGAGCGCAGCAGGCCGTACACGATCGCGAAGAGGCAGATTCCGAGCAGGTGCGTCAGCCGGCGCACCGGCGCCATGAACGTGTACTCGATGGTGCCCTCCCAACGCTCCCAGCTAATCGCGAAGGAGACGTCTGTGAAGACGCTCGAGAGATAGCTCCAGAGCAGCGACCCCACCAGCAGGTAGAGCTGCGTCCGGTGGAAATCGCGCGCGCTGAAGCCGGCCAGTCCCAGGCCCGAGGCCAGGTAGCCGATGCTGAGCACGCTGACCAGGCTGTAGAAGAGCCAGAGCACCTCCCAGGCCCAATAGCGCTTGACCAGGTTGAACTGCCGCTCGGCAAAACCCCAGAGCGCGTCAGCTTCGTGACGCAGGGCGGGTAGTTCCAGGCGCGTCACTCGCTCTCCTCCTCGTCCTCGGCCAGGCTGCGGCCGGAGAGCTGCATGAAGACCTCCTCGAGGTCCGGCTGCCCGTACCGTTCGCAGAGCTCTGCCGGCGTGCCGTCCGCCAGCACCTTCCCGTGGTCGAGCATGATCACGCGGTCGCTCAGGGCCGCGGCCTCGTCGAGGTCGTGCGTGCAGAGCAGCACGGTCACCTCCCGCTCGCGGCGCAGGCTGCGAAGCAGCTCCTGGACCTCGCGCTTCGAGCGCGGGTCGAGACCCGTGGTGGGCTCGTCGAGGAGCAGCAGCGAGGGCGTCGTCATGAAGCTCCGCGCGATCGCCACCTTCTGCTGCTGGCCGCGCGAGAGCTGCTTCATCGGCCGGTCGAGGGTGTCGCCGGGCAGGCCCAGCCGCTCCATGAGCTGCTCGACGCGGCGCCGCGCGCCGGCGTCGGCGCTGCCGTAGAGACGCGCCGCGTAGAGCATGTTCTCCCAGCAGCTGAGCTCCTTGAAGAAGGAGGCCTCCACGGAGACCCGATTGATGTGACGGCGCACCGACGGCGCCTGCGCGACCACGTCCAGCCCGAACACGCTCGCCGATCCGGAGTCGGGCGTGAGCAGGGTCCCGAGGATCCGGATGAGCGTCGACTTGCCGCTGCCGTTGGGCCCGATGATCCCGGTCACGCCGCCCGCGGGCACGTTTAGGTCAAGCGGCTCGAGCGCGACCTTGAGGTCGCGCCGGCGCCGCCACCAGGCGCCGTTCGGCCCCCGCTTCCAGGTTCGGAAACCCTTGGCGACGCCGCTCAGGCTGACCGCAGTTTTTTCATTCATTCACACACTTCCAGGCAAAAGAAAAAGGACCGGCGGGAGACCGCACGATCCTTGCGTTGGTTCTTGGTTGGTTCTAGCTGGAGGTCACAAGAAGGTGCTCAATGTGCGGTCTCGAGAAGGCAGGCTTCGCCCTCGTTGTCGCGAAGCTCGGCGGGAATGATGACTCGCACTCGCACTATGTCCTCAGCGCGGAAGCTTAGCACCGCGCCGCCTCATAGATCGAGTCGTAGAGGTGGCTGATAACCCGCGCGATCGCCTTCATCACCACCAGGTCTTCTGGCGAGACCACCTTCAGCTTCAGGCCTTTGAAGTCGACCTGGCGCAGGTGCCTCAGCATCTCGTCGTCGAGGTAACACTATCTAAGCCGCGCTGACCTGCGTCTCGGGGTCCACGAGATGGACCCAGGTGAGGCCGGCGGGCAGGTGGAAGGCCTTGCCGTCCGAGCCGGCCAGCTGCATCCCTGACGTGCCGGTTGCGTCAAAAGTCCCCTTGAAGTGGCGCCCGCGCGTGTAGACCTCGGCCGGCAGCGAGCCCTGGAAGTCGAAGTCGATGCCCTCCGACCCGACCACGTCCTCCCTGTAGCCCGCGCCGTGGTGGGCGACGCGAACCAGCACGACATTCGTGATCGCGACGGGCTTGCCGCCGTTGTCGGCGTCGACGAGCGGGCCGAACTCGCCGGCGTAGGCGTAGGTCTTGTCGCTCACCGAGTACGTGTAGCTGACCGAATGGATGAAGGTCTGCTGGAAGCTGAGCTTGGCGGCGGGGTCGCCTTGCCCGGAGGGCTCTGCGGCCGTGGGCAACCCATAGGTGACGCGCTGGTTCAGCTTCACGAGGCCGGCCTGGAGCTGGTCGCCGGTGGTCACCAGGTTGTGCGGCGCCGGCCGGGAGGGATCGCGGCTGAAGTAGCGGCCTCCGTCCGACGACTCGGTGAGGGCTGGGAGGTGCTGGTCCCAGATCAGGCCCTGGACGCGGTCGCTGGCTCCGGAGTAGAAGATCACGCCCTGGTAGAGGTGCTGGATCTTCAGCGTGACGAGGCGGGCACTCCTGACGGGCTCGATCCGATCGCCACCGAACGGCTGGCTGTAGACCAGGGTGAAGCGGGTGATGCCGCCTTCGGTCAGGTATTCATAAGCGACGTCGGCCTTCTGGAGACCGGCCTGCGGGTGGGATTCGGGCCCGTTCTCAACCTGCACCAGCGCGGGCGCCAGCCGGCCCTGCGGCTGGCCGGGCACCTTGGCCAGCCCGCCGCCACCCCTGGAGTTCATCCAGAGCACGGCCGCCACGAGGACGATGACAGCCGCCAGGACGATCGCGAAAAGCCTTGCTCTCATCGGTGGATTTGATAGTGGAACCCTAACATTTAATTGAGGCTCTAATGTTCGATTCGAGGCGCGAAGCGATGCGTTATCGGGCGCTTCGACTCTGGCCGAGAGGATTGGAGCCGGCGAAGGGAATCGAACCCCCAACCAGCTGTTTACAAAACAGCTGCTCTGCCAATTGAGCTACGCCGGCGCCGTCAGGAAGCGTAGCGGAACCCTTTTGAATGACGGGTGGCGGGCTAATCTGAATTCGAAACCGGCCTCAAAACACCCCTGCAATGTCTACGGGGAGTCGGAGGCTCGCAGGAATGGGTTGACGACTGCGGCCACAGCTTCCGGCTGATCGAGTTGCGGCATGTGCCCGGCGTCCAGGATAACCGTGACCTGGCCGTCGCCCATCCGCTGGGCGAGGCTCTTGCCAATCGAGGACGGGGCGAAGTGGTCGTGATCTCCCCACACGAACCTAGTTGGCACCTGGAGATGCGCCATGTCCTCCAGCATCCACAGAGGGTCACGTAGGCCGCGAAACGTCATGACCGCATGCAGCATCGTGCGTGAGGTGAAGGCCGTCCCGGGGAGCGCCGCGGCGGCCATGTACACCTCAAGAAGATCCGACGGAATCCGCTCCGGATGAAGCACGAGACCAGCGAACGCTCGGGTGCGCAGCGTCTCGGCGTCGGAGATTTTCATTCGGGAGATCAATCGGCCGACGATCGGATTGCCCCAAAGCCGCAGGAAGAGAGGAACCTCTCGATAGAGTCCAAAGGGTGCGCCGATCAGGACGAGCCGTCGCAGACGCTCGGGATGCGCCGTGGCGAACGCCATCGCGAAGAATCCTCCCATTGACCCTCCAATGAGGTCGATCCTTTCGACATCGAGGCCATCGACGAGGTCGAGCAGCCAGGCCGCGGCATCGCGACGGAAATCGACCTTTCGATAGTCGATCCGGTAGCTCAGCCCACAGCCCGGTCGATCAGGGATGACCAAGGGTCCGTCCAGCCGGCCCGCGACCAGTGCCCACTCGGCGGCATTCCCGAGGCCACCGTGGACGAGCACTGCCGGGCAAGGCCCATCCCCACGCACGATCGCGTAAGTCTCCGTGCCCGTGCGATGGGGAATTCGCCTGCTTCGCCCTTCAAGTCCGTGTGCCCTGAAGACATCGTGACGTGTTCGCTCGAAGCGCTTCCTAGGATCGGTGTTGTCGGGTGTCATGAGGCGCTGCCGGCTACTTGTGTGCGATGCGGGCTCGTTGCCTCATGTAGGGGAGGCTAGGCTAGTGGGGTGGCTCGCCACCACGGTAATTACTCAGGCGCGGTACTCAATTTCTCGGCGGGCCACGAGTCCCTCCGCCACGGCCCAGGTTGCGATCTGTGTCCGCGAGTCGAAGCCAAGTTTGTCGAGGATATGCGTGACATGGTTCTCGGCAGTCCGCCGGGAAAGGTGGAGCGACTCAGCGATCGCGCGATTGTTAAGGCCGCGGGCAACCATGCTTGCCACCTCAGTCTCTCGGCGGCTCAGCCTCGGATACGCCCGCGCGAGCTCTCCTATCAAGCGAAGGGCTTGCTTCTCCAGGGGCTTCATCCCCAATCTGCCAGCCGTCCTGGCCGCTGACCGAGCCATCTGCAGGGCAGGGCCGGCCTCAGACCGTCGGGCCAGCACTTCCGCGAGGCTCATCTGCGCGTGGGCGGCGAACGGCAATGCACCGGCGCGAGTGTTCTCCTTGACGGCTTCCTTCAGATGTCGTTCGGCGTCATCCCAATGCTGCAGAGCAGCCGCCAGCACTCCCAGAAAGCGAGCGGCCGACCCAAGACAGAACATCGCGCCCGCGCCGGAGGCGACGAAGCACCCGCCGTAAGGAGTTAACGCCTCGTAAAGTGCCGCAATCTGTTCGCGGCTACCAAGATCGACGGCCGCCTCGGCCAGGTAAGCGGTGATCCCGAGCCAGTGGCTGACCGGGGTCAACTGCGGAAAGCTGGTCATCAGCTCTTCGAACAGATCCTTCGCCTGGTCCTCTTTGCCGAGAGCCAGCTCAAGCGTCATTGCGAACACGACAAGCGGCGGCCTCATGGCACGCGGCATGGGCTCCAACGCTTCGATCGCCTCGTCCTTTGCTGGGGTGCGTCCTAGATCGCCGGCCACCCCGGCCATCACCGCACGATACGTTGCGATGGCCTCTTCTATAGGTGGTGCGTTTCCGAGCTCAAGAGCAATCCCGGCTTTTGTTCCGCGATAAAGCACCTCTGCGATTCGGTGTTGGTCGGCGTGGCCGGGGGTCCGTGCCGCTTCCGTTAGACCCTCAGCCTCCCCGAACCGGCCGGTTGCATGCGCAAGGACAGCGCGGGTCCTCAGAAGGTGCCATCGGAACAGCGGCTGGCGCAGTTGCTCCACGACGACCTCCAGTTCCGCGAGCTCGCTGTCCACGGCCTGGAGGTCGCCCAACTGGAAAAGTGCGTCGATTCTCCAGAGGCGCCCCCAAGCAGTGTGGACCGTACGTCCGCCGACGTTGTCTACCTCCAGCAGGCGCGTGCCCAAAGCCAGGCGCTCGTCGACGCCGTCTGGACCGGTCGTGGCCGCGTGACGGGCGTAGATCGCTGAAACGATCACCTCGAGATCGTTGCAACGCTCGGCAAGATCGATAGCTTCCTTGCTCAAAACGCCGGTGCGCTCGGGCCGCCCGCCGTCTTCGAGGATCCTGACTAGTTGGCTTAGGAGGCGTGCCCGAAGCGCCAAATCCCGATGTCCGACTGCCTCAAGGGCGTCTTCACAGAGGCGCTCGAGAGTTGACTGAAGCTGGAAGTCGACGAGGCCCTGCACAACAAGGGCAGCTTTGGCTTGGAGAACGGCGCGGCCCAGCCGGCGCGCGATCCCCGATGCCTCAACGCAGCTCTTCACGCTCAGCGACAGGTCGCCGGAGCGGTAGCGGGCCTCCGCCAGATCCAGCAGAAGCGTGCAGCGGCGGAGTTCGTGTCCCGGCCGGATGGGGAGGCTATCGAGCGCCATGATGCGTAGCCGCGCCGCTTCCTCGTAAGCAAGCTGCTCCATCGCCTGCTCGGCGGCACGGGCTGCGTATGTAACTGCCTTCTGCCAAGAGCCCCCAGCGGCGGCCGCGAACCAGTGGTGAGCCAGCGCCGGAAGCTGCCCACCTTCAGGTGCGCGCTCGAGGCTCTCGGCGGCGATCTGGTGCAACTGGACCCGAATCGGTGTCGGCAGGGCCTGGTATACGGTTTCTCGCACGAGGTCATGGACGAAGCTGTAGCTGCCTGGCGCCTCGCGCCGGGGACTCACGAGCGCCGCCCCGACCGCTTCATCCATCAGCTCCAGCACGCGCTGCGCCGGAAGCTGGGCAATCTCGCACAGATGCTCGAGCTCAAAGTCGCGCCCCAACACGGATGCGACACCGAGGACACGGTTGGAATCAGCAGAGATCAGGTCCAGGCGGCGTCCGATTACCTCCCGGACCCCCTGCGGGAGAGCGCCCTGCCGCAGCTGGCCTTCTTGCACGAGGAGGCGGGCCAGCTGGGCAACGAAGAATGGATTGCCGCCAGTGCGGTCGAGGATCGTGGACGCGAAGGCGCCCGCCACTGCCGGGCTCCGAGATGAAACGAGGTACCGACGCACCTCGCTCGCCTCAAATCCTTTCAACCTAAGGCGGCGTGCGCCTCGGTCCCGCGTGAGCTCAGGGAGCGCCGCAGACAATGGGTGACCGGGCCCGACCTCCAGATCCCGGTAGTTGGCGATGACGAGCGCGCCCATGTCGCTGAGTTCGGGCGAGACGTGGCGGAAGAGTGCCAGCGAGGCCTCGTCGCACCACTGGAGGTCGTCCAGGACGATAACGACGCCGGCGGCTGCGCCCGCCCAGCGGAGGAGACCGTTGATGGCGTCGAAAACGCGGAAACGGTCGCCGTCCTCGATCGGCCGCTGCTTGGCCATCGGCTTCTCGGAGCCGAACTCCGGCACCAATCGGGAAATCACTTCGGCCGCATCCCCGATCTCAGCAGTCCAGGATCTGGGATCGCCGCGGTGCGCAATTCCCCGCAGCACCTGGATCCACGGCCAGTAGGCTGGCGTTCCCTCAAGCTCGACGCAGCGGCCCCAAAACGTTGCGGCGCCCGATGCGATTGCGTGTTCGCAGGCTTCCTGGGCCAGTCTGGTCTTGCCGATCCCGGGTTCGCCCGCGATCAGGACCAGCCCTCCATGCCCGGCGCAGGCGTCATCGATGGCCGACCGGATCTCCGCCAGCTCGGAGGCCCGGCCTATGAACTCCGACATTTTGCGGCCATTGTGCACCCGCCCCCCGTGCGTGAAGTGAGTGAGGTTCGCTTCAGGTCAAGGACGCCTGCAGAGCGCGAGGTGAAGGTTTCAGGTGGCCACCCAGCTCTTTCATGGCGGTATCCTTATCGGCGCAGCACACAAGACTTTACGGCTGTTAATAAACAGCTGGTCATAAGGGCCCTTTTGGGCCGATTTCGATCTCAGAGGCAGACCACCTGTTTACAAAACAGCTGCTCTGCCATTGAGCTACGCCGGCCCGGTGTAGGCCAAGGGTAGCAAGGCTTTTTCGGAAGCCTCCCCGGCGCTAGCCTGAATTCGGAAGCCGGCCTCGAGGGCCGGTTTGAACCGCCCTGGGTTCACAATGCCGGCTACGAAGAGCCGCCTGTGGCGATTTATCTAACAACCCGGCGCGGGCAGGGCAGGGTTTCGCCCCGGACCTGATGGCAAAGCCCGTGCTGGCCTTCATCTGGCTCCACCTTGTATCCCGCACGGCCTCCTCGAGGCGCATGGCCGCGTTGCCGCGTGGGACCTGCTGCGGCGCTCACTCGTCGGGAGGGGGCGACCGCCAAACCTTCACGTCGAAGGTCGGAGGCCGCCCATCGCTAAGCCGCGCTAGCGGCTGGTTGCCGCCGTCGCCAGAATCTCGGTGAATAAGACCTCAAAGGTCTCGAAATTGGCCCCTTGTAGACCGAAATTCTTGATCGCCTCATCGCGGAGGCCGGTAGCTACCGCAGCACTGTTCTGCAGATCCTTCTGGGTGTCCCAGGCTGAACCTATGAAGGTCCTGCCCGTCTGCCGGTTTACAAAGCAGAAGGCGGTCCTGGCGCCGGGCTGCTTCTCAACGCTCGGGACGACCTTGGTTTTGACGAAGGAGATGGCATCAGCGACGTGTGCCGCCTCGGTCGTGGCAGAGCTCAAGCGGATCCATACATCCGCCTTCGCCGGCTTGAACCGTTCCAACACCGCGACCTCGCATTCGTCCTCCTCGACGATGCTGCCGCCCGTCATCCCGAGAACCTTGAGACCTTCCGGCATGACGTGCTCGCGGGCTTCCTTCATCGCTTTCTCGGTTTCCCAGTAGGTAGCACTCAGGCCCTGACCGGTCTCCCGGTTCCCGAGGAATGTGACACCCGCGAAGCCATCTTGCTTCTTGAGCGCTGGCAGCACCCCGCTAGTCCAGAGCTTGAGACCCTCATCGACCTTGTCCGGGTTCCCCTTAAGACGAATCAATCGAATGTACATAGCCACGCCTCCTGTTGCAGTACGCGAATTGGAGAGCTAAGGAACGGGCTGTCGGAGCGGGACTGGAATCCTCAAAGGATGCCCAGCCCGACCCACGCGGACGACGGCTCTCGCCTCAGTCCTAGAACACTTGAAGCATACCACGTCCGACCACGAATTGTTGCGGCCGCGTGCCAATATCCTAGGC
>CATPBK010000032.1 GCA_955652705.1 Candidatus Dormiibacterota bacterium | reverse complement strand
TGGCGGCCGCGCTAAACAAGGGGGTCTGGGGGGATGCCCCCCAGGATTTAGACCAGTTCCCCCTACACGGGTAAGATGGGCGACGGCCGCGCTAAACCAGGGGGGTCTGGGGGATGTCCCCCCAGGATTTAGAACAGTTCCCAAACACGGGTAAGATTCTCAGCGGCCGCGCTAAACGGGGAACTGGCGGTGCCCTGAACCAGCAATCCGCCTTAGCTGGGTCTAATTCCCTCTCCGAGGTTCGGCCCTTCGGGTCAGCCCGAGGTGGACGGCGTTGAAGGTCGGGACCTGCGCAGCTCGGGCCTCCGAACCCCGTCAGGACCGGAAGGTAGCAGCGGTAAGGAGGAGACCGGGGGTGCCGCAGACAGCCTGGCCAGAGCCGGAAGCCGCGACAGCGCCGGGGGCGCCGCAATCGACGAGGGGGTGCGCGGTCACCCTCTGGACGCAAATGAGAATTCGATGAGCTACCAGACCCTTTACCGCAAGTACCGCTCGCAAACGTTCTCCGACCTGGTCGGGCAGGAGGCCGTCTCGCGCGCCTTGCAGGGGGCGATCGCCTCTGATCGGGTGGCGCACGCCTACCTTTTCTCGGGTTCGCGGGGGACTGGCAAGACGACGTCCGCCCGCCTGCTCGCGAAAGCGCTCAACTGTCTTGCAAGGGCCGCCGGTTCCTCTGAACCGTGCGACGCCTGCGAGTCCTGCCGGCAGATCACGGTCGGGGCGGCCCTGGACCTGATCGAGATCGACGCCGCCTCCAACCGGGGCATCGACGAGATCCGCGACCTGCGCGAGAAGGTCCGGCTGGCGCCCGCGCTCGGGCGCTACAAGGTCTACATCATCGACGAGGCGCACATGCTCACAACGGAGGCTTTCAATGCGCTCTTGAAGACACTCGAGGAGCCGCCCCCGCACGTCGTCTTCGTCCTCTGCACGACCGAGTCGCAGAAGATTCCGCTGACGGTGCTTGGCCGCTGCCAGCAGTTCCCCTTCCGCCGACTTTCGGACACGGTATTGGCCGACCGGCTGGGCTGGATAGCCGGGCAGGAGGGGGTCTCGGTCGACGCCGAGGCGCTGGCGCTGCTGGCCCGGACCGCCGACGGGTCGATGCGGGACGCGATCGGCTACCTGGACCAGCTGGTTCCGCTGACCGCGGGCAAGATCACCCTGGAGGAAGCACGTTCCGTTCTCGGGATCGCCGACCCGGCGCTGGTGGCGTCGCTCCTCGACGCGGTTCTGGCGGGACGGGCGGCCGAGGCGCTTTCCTCCTTGGGCGCCCTCTACGAGGGCGGGGTCGAGCTACGCCCGCTGGTCCGGGGCCTGATGGAGCGCTGCCGCGACCGGCTGGTGGCGGCCATCGAGAGCAGCGATGGGGTTGCCCGGGCGCGCCTCTCCGCCTGCCTGGATGCCTTGCTGCACCTCGACGGCGAGGTCCGCCGCCACGCCGAGCCCCGCTTCCTGGTCGAGGCGACCTTGGTGCGGCTGGCGGTCGAAGCAGAGGGCCCAATCGCCGCGCCGGCTCCCGCCCCGGCGGCTCCGGCTCCCGCGCCAGCGGCTCCGGCGCAGGCTCCGCCGAATCCTGCTCCGGCGCTCGTTCCAGCGGCTTCGGCGCCGAGCCTGGTGGAGGTCGCAGCGGCAGCCCCGCCTGAAGTCGTGGCCGCCGGGCCCCCACCGGACGCCGCGGTTGCACCGGGGCCTCCGGATGAGAATTGGAAGCGTCTTCTGGAAGAACTTCCGCCCAGCGCCCGCGGCATCTTCAAGCAGGCCCAGGTGGCCTTCGAGCCCGGCCGCATCGTTCTCAGCTACCCGTACAAGGGGCAGTACGACGTTGCCGCCGGCAAAGAGGCCGAGCTGCAGCGGCTGGTCGGCACCTACTATGGCCCCGACATGAAGGTCGAACTGAGGCTGCTGCCGCTGAGCGACCGCGGGGCGCCCGCTCGGCCGGCCGCGCCCGAGGAGCACCCGGTCGTGCAGGCGGCCATCAAGACGCTTGAAGGCAGGGTCGTGCGCGTGCGAGAGACGTCTGAGTCGAGAGACGTCTGAATGAAGAACCAGTTCCAGATGCTCAAGCAGCTGCAGCAGATGCAGGCGAAGATGGTTCAGGTCCAGGCCGAGCTCGAGGTGGCGACCGTAGAGGCGACCGCGGGCGGCGGGGTGGTGAAAGCGGTGGCAACCGGGTCCCAGAAGCTGGTCTCGGTCTCCATCTCCCCCGAGGTGGCAGGCGACCTGGACATGCTGCCGGACCTGATCGTGGCCGCGGTGAACGAGGCGCTCGAGAAGTCCCGCCAGCTGCAGGCCGAGCGGATGCAAGGGCTCACCGCGGGACTGGGACTGCCTCCAGGCCTCTTGTAGCGTGGAGCTCCCCGAGCCGCTCGATCGGCTGATCGCCGAGCTCTCGCGCCTGCCCGGCGTGGGCCCCAAGACGGCCCAGCGGCTCGCCTTCCACGTGCTCCGGTGTGATCGGGCGCGGGCCGATGCGCTGGCTGCGGCCCTGGTCGATCTGAAGGACCGCATCGGGTACTGCTCGCGCTGCTTCAACATCGCCGAGGGCGATCTCTGCGCCATCTGCTCGTCCGGGCGGCGGGACGAGGCGCTGCTCTGCGTCGTGGAGGCACCCCTCGACGTGCTCGCCATCGAACGCACAGCCGAGTACCACGGCCTCTATCACGTGCTGCATGGCGTGCTCTCGCCGATCGACAACGTCGGCCCTGAGGACATTCACGTGCCCGAGCTGCTGGAGCGGCTGGCCGAGTCGACGGTGGAGGAGGTGATCGTGGCCACCAACCCGGACATCGAAGGGGAAGCCACTGCGGTCTACCTGCAGCGGGCGATCGCGCCGCTGGGGCTCCAGGTCACCCGGCCGGCGCACGGCCTGCCCTTTGGCGGCGACCTCGAATACGCCGACGAGATGACCCTGGCCCGGGCCATGTCCGGCCGCCGGCCGCTCTAAGGCCGGTAGGCTTTTGCGGGTCGAGGGGTATACTCTTCGTTCGCGCCCGGGCCTCTCGGCTCTCAGTTTTTGGGGCTTCGCCCGGGGGTATAATGCTCGTCGCTCCCCCGACAGCGGTGCTTCGCGCGCCCTCTCAGAGGAGCAGCACCTTGACAACTGAAGAGTGGGAAAGACTCTGAGAGTCAATACGACTCAGGGCTAAGGCCTTGGGTCTCCGTTTAGACGGAGAGTTTGATCCTGGCTCAGGGTTAACGCTGGCGGCGTGCCTAACACATGCAAGTCGAACGGGGGCCTCTTTCCCGTAAGGGAGAGGGGATCCTAGTGGCGAACGGGTGAGTAGCACGTGGGCAACCTGTCCCGAGGTGGGGGATAACACCGGGAAACCGGTGCTAATACCGCATGTTGTCGTCGGTCGCATGGCCGATGAAGAAAGCAGCAATGCGCCTCCGGGGTGGGCCCGCGGCCTATCAGCTAGTCGGTGGGGTAACGGCCTACCGAGGCTAAGACGGGTAGCTGGTCTGAGAGGACGACCAGCCACACGGGGACTGAGACACGGCCCCGACTCCTACGGGAGGCAGCAGTGAGGAATCTTCCCCAATGGGCGAAAGCCTGAGGGAGCAACGCCGCGTGTGGGATGAAGTTCTTCGGAATGTAAACCACTGTCGGAGGGGATGAGAACGGACAGTACCCTCCAAGAAAGCCCCGGCTAACTACGTGCCAGCAGCCGCGGTAATACGTAGGGGGCGAGCGTTACCCGGATTTACTGGGCGTAAAGCGCGTGTAGGCGGCTGGCCAAGTGTGACGTGAAATCTTCGGGCTTAACCCGAAAACTGCGTTGCAAACTGGTCTGGCTAGAGTGCAGGAGAGGGTAGTGGAATTCCCGGTGTAGCGGTGAAATGCGTAGATATCGGGAGGAACACCAGTGGCGAAGGCGGCTACCTGGCCTGTAACTGACGCTGAGACGCGAAAGCGTGGGGAGCGAACCGGATTAGATACCCGGGTAGTCCACGCCCTAAACGGTGGATGCTAGGTGTGGGAGGTGTCGACCCCCCCCGTGCCGCAGCTAACGCTTTAAGCATCCCGCCTGGGGAGTACGGCCGCAAGGCTAAAACTCAAAGGAATTGAC
>CATPBK010000031.1 GCA_955652705.1 Candidatus Dormiibacterota bacterium | reverse complement strand
GGATGTGCGCGGTGGCTCCGTACATGGCGCCGGGTTCGAAATCGAAGATCGGCGAGAGGTAGGGACCGATGTCGATCGCCCGGTAGGGCAGGCGGCCGTCGAAGAAATCGTCGAGCCGCAGCGTGATCAAGTGGGCGACCTCGGCCGGGTCGGGACGTGGCTCCGGACCGGGCAGTACCTCGGCCAGGAACGGGTTGAGCGTGAAGAGGCTGGTGGCGGTCGGCACGGGCGTGAGCGGACCGAGGGGGCGCAGCCGGGCACGTTCGACCCCGAGCTCCTCCTCGGTCTCGCGCAGCGCCGTCGCCAGCAGGTCGGCGTCGTCCGGCTCGGGCTTGCCGCCCGGGAACGCGATCTCCCGCGAGTGGTGGCGGAGCTTGTCAGGTCGCTTGATCGCCCAGACCTCGAGCCCGGCCTGACCGTCCCGGACCGGCAGGCAGACGGCGGCCTGGATGCGATCGGGGCCGCCACGCAGGGGCTTGCCCCGCCAGCCTCCGAGCGCCTGCTCGAGGTCAGCCGCCGAAACGCGCTTCATAAGCTGTCAGGTTGCAGCGCAGGAGCTCGTCCTCGGTCATGCCCATCTCAGTCGCGGCCAGCTCGAACTCCCGGCTGAGAGTGGTGCCGGCGACCGTGCGGGAGTCGCTGCTGATCGTGCAGCGAACGCCGGCCCGGACCAATGCCGGCAAGGGATGTTCGGCGAGCGAGGGGACCGCCTTGCACTTCCAATTGGAGGTGGGGCAGAGATCCAGGACCACGCCTTCGGCGCGCACTCGCTCGACGATCCGCGGGTCACGGGCGCCGATCACGCCGTGGGCGATCCGCTCCACGTGGAGTGCGAGAGCCTCCTCTACGTTGGACGGTTCGCCCGCTTCACCGGCGTGACAGGTGAGGCGGAGGCCGGCGGCGGCGGCGGCCTCGAACGCCCGGGCCTGGGGGGCCGCGGGCCAGCTCGCTTCGTCGCCCGCCAGGTCGAAGCCGGCCAGGCCAAGCCCGGCGTAGGGCCCGGCGGCGCGGACCAGCTCCAGGTTCTCCTCCACCGAGTGCTGGCGAAGCGCGCAGACGATGCCCACCGAGGTGGGCGGCGCGGCATCCAGCCCGCGCAGGACGGCCCCGATGACCGCGCCGATGGTCAAGCCGCGCTGCAAGTGCAGTCGGGGCGCCCAGCGCACCTCCAGGTAGTCGATGTTCTCGGCGGCGCTGTCGACCCCGAGCTCGTAAGCGGCCCGCTCCAGCGCGGCCTCCGTCTGGAGGACAGCGATGGCGTCCTCGAAGTAGGAGAGGAACTCCGACTGTGAGCGGCAGTCGTCGGGGGCCACCAGGCGCAGCGGCCGGGGCAGGTCCAGGTCGAGCTGGCGCGCCAGCTCCTCGGCCGTGTCGGGCCGCACCGCGCCGTCCAGGTGACAGTGGAGCTCGGCCTTGCGCCAGCCCTTGAAATCAGTGGTTGGTTTGGCCGTTTCCGTCAGCCGGTCGTGAGGATGTCGTTGACCTTGTTCGCCGCGGAGTCGAGCGCCGCTTTCGGATCTTTCGTGAGCAGCCAGACGTTGTTGAGCTCGGTGCTCATGGCCGTGCGCTGGTCGTCGAACGTGGCTGTGAACGGCACCACGAAGAGCTGCCCCTTGGTCAGCATGCCGGCGCCCACACCCTGGCTTGGGTTGGTCGCGTAGAAGTCACCCTGCAGCGTCTTCAGAGCCGACTGTCGCAGGGGCAGGTAGGAGGTCGTCTTCGCCCAGGTCGTCGTGTTCTCCTGGTTGGTCAGGTACTTCACGTACAGGAAGGCTCCGTGCTGGACGTCCTGCGAGGACTTGCCGAACATGCAGACGTTGGCGCCGAACATCTCGTCTTTGGTTCCCGACGAACCGGCTGGCAGGGGTGCTTCCGCGAACTTGAACTTGCTGCCGATCGGCTTGACGATGAACTGGTAGCTGACCTGCGTGGAGATGTACATCGCGGTCTTGGCGTTCTGGAAGTCGACCTGGTCCGCGAATGCGGCTGAACCCACCGGTCGCGCATCGCCGGCATTGATGGCGTCCTGCCACAGCTTCGTGATCTTGACGCCGGTGGCGTCGTTGAACGCCGCCTTCTTCGGGCTGCTCGTGCTGTCGTAGAGCTTGCCACCGTACTCGTAGAGCATCGAGATCCAGGTGTCGATGGGCGGCGCTTCGGCGCCGACCACGCCGCTCGCCGGCTTGGCAAGCTTATGCAAGTCGGTGAAGAAGTCCTCCCAGGTCGCGGGCGGGCTGCTGATCCCGGCCGCGGTGAACATGTCCTGGTTGTAATAGAGAACCGTGGTGCTCTTGTTGAGCGGGAACGTGTAGTACTTCCCGTTCACCTTGGCGTCGTTGAGCATGACCGGGAAGATGTCGCTCTTGTCAGCGCTGGAGAGCCCGTCGGCGGCGTTGATGTAGGGCGTCAGGTCAGCCAGCGCGTTGGACTGCTGGTACTTGGTGGCGTGATTCTCGATGCACTGCGCCATGTCAGGCGGGGAGCCGGCCGCCAGGGAGGTGAGCACGGCCTGTCGGAGGTCGCTGTAGGCGCCCTTCGCGACAAGCGTGACGTGGACCTTGTCCTGGCCGGAGTTGTACTGGTCGGTCAGCGTCTGCAGGCCGGTCTGCAGGTTCCCGCTGAGGGCGTGCCAGAAGGTGACCTCGACCTTTTTGGAGAGCGCGCCGACTTGGGTTCCGCCACTGCTGCTGTTCCCGCCACCAACGCCGCAGGCCATCACCAGGGCCAGCCCGAGGACGGCGATCGACTTCCTGAAGTTCATTGGCGAGCCACCTCCAGTGGAGCGAGAAGCGCGATCATCTTAGCCTCGGATGCCGGTCGCGGCGATGCCGCCGACCAGGTACCGCTGGGCGAGCAGGAAGACGGCCAGGATCGGCACCGTGGCCATCAGGCTGCCGGCCGCGTGGAGAACCGGGTTGGTGGCGTCCGCGTACGAAAACGACGTCAGGCCGACCTGGATCGGCCGCACGGCGTCGCTGTTGGTCACGATCAGCGGCCAGAGGAACGCGTTCCAGCTCAGCACGAAGTGGAAGATCGCGATCGTGATCAGGGGCGGCGCGGCCAGGCGGATGGCGATCGACCAGAGGTAGCGCAGGTGCGAGCACCCGTCGAGCTGAGCGGCCTCCCAGAGGTCCTTGGGCAGCGTCAGGAAGAACTGCCGCATCAGGAAGATGCCGAAAACGGAGGCGCCGAACGGCACGATCTGCGCCCAGTAGGTATCGATCCAGCCCAGGTTCTTGACGATTATGAAGTTCGGCACCAGCGTGACCTCGGTGGGCACCATGTAGACGGCCAGGACCAGCCCGAAGAGCAGCCGCTTGCCTGGAAAGCGCATGGCGGCGAACGCATAGCCGGCCAGCACCGAGGTGGCCAGGACGAGCGCGGTCGTGGTCGTCGCGATCAACACGGTGTTGAAGAAATAGCGCGCCCACGGGATGTGCAAATAGCTGCCGGTCGAAGGATCCGGCAGGGAGCCCCAGGCGACCGGAAAATTCTCCCAATGCCAGAGCGGGTAAAGAATCGGCGGAAAGGTGAAGACCTTGTCCAATGTCGAGAGCGAGATGACGAACATCCAGTAGAAGGGAAAGAGGATCGCCAGCGTCAGCGGCACCATCACGACGTAGCGCGGCACGAGCGAAAGCGCGATTCGGGCCGTGCGGTTCATGAATAGAAGACCCGGCGCGAGAGCACGCCCATCTGCACGAAGGTGACCGCCAGGATGATGAGGAAGAGCAGCACCGAGATGGCGCCGGCGTAGCCCGCGTGGAACGAGTAAAAGGCCTGCGTGTAGAGGTAGTAGCCGATCGTCTCGGCCGCGTTGTCCGGACCGCCGCCTGACGTCGTGCCGCCGACGCCGCCCGTGAACACGAGGATCGGCACGATCACCTTGAAGGAGCCGATGATCGAGACCAGGAGGACGAAGTAGGTGGTCGGCGCCAGCAGCGGCCAGGTCACCCGCCAGAAGCGGCTCCAGGCCCGCGCGCCATCCACACGGGCGGCCTCGTGCAGCTCGGGCGCGATGTTGGCGAGCCCGGCCAGGAAGATGACCACGTTGTAGCCGGTGTGCTGCCAGACGCTGTAGAAGATGATCGCCGGCATCACAGTGCGTGGGTTGTCGAGCCAGTTCAGCTTG
>CATPBK010000030.1 GCA_955652705.1 Candidatus Dormiibacterota bacterium | reverse complement strand
GGAGGCGGGGGTGGTTGCGAACCGCCCGGAGGCGGGGGTGGTTGCGATCCGCCCGGGGGCGGGGGGTTGCTGCCAGGCGGCGGTGGATTGTCTGCCATAAGGCGGCTTCCTCTCTGTTTGCGCTGACCGGGCCGAATTGAATGTACGGCCTGGCGGCCCGCCTCGACAACTGCTGTGGTACTTACGCCGCGTTTGGAGCGGGCTTCAGGAGAACGTCAAAGTCGACGACGGCTGAGGCATCGACCGGGACGGAGGCGGCGACCTCGATCTCTCTCTGGGCGATGCGGAGTCGCAGGCGGCTCACGGCCGGCCTGGTCACCCCGTCATAAGACAGCTGACCCCGGGAGGCGACGTCGACCAAGCTGGCGGGTGGTGAGCTGGGCAGGCTGATCGGGTCGGCGTCGAAGGAAGTGATCCGGCTGTGGCCCTCGTAGAGGACGACAGTCCGCAGCACCAGGTGGCGCGCGACCAGCCGCGAGCCTTGCGGCTCCAGCGTGAGCTGACTCGTGAGGCCTTGCGTGTCCAGGATCCTGTCCCCACCTGGCTCGGAGATGCGATAGGTGGCGCGCGACCCGTCGCCCGCGACCCAGTGGCTGGCCACCGGCGCTGTCGCTGGAGCGAGCCTTGGAGGCGTGCTGAGCAGGAGGACGCCTACTCCCACCGCGAGCCCGGCGGCCATCGCCACCTGTACGCGCCGCTGAAGGCGTGGCCGGGAGTGCGGGACGGCTGGGTTCGCCAGCGGCCACCTGCGAGCGATACCGTGCAAGAAGACGTCGGCGAGCAGGGCGGCACCTCGCTGCGGCGACCTCTGCAGCCGCACCACGCCGATGCACATCGCGGCCAGCTCAGCGACGTCGGTGCGCCTGCCGAAGAGGTCGGTGAGCAGGCGACGCAGGCCGGCCCGCCGGCCCCGCACGGCCAGGTCCACGAACCGATCGCGCGCCGGGCGCGGACGGATCGCGAGTTTCATCTGGAACAAGGCTAAATTAAACTGTTTTTGCGCGTGAGTAAACGCAGAACGGTCGGCGAATGGCACCAGCGGGCGGTGGCGACCCGTCGCCGCCGGAGCGAGGAGAAGATCCTCGAAGCCGCCGCCGCACTGATCCAGGAGCACGGCAACGAGACGACTGTCGAGATGATCGCCGAGCAGGCCGGGGTCGGGGTGGCGACCGTGTACAACCGCTTCGACAGCAAGGCCGGGCTCTACGCCTCTGTCTTCGACCGCCTCCAGCCCACCCCCAGCGTGGAGGCGCCGGGCGACGTCCTAACCTCGGAGCGGGTCGAACGGCAGCTGCGGTCGCTGGCCACCTCTTTGAGCCGGCACCGCGCCCTCGCTCTCGGCCTCCAGAAGGCGCTGAGTGAGGGTCCCGTCGAGCGGCTGGACTCGCTGGCCGGTCCGCTGACGGCCGCGATCAAGGAAGGGCAGGCGCGGGGGGACATCCGGCCCGACCTCGAGGCCGGCGAGGTGGCGAGCCTGGCCGTGACCATGCTCCTGGTCCGCGTGCTGGCCCGCAACGAGCCGCCCGGCGTGAGCGCCTCCCGGGTCGCGAGTCTCCTCCTCTGGGGCGTGGCCGGGAATCCGCCGCCGGCCTAGCCGCCTACTGGACGGGAGCCCCGCCGGCGCCTGGGCGTTTCGCGGGCTGTAATCGCGACCGGATTTGCAGTGCGAACGTCTGACTCGGGACACTAGCCGGAGCCATCGCCCAGCTAAACCTGGCCCGCTTCGCCACCATTCGGCTCCGCCGGCGCTGGCCGCTCACCCTCGTCCTCGGATCCGGGCTGGCGGCCGCGGTGGCGGTTGCGACCGCCGTCGCGCTGGTCCTCGGGCTGGTCACCGACGCCGGGCTGCAGCGGGTGGTGGCGTCCCAACCCGACGGCGGCCTGGTCACGCTCGGCCAGGATGGCGTCAAGAGCGACATCGCCTATCACAACCTTCAGCGGCAGTCGGAGAAAGCCACCGCGACCAGGGTTCCCGGCCTCCTCCGCCGCCGCTGGGGCACCGTCTCGACCACTGACCTCGACCCTGCCTCGCTGAACGGCAAGAGCGTTCACGTCGCCCCCTTTCCTCGCCTCGTCTACCGAGAGGGCCTCAGCGACCGGATCGCGTTCGTGAGCGGCGCGCTCCCGACGGCGGGTCGCGCCGGCGAGGCATTGTCGGTGACGGCGTCGGAGCAGGCGGCCCAAAACCTGGGACTGCACCAAAACGACCTCTACTGCGTGGCCGACTTCGCGTTCGCGGATGAAAACGTCTGCCTGCGGGTCGCCGGGATCTGGCGCCCGCGCGCCGCCCGGGACCCCTTCTGGTCCGACGCGGACCAGCTCGCCCGCGGCCTGAACCTTGGTGAGACCGCGATCTTCGAGGCCCTCGCGGTGCTGGCGCACTCGGGGACCCAGGCAACGATGGTCTATGCGGCCGATCCTCGCGGCCTGTTGGGCGCCGACCTCAACGCCGTTCTGCCCGGGCTCGGCCAGCTCCGTGGGGACTTCAGCGTCCGCCGCGACAATGCCTTCCTGAGGACCAGCCTCGACACCGCGATCCGCGATTTTCGGGATCGCCTGAAGGTGGCCGCGTTTGCCATCGAGCTGGTTGCTGCGCAGGTGCTGCTGCTGGCCCTTCTCTACCTGATCCTCGTGGCCGGCCACGTCCTCGGCCAGCAGCGCCACACCTTTGCTCTCTGGCGGAGCCGCGGCTGGTCCTGGCGGCGGATCTGGCTCCTGCTGATGATCGAGTTCGTTTTGGTGGCCGTGGTCGCCGCGCCCGCCGGCGCCGCCCTGGCCTGGCTCGCGGTCCTGCTGATCGGCAGGGCCGTCTTCGGCTCGGTGGTGGGCCTGGCCTCCGAGCGCTTCCTTGCCGAATCGTGGCCATTCGTCGCCGGCGCCCTGTTCGCCGGGCTGGGTATTCTCGCGGTGCAGGCGCTCCTCGCCGCCTTGAGCCCGCTCCTGGAGGTCCGCCGCCGCCGTTCCCGGAACGCTCGCCCCTGGTGGCAGTGGCGCTACCTGGACCTCGGGCTCGCTCTCCTCGCCGTTCCGCTGCTGGCGCAGACCCGCCTGGTCGGGAGCGGGGCGGTCCGGGCCAACGGGGTGACCGGGACCGACCCCTTCACGCTGGTGCTGCCGGGCTTGGCGCTGGCCTTCCTGGCTCTGGCCGCGGTTCGGTTGCTGCCCTTGCTCGGTCCGCTGGCCGCACTGCTCGGCCGGGGCGCTGCCGGGTGGCTGGCCGCCCGCGAGATCGGCCGCCGGCCGAGCGAGCACGCCTGGCTGGCTCTGCTGATCATGACGACGGTCGCGCTCGGCGTCTTCGGCGCCACCGACCTGGCGACGCAGGCCCACAACGCCGGCGACCGCGCCGCCTACGCGGCGGGGGCGGATTTCCGCGCCTACTACGACACGCAGCTGCCTCCGCTGGACCGCGTCCAGGGCGGGCTGGACGGGGTGACCGCGGCGACGCAGGTATTCCGGACGGCGGGCACGACCAGCGTCGACGCCGTTCAGCCCGCGGTCCTCGGAGTCGACCCGGTCAGCTTCGGCGAGACAGCCTGGACCCGTTCGGACCTGGCCTCGCGCCCGCTGCCCGACCTGCTCCGCCTCCTGGTCACGCAGGAGACAGGCGGTTACCTGCTGCCCGGCCGGCCCGACTCGATCGGGCTCTGGGTCTACAGCAGTGGGCTCGACACCGAGTTCACGATCATCCTCACGGACGCGAACGGCCACTGGGGAAGCAGCCGGCTGGGCGTGCTTTCCCAACCTGGCTGGCGCTACGTGGAGGCGCCCTTTGCGTTTGACCACGGACCGCCCGCTTACCCGCTCCGCCTGCGCCGGTTGGAGCTGCACACGCCGCCGGACTCGCGGGACGGCAGGCTTGCCTTCGCCGGCCTGGGGGTCAAAACGGGCTCCGGCGACCCAAACCTGCTGCAGTCATTTCAGGACCCGGTGGGTTGGTGGTGGCTCCAGGGCGGGTCGGCGGCCTTACCAAGCGACCTCAAAGCCAGCTCATTGGTTCCCCACGACAAGGATCCGACGGTGTCCTGGCGGATCTTCCCGGGCGAGAGCCTGATCGTCATCCGGCCTCCGCTGTCGACGCGAGACACCGTCCCGGCTCTAGCGTCTCAGTCGACGCTCGACCGGCTCGGAATCCAGGTCGGAGATCCGATGCTCCTCCAGGCACGTTCAGCGACGGTGCCGCTCAACATCGTTGGCGTTGTCGACCACTTCCCGTCGCTATACCCCGAGCGCTCTGACTTCCTGGTCGCCAGCCGGGAGCCGTTGCTGGCGTTCCTGGGCCGCGGCGGCTACACCTACCCATGGCCCAACGAGCTCTGGGTTGACGTGGGCGAGGGCGCCGCCAAGACCGACCGGGCACGCCTCCAGGGCTCCGAGCCGTACGACCTGTTCGACAGGCGCCGGCTGCAGGCGGGCTTCGAGACCGATCCCGTCTGGCTCGGCCTGAAAGCCAGCCTGCTGGTCACGTTCTTGACCGCGCTCGCGCTCGGCGCGGTCGCCTTCGGGTTCCACTTTCTGGCCGCCGGCCAGGCTCGCCTGGACGACTACGCGATCCTGCAGGGCAATGGAATGCCGCGAAGTGCGGTGCTGGCCGTGATCCGACTCGAGCGCTGGCTCGTCCTCGGCTTCGGCGTGCTCCTTGGATGCGCGTTCGGCCTGCTCCTGGCGGCCGTGGTTCTCCCGGTCCTGGAGCTTGGCACAGGCCCTCTCGAAACGGTCCCCGCCACGATCCTGGTCCTCGATCCCGGCTTGATCTTGGGAGCCCTGGCCGCGACCACGGCGGCGGCCGGGCTGGCGGGCATGGTCGGCTCCTGGACCGGTGGCCGCTTCAACCTGCTCGAGCAGCTGAGGATGCTCGGATGACGGAGATCGTGGAGTGCACTGGGCTCTATCACATCTACAAGACGGGGACGCTGGAGGTGGTCGCCCTCCAGGGGCTCGACCTGACTGTGGCGGAAGCCGAGATGGTAGCGGTCGTGGGCCGGAGTGGGAGCGGGAAGACCACCCTCATGAACATCCTCGCCGCCCTCGAGACACCGAGCGCCGGCCAGGCCCGAGTGGCGGGGATCGACATCGTCGCGCTGAGCCCGCGGGCCCGCCTCGACTATCACCGCCGGGTCGTCGGTTACGTCTGGCAGAACGCGCGCGCGAGCCTGGTGGCCGAGCTGACCGCAGAGGAGAACATCCAGCTTCCGCTCCTCGGTTCCCGGCTGGCCCGCGGTGAGCGTCTGAGCCGGACCGACGGCCTGCTGGCGATGCTCAGGATGGGCGACCGGGCTCATCTCCGTCCCGCCTCGCTGTCCGCGGGGGAGCAGCAGCGCCTGGCTGTCGCTGTCGCTCTCGCCAACCTGCCCCGGCTGCTGCTGGCCGATGAGCCGACAGCCGAGCTCGACCGCGCCAGCGCGGGCCGGCTGCTGGACGACCTGGCTCGCCTGCGAGAGGAGCTCGGCATCACCGTCCTGCTCGTGACTCACGACCCGCTGGTGGAGCGGAACGTGGACCGTGTGGTCCGGATCCGGGACGGCCGGACGAGCACCGAAACCCGATGGTCGGGAACCGCGGACGAGGCGGTCGCGGACGAGCTCGTGATCATGGACCGCGCGGGCCGGATCCAGATCCCGGGCGTGCATCTCGAGGCGCTCCGGCTCAAAGACCGGGTCCGGATCCGCCGCCAGGGAGACCGGTTGGTGATCTCGCGTCATGACGATGAGGACGAGCCCGGTGACTGACGTCGTCGTCGCCCAGGGCCTCTCTCGAAGCTTCGGCAGCGGGGGTACCGTGGTGCATGCCGTCCGTGACGCAGAACTTCGGATCGCGGAGGGTCAGCTGGCCGTCCTGAGCGGCCCGTCAGGTTCCGGGAAAACGACGCTCCTGAGCCTGGTCGGGGGGCTGGACAGCCCGGACACCGGCACGATCACGGTCGCTGGGCTGGAGTTGGCGCACCTCGATCGCGGCGCGCGCGAGCGCTTTCGGCGGGACGTCACCGGTTGGGTGTTTCAAGCCGCCGGCCTGCTACCGATCCTGAGCTCAGCCGAGAACGTGATGCTGCCTCTTCTGACGCAGGGCCGGCCTGAGTCGGAGGCCCGTGCGGCGGCGCTGGCTGCGCTGGCGACGGTCGGCCTGAGCGACCGAGCGGAGCATCGGGCCCAGGAGCTGTCCGGTGGCGAGCAGCAGCGCGTGTCGCTGGCCCGGGCGCTGGCCAAGGGTCCCCGCCTCCTCATCGCCGACGAGCCGACCGGCGAGCTCGATTCGGAGACCGCGCTCGTCGTCATAAAGCTGCTCCGGGGGGTCGCCGCCGGCGGAACCGCGGTCCTCGTCGCCACTCATGACGTGGCCTTCCGCGACTTCGCTGACCAGGTCCTGCTGATGGAGGATGGCCGCTGCCGGCTGGCCGGTTAGGTCAGGTCCGTACCCTCTCCTCTCGGCGAGTAATCGAGCTTCGGGCGCCAGTCTGTGCCTCGACCCGCGGGCGTACGGTCGAGCACTGACCAGAGCGGCCACATGAAGTCGACGTGACGCATATCCTGGCCCGAGTCGCTAGGGACGTGAAGCAGCTCGCTGCTCCAGAAATGGTTGACCTTCCCTCCGCGGCTGACGAAGACCGTAGCCTGCGGAGTTTGGGCACCGTCCGGCTCCTCGGCCTGGTAGTCGCGGTTGTAGGTGTTGTTCGCGGAGGAGAGGAGGCGCACGTGGCGCCATCCCCGCGACTGCGCGTGCGCGCGGAAGCGCTCGATCGGCGCCTTCGCGACGACCGCGAAATTGATCTGCTGTGTGATATGCGGCGCTGCGCCGTCGATCGCATCGATAATCGACGTACACGACGGGCAGCCCACCTCGAGCGGCAGCCCTGCCTTGCCTGGGATGAACATGTGGCTATAGAGGAACAGCGTGTCCTGGCCGTCGCCGAACAGCTCAGACAGCCGGACCGGTCGTGCGGCGTTTGTGCCGGCGTCCCACTCTTCGAAGGTGTAGTCCACCGGCACCGGGCCGCCGAGCGGCAGCTTGCGCGTCTGCGCGGCCACGACCTCGAGCTGCCGGCGCAGGTCGATCTCGGCCTTCAAGAGTTCATCGCGCGCCCGGCGGTACTCGTCTGACTCGCCGGGATAGCGCACCCCGTGCAAGGTCTTTGTTCCCTCTGGTGACGTCATGCCTAACTCCTTTTCTTCCGTGGTGAGTGAAGCGGCCCTGACCAGTAGCTGAGACCGTGCTCGACGTAGAACTTTATGAGTGTCGACACCTCGCCCCAGCCGAGCGAATTCCCTTCGAAGGACTCCCGACCCTTCGCCGTGCGTGCGAAACCGTATTCCCGAAGGCGAAGAAGGGTGCCACCGTCGCGCTCCTCGAGGTCGAACTCGACCGTGGTCATGGCGCCCGTCGTCTCGCCCCACTGAAAGACGAAGCGCTTGGGTGGAAGCACCTCGAGCACGATGCAGTCTCGATCGGCGTTGATATCTCTCTCGGCTCCCCAATCGCGCCAGCGGAGCGTCAGCTTTCCATCAGGTCGGAGGTCGATCTCGCTGCCGCGTGTCCCCCACCACCCGTCCAATCCTTGGGGGGTCGTCAACGCGGCCCATACCTTCTCGCGTGGCGCTCCGATGAACACGCTGTGGCGGATCTCGGGACCGGAGTTGCTCATGGTTGCTCTTCCACGTAGCTCTTAAGCCGCAGCAGACGCTGCTCCCACCGTGCCGCGACGGTCGTGAGCCAGGCGGTCGCCTCGCCGATCGGCGCGCTCTCCATGCGATAACGGACCTCACGTCCGTGGCGCTCTTTCGCGACCATCCCCGCGTCCGCCAGTGTGCCCAGGTGTTTGACGACTGCTTGGCGGGTCAACGGGAACCTGACGGATAGCCCGGTTGCGGTCGTCGGGCCCATCGCCAAGCGCTCGAGCAGCTGTCGGCGTGTCGGATCCGCGAGGGCGACGAACACCGCGTTATTCATGTGCAACTGAACAGTTGCACATGGACACCACGCTTGTCAACCTCGCCGGTCAGAGGATCTGAATGTGGCCGTGGTTGGGCGAGTCAGTTGTCTTGCGACAGGATCACCGCGGCGTAAGCTCCGATGCCGACGTCGAGCGAGCAGGGCAGTCCGTCGCGGGGCTGGTTGACAGCCTCGGTGTCCAGGCATAGCTGATCACCGAACGACGGATCGTAACCGGACCAATCAGTGTTCAGCCGGACGCGCCAGAGCCCGGCGCGGGGAGCTCCGACGGTGTAGGAATCGAAGGCCCGGTTGCCGAAGTTGAGCAGCATCAGCGTGTCATCGAGCGGTCCGCCTTCGTCCCAGCGTCGGTAGCCGATCAGCTTGTCGGCGTCATTCACGTGATGAACCTGGAGGCCCTCGCCTCTCAGGCCCCTGGTGGTGTTAAACCAGTCACGGCGCAGCCGGATCAGATCCCGATAGAGGGCGAGGATGCCCGCGAAGCGCTGTGCATTCGACCAGTCAACCGGAAAGCCAGCGTCAAACCAATGGCACTCGAGAAACTCCTGACCTTGAAAGATCATCGGGATGCCAGGCGCCGTGAAGACGAGGACCGCGCCGAGGACGGACCGCTTCTTTGCGTATGCGCTGTCAGGGTGCGTCGTGTCGATCTCCGCTGGAAGACGCGTACCCCCGTTGGAGTCGGCGTCGTGTGACTCGGTGAACACGACCCTGTTGAAGGCATCGCTGCCGTACCGGCGCTGAAGCACGTCGCAGAGCGGCCCCAGGTCTCGGTCCTCGTCACGAACCGGGCGAAGAACACCGCGGACGACGCGTACGAAGTCGGGGTCCCACTGGCTGTTGAAGCCGGCCCCGCCCGACGCGGTGGGTGACGTGATCTGTACTTCGTTGCGCATGTCCTCGGCGATGCGGATCTTCCACGGCTGCCGCCTCTCTATCTGGTCGTTGAATGTCTGCAGCAGCGACCAGCCATCGGGCAGGTTCTGGTCACCCGCGCACGTGCCGTCGACACTCCGGATCCAAGCGGTTGCATCAAAGCGCAGTCCGTCCGCGCGGTAATCCTGGAGCCAGCTCAGCGCGTTATCTACGAGGTACTGGCGCACTTCTGGCCGGCCATAGTCGGGCCGCGAGCCCCAGCCGGTGGCGGTCCGCCAGTCCGCGTAGAAATAGATGCCGCCCGGCGGTGGAGTGTTGCCGTCGAAGACCCAGAGGTCGTTGTCGATCGTGCCCAGGTGGTTGTAGACGACATCGACGATCACGGCGATACCCAGCTCGTGGGCCGACCGGACGAATTCCTTCAGCGCGTCAGGGCCGCCATACACGGTTTCGACAGCGAAGGGGTCGGTCGGGTTGTAGCCCCATGACAGCGGGCCGGCGAACTGGGCGGGCGGCAGCAGCTCGATGGCGTTTATGCCGAGGTCAGCCAGGTAGGGCAGCTTCGCGATTGCGTCCACGAAAGACCCGACCTGCTGGCCCGGCAATTCGTTGAAGGTGCCCAGATGCATCTCGTACACGACCATCTCCGTCCAGCCGGGCATCCGGTAGTGGCTGGCACCCCAAGCGAATGAAGTCTCGTCGTAGACGACCGCCTGCCGTTCGCCGTTTGCCGTGTCGATTTCGCGTGCGTAAGGGTCGACTCTGGGAGACAGCTCGACCCCTGCGCTTTCAATCAAGTACTGGTATCGCTCGCCCGCGCCCACTCGGGGGACTTCAGCCAACCAGTAGCCACCTGGCTGGCTGGTCATCGTCACCGTCCTCGCCGACGTGCGAAGTCGGAGGCGGACTTGGGCGGCATTCGGGGCCCAGACTCTAAAAGTCGCGCCGCCTTTGCCAGGGTAGGAGCCCATTGGCGCCGGTGGCTGCATCGCCGCTCAGCTTAGAAGGATGGTTCGAACCATTCGAGAAGTACCGGCGGCGCAAAGCCGCCACTTCGGCTGAGTGATTCGGCTTATACCTGACGCCGGCAGGGAACGGCGGGCCGGTTAGGTTACGAAGCCCGCCACAGCCAGGACCCGACCGGATGCGACTTTGCTTTCTCCCGCTCGACCACTCTCCGAGCCCGGTTGACGAGGCTCGGGAAGCTGGCCGCCTGGCGCGGGGACAGCCCACCCAGGAGCGGATCTCGCAGCTCCTGGCAGGTGACCAACAACTCCTCTAGCACGTCCAACACGTCCATAGCTCCCTCCTATGTACGACAGCGCCTCACCGTGGTTCTGCAGCAATGACGTGGCTGAGGCTGGTTTTTTACATGGGTGGCTCCATTTCCAACCAACCGGACAAGTGCCGGCTCCCTGGCTGTGCGAACATTTGCTCGCTGTGGCGAGCGACCCAGTCGAGCTCGGGCTGAACCTCGCGGACCCCGCCACCCTGGTGGTGGACCTCAACTGCGCATTCGCGTCGATCGAGCAGCAGCACGACCCTTCCCTCCGCGGGCGGCCGCTGGCGGTCGCCGCCTATGCCACGGACGCCGCGACCATCGTCTCCTCCTCCCGGGAGGCGCGCGACCTCGGGATCAAGACCGGCATGCGCGTGTTCGAGGCGAAGGCGATCTTTCCGGGCATCGTGGTGAGGGAGCCGAACCCGCCTCGGTACCGCGCCGTCTCGGACCAGCTCATCGAGATCCTGACCCGCCACAGCCCCGACGTGCTCCGGATGTCGATCGACGAGGCGTCGGTGAACCTGAAGGGCACGCCCGACCTGGCCAGGCTCGGTCCGGAAGGCGTCGGCCGGGCAGTCAAGCAGGCGATCCAGAGGGAAGCTGGCGACTGCATCACCTGCTCGGTCGGGATCTCGACCTCGATCTGGATGGCCAAGCAAGCCTCCAACTTGAACAAGCGCGACGGCCTGGAGCGAATTGACCACCGCAACCTCGTCGAGGTCTTCGGGCGCCTTGCTCTGACCGACCTTTCCGGCATCGCGGAGGCCACCTCCCGGCGCCTGCTCCGGGCGGGCATCAGGACGCCGCTCGAGTTCCTGCGCGCCACGCCGGAGCAACTCCGACTCTCGGGCATGCATGCCGACGTGGCCACGGGCTGGCTCCGGCGGCTGCGCGGGTTCGAAGTCGACAGCTTCGAGGGCGTCGCCCGCAAGAGCTACAGCCACTCGCACGTGCTGGCGCGGGCGACCACCTCCCAGCGAGAGCTCGAGGAGCTCTTGATGCGCCTCTGCGAGATGGTCGGCAGGCGCCTGCGTGCGGGGAACCGCCGCGGCAGCGTGGTCTCCGTCGGCGTCGTTTACCGGCCTGACGTCGGGCGTTTCTCAAAGCAATTCACCCTGCCAAGCCCGATCGACACGGGCGAGGAGATCTACCAGGCGGCCCTGCGGCTGCTGGGGGCCCGCGACCACCGGCGGGCGGTGGGGACGCTGGGCGTGGCCCTGGCCGGGCTCACGGGCGCCGGCGCCGGCCAGCTGGACCTCTTCTCGGGTGCGGCACCTGCCCGGCGAGAACGCCTGGAGACCGCGATGGACGCGATCAGGGATCGGTTCGGCGAGGACGCCGTCCAGCCTGCGCGGCTCCTCGGCCGGGCCCGGGTCGTCCGCGATCGCATCGCCTTCGGCAACACCGGGCACCCGGACGACCGGAAGCCCGATGCTTGACGCCCGGCGTTCCATCGGCTGAGGATTCCCCTGGGATGGGCTTTCCAAAGGGGTTCCTGTGGGGAGCCGGCAGCGCGGCGCACCAGGTCGAAGGCGGGAACGTCGCCAACGACTGGTGGGCATGGGAGCGCAACCCTGAAAGCCCGTGCGTCGAAGAGAGTAAGGAAGCTTGCGATCAGTGGAACCGGTACCTCGACGACCTCGATCTGCTCGCCGAGATCGGACTCAACAGCTACCGCTTTTCAGTCGAGTGGAGCCGGATCGAGCCTCGCCAAGGGGAGGTCTCAAAGTGCGCTCTCGATCACTACCGTCACCTCTGCGAGGCGGCGCGGCTGCGCGGGATCGAGCCGATCGTCGTGTTTCAGCACTTCACGCTGCCGCTCTGGGTGGCCGCGAACGGCGGCTGGAGCGATGCCGCTACCGTGGCCCACTTCGAGCGCTTCTGCGAGACGGTTGCTGCTCACCTGGCCGGTGTGTTCGGATACGCCTGCACCATCAATGAACCGAACATCGTGGCGGCGTTTGGCTACGAGGTGGGCATCTTCCCGCCAGGAGAACGCAGTCTCGCGCGAAAGGAATCAGTGTCTGAAATGCTGATTGCCGCACACGTTGGAGGCGTCCGGGCGATTCGAGCAGCCGCGCCTGGAGTCAAGGTCGGCCTGGCGCTCGCGATGCATGAATATGCCGCCGTGCCGGGCTATGAGCAGCAGCTGTCTCAAATGCGCCAATCGACCGAGGACGTTTTCCTGGAGGCAACGAAGGAGGATGACTTCATCGGGGTGCAGACCTACACGCGGCTGCACATCGGCCCGGACGGACTGCAAGGTCCGCCCGCTGGACTGAGGAAGACCCAGATCGGCCTGGAGTTCCGTCCCGAAGCGCTGGGAGTCACCGTGCGGCGCGCGGCCGCTCTTACTGGACTTCCGGTCATCGTGGCTGAAAGCGGAGTCTGCACGGAGGACGACGCCGAGCGAATCGAGTACGTGGAGTGCGCTCTGCGAGCGGTCGAGACCTGTCTGGCGGAGGGTGTGGATGTCCGCGGCTACGTCTACTGGAGCGCCCTTGACAGCTTCGAGTGGGTGCTCGGTTACTGGCCCAAGTATGGATTGATCGAGGTCGACCGCCAGACTCAGGCCAGGACATCGCGTGCCAGCGGTCGCTGGCTCGGGCGGGTGGCCCGGGCGAACTCCCTGGACGTAGCTTGAGCAACATGAAGGGAGCGCTGCCGGCGGGGACAGTGACGTTCCTGCTGACCGACATCGAAGGCTCGACGACCAAGTGGGACCGGCGACCGCAGGCCATGCGGAAAGCGATGGAGCGGCACGACGAGATCGTGGCCCACCACGTGCGTCGCCATGGCGGAGAGATCGTGGAAGCAGGACGTGAAGGCGACAGCGCGCTGGCCGCGTTCCCTCTGGCGAGCCAGGCGGTCGCAGCCGCGGCGGACATGCAGCGCGCTCTTTCCGCCGAGCCCTGGCCGGCGGGGGCGCCGGTTCGAGTCCGGATTGCGGTTCACACGGGCGAGGCTGAACTGCGCGATTCCCACTACCAGGGCGTCGCCGTCAGTCGCTGCGCGCGAATGCTGGCCACGACGTACCCAGGCGAGGTCTTGATCTCGCAGGCCACACGAAACCTGGTTGCCGACTCGCTGCCCGACCAGGCGACGCTGGAGGATCTCGGGGTCCGTCACTTGAAGGATCTGGAGCGGCCTGAGCGCGTTTTCAGGCTCGTTCATCCCGATCTGCCGGCCGGCTTCCCCCCCGTAGATCCATTGCTGGCTTACCCGAACAATTTGCCGGCACCCCTGACCAGCTTTGTGGGTCGGACGGCTGAGGTCGACGAGTTGCTGAGACTCCTCTCGACCGGCCGGGTGGTCAGCGTCACGGGGGCGGCCGGCTGCGGCAAGACTCGGCTGGCCATGCACGCGGCGAGCCGGCTGGTGTCTGACTTTGCCGACGGCGTCTGGCTCGCCGAGATCGGCCAGGTGAACGACGCGAGATTCGTCGGGCAGGCGGTGGCTACAGTGCTCGAGGTTCGCGAGGAGCCCGGACGGTCGATCACGGAATCACTGGCCGGGCACCTGAAGCACCGGCAAGTCCTCCTCGTTCTCGACGGCTGCGAGCACGTCGTCGAAGCAACCGCGCGGCTGGCCGATGAGCTGCTCTTGACCTGTCCAGGGCTGCGCCTGCTTGTCACCAGCCGCGAGGCCTTGCGCGTTCCCGGCGAAACGACCTGGCGAATTCCATCGCTCTCACTCCCCGATGAGGCGCTGGCGCTCTTCCTCGACCGGGCGCGTCTTTCCAATCCGAAGTTCGAGCTGGCCGCCGGCCAGGTGGCCGAAGCCGGCCTGCTTTGCCGGCGCCTCGACGGGATCCCGCTGGCTATCGAGCTGGCGGCGGCTCATGTGCGGATGATGTCCGTCGGCCAGATTCTCGATCGCGTTGAGGATCGCTTTCGGCTGCTGACAGGGGGCAGCCGGACCGCTGTCCCGCGACAGCAGACAATGCGCGCCGCCGTCGATTGGAGCTACCACCATCTGGAGGAGGCGGAAAGCCGGCTGTTTCGGCGGCTCTCCGTCTTTTCGGGAGGGTTCTCGACAGACAGCCTGGAGGCGGTCTGCAGCGACGCATCGATCCCCGCCGGCGAGATTCTCGATTTGCTCTCCCAGCTGGTCGACAAGTCGCTCGTCGTGCCCGAGCCGCGCAACGGCGCCAGCTTCCGATACCGGCTCCTCGAAACGCTCAGCGAATACGGCCGCGAGCAGCTTCTCGAGTCCGATGAAGCAGAGACCATCTGGCAGCGTCACGCGACTCATTTCCAGCAGCTCGCGGAAACCGCTGACGACAAGCGGATTGCCGAGGAGCACGCCAACTTGAGCGGCGCGCTCGAGTTCCTGCGAACAGCGCACGACGAGAGAGGTTTGCGCCTGGCTGTAACTCTTGTCGACTTCTGGGACTCGGCGGGTCACGTGAGCGAAGGGCGCGAGCGGCTCCAGTCGCTTCTCCAGTCAGTCCCGGCCGGCGCCACCCTGCGGGCGCGCGCACTAGATGGGGCGGGCTGGATGGCCTTCAGGCAAGCCGATGTGGTCAGCGCTCGAGCGCTCTTCGAAGAAGCCCGGGCCCTGCTCGCCGAGTCAGGTGACAGCGCCGAGCTGGCAAGAGTGATGAGCAACCTCGGTATGGCGAGCGTCTTCAGCGGCGAGCTTGATCAGGCTCGGGAACACCTCGAGGCCAGCCTTCGCGTCGGCCGGGAGGCCGGCGCCAAAAAGGCGGTGGCAGGCTCGCTCTGGGTGCTGGGCCTGGTCGCCTACTTCGCGGGCGACCTGGACGAAGCCGAAGCCCGGGCAGTCGAGAGCCTGCGGCTCTCCGAGGAGACCGGTGACCGCAAGCTGGAGAGCTTCTTACGCGCAGCAATCGGCATCATCGCGTTCGAGCGCGGCCAGTACGAAGAGGCACACAAACGCTTGGATGAGAGTCTCGAGATGTCCGTCGCCATCGGCGACCGTCTCAACACCGCCCTGCTCCTGGAGGGCCTTTGCAGGCTTGCCGCCGCGGAGTCGAATTGGAGTCTCGCCCTCCGGCTCGGAGGGGCCGCAGCCGGCTTACGGGAGGCGGCCGGAGCCCAATCCATCCCTCTCTGGCAGGACCGAGTCGAAGCTGCCTGCGAGGAGGCGCTTGATAACGTGGGCCAGGAGGCCGGCACCGCCATCTTTGAGGGTGGTCGCACGCTTGAATACATCGAGGCGGTGAGCCTGGCGCGTGGCAGCGGGGAATCCAAAACGACTGCCCGGAGTCGCTGACGCCAACCAGCGATTGGCAGCGCTGAGGGCGGTCCTGTTCGATTTCGGGAACACGCTCTTCTACAGTCCCGACGGCGCGGCCATTTTGGTCCAGGCCGGCGTCGAGCCTGCGACCGCCGACCAGGTCTGGACAGAGATCTGGGCAGCGGCAGGCACACCCGAGGAGATGGCGAAGGGTCGCGACCTCTCTCCCGAGAACCATCGCCGGATGTGGATGGCTCTATTCAGCCGCGCCGATGTTCACGTGCCCGGGATCTCCGAGCGTTTGTACGAGACCATGACGCCGGAGCTCTGGACGCCCTACCCAGACGCGCTGCCGGTGCTGCGTCGACTGCACCGCAGGGGTGTCCCGGTCGGAGTGGTCAGCAACGTCGGCCACTCCTTGCGGCCGGTCTTCGACCGCCACGGCCTCGGCCGTTACGTGAGCGCGTACGTCCAGTCCTACGAGGAGGTCCTGGAGAAGCCGGCGCCCGAGCTCTTCCGGACGGCTTGCCGCCTACTGCAGGTCGAGCCCAGCCAGACGCTGATGGTCGGCGACAGCCAGATCGCGGATGGCGGTGCCGTAGCGGCCGGGCTTGAGGTCTATCTGCTGCCCCAGGTGCCGCGGGGCGCACCCCGCGGGCTGGCCAGGGTCCTCGACCTCTTGAAGGGTTCTCGCGCTCGCGGTCACCGGCTGGCCTCGCCCTTAAGCGGGCGGTAGGTCCCGGGCTTCTATTTTCGCGGCCAGGAGATGCCGGCCGAGCCAGATTGACCAAATTGGCAGGCCGATCGCGATCGCAACGATTCCCACCGCCACGGTCGCCAGGAACGGGTAATTCTGCAGCGCCAGCCGTGGGTCGCTAAGAGAACTCAGACCACCCAGCAGGAAGACGCCCAGCGGGATCATGAGAATGCCGGCGCCGGTCGCGATCCCAAGTCGTGTCAAGCCCTGCGACAGCTGTCCCGAGCGGCCGTTGAGGCTGACGGTCAGCATCCAAACCGCAACCAACCCGTTCCCGGCCGAGACTATTGGATAGTTGGTCTCGGAGCCGATCACTCCCAGGACGTACAGCTCGGCGGCGATGGCGACGGCGGCGAGACCGGCGATCCCCGCCAGGGCGGCGAGCCGGCTGAGGAGGTCGCCGGCCAACCCAAACCTCACAGCCACAGGCAGCAGAAGCACGAGCTGGATACCGCCCAGGGCGTCATTGAGAGCGCCCAGGCGGGAAGTCTTGGCTCCGGCCGCGACGGCCTGCGGGGCCTCCAGAATGTAAAAGGCGATCAGCACCGCGGTCGCCAGGAGGCCGACGATCCCGCTCGCGATCGCGAGCTGCCCGGTCAAGCGCATCGAGTAGTCCTGATCTCGTTCCGGGATCTCATCCGGACCGAGTCTCACTTTCGCGGATTCTTCGCGAGGTGGGCTTTGGTCTTCTCGCAGGCGTCGCGCATCGCGGTCTCGATCGTTTCGGGTGTGAAGTTGAAGTCTTCGCTGGGAATGCTGACTTCAGGGTGGATGTGGATGACCTTGCCTCCGCTGCCCGCGATTTTTTCGCGGACGTAGTCCTCTTCGAATTTCATCGTCTGATGAATAGCCATCCATAGGCACGCCAGGGCATTGTCCAGCAGATCTGTCGGGTTCGGGAGCACGCCGCCGCCATAGCCGATGCTGCAGGCATAGATCGTTCCGCAGCCCTCGATGGCCAGTTGCGAAATCGGTTGATTGGTGACGACGCCCCCGTCCACCATCGGAAATGCCTCCCGACCGACGGATGTCTGCCGCCAGGGAAACACTCCAGGCACGGCGGAGGATGTCACCAGCGCTTGATGAAGCTCCGTGTCCGGCGGAAACCAATGAGCGGTGCCGTCGTGCCGGTTGGTAGCAGCGATCAACAGCTTGGGATCCTTGAAGCTCCCGATCGATACCAGGCCAGGGAATTCAGCGGGGAAGGTGCTGGCGATGCTCTCCTTGATGAGCGAGCCGATGACCGAGTTGTCACCGAGTCAGTGTGGTTTTCGGCGAAGAGCAAAGAGCAGCAATTTCCAATAGACGTTGAGCTTGTCCAGGCCGAGCCTTCGCGTCGAGATGCGAGTGAGCAGTTCAGCCGCGAGATCCAGTCCGCGACCTGAAACCGGGTCGAGGGCATGCGCCGCTCCGGCGAGGCCACCTGTGCTCACCCCGGCGATGACCGCCGGCCTGATGCCCAATTCGACGAACGCCCTCGCACAACCCAGCTCGATGATCACGCGCGGCCCGCCGCCCGAATAGGAGATCCCGATCTTCTCGGTATCGACCCTTGGTCTTACATCCTCGAGAGCAATCTTCGGCACGATCCGCGACCCCGTCACCCGGACCGGAAGGTGACCTCGATAGCGTCCCAGCCGGTGGCGCGCCAGCGCTGTTCGAGCGAGTCGAGCTCGGCCAGCGGCGCGCGCAAGCAGGGGATGCGCGCCCGGTAGGGCTCGACCTTGAGCGGATAGGGGTCGAGCAGGCAGATTCCGCCAGGCTCGAGGCGGAGCCGCAGCCGGATCTCCTGGTCGCCCTTGACGCGGGCCTGGACGGAGGGGTACTCGGCCTCGTAACCGGAGTCGAAGCCGAAGAGGCAGAGGTGGAGGGAGATGCGGTCCCAGAGCTGCAGCCACTTGTAGTTGCACTCCAGCCGGCGCTCGCCAAGCTGGTCCAACCCGAGACTGTCGCGGAGGCGTTGCTGGCGCTCGATCTCATGACGCACGTGCTCATCCACAACCTCGCTGTCGTCATCGGCCACGGAGAGCGGTTCCCAGCCCCAATGCGAGTGGTAGAAGCCTGAGAAATGGAGGCTCACGAGCAGCCCCGCGTAAGCGTCGAGCGCCTCGACCGCGTCGATCCCGCGCCGCTGATAGGGGATGATTCTGGGGCGCGCCACCTCGAAGAAGTTGTAGGGCCGGCCGTCGGGTCGGCGGGGCAGCGCTTCATCCCAGGGCACCCAGATCAGGTCGTGCAGGCGGGCGCCGACGAGGCAGGAGGCGTAAGGCTCGGGCCGTTCCCAGGGGCCGGCGCCCCAGGCAGCAGCGAGCCAGCCGGAGAGCATTGAATGGTCGACCTGGCGGACGAGCACCAATTGGTCGCCCTCCTCGCGGAGGATCACGCGATCGATCTTAGCTAGCGGGCAGGACCCAGTTCACCGGCCACCGCCACTGGGCGGCGGATCAGCGTGATGCTCAGCGCGACGGCCCAGACCAGGAAGAAGAGGAGGCCCACCTGGCTGGCGTTTCCCACGTCTCCGATCGGGCCTGTCGGATCCAGGAGGCTGATCTCACCGACCAGGTTGAGCGCCGCACTGGCGACGCCCACCCAGCCGATCCAGCGGGCGAAGCCTGGCCCGCTGAGCATCGCCAAGGAGGCAGCTCCGACCATGAGCGCGAGAGGCAAGATGCGAAGCGTGTCCAGGTAGGGGTCGTCCATGCCTACCAGCAGCCTGATCTCCCGGTCCGTCGCCTGTCCCGCGCTCAGGACGATCGCGCCGCTTACCGCTGCGAACACCATTTGGACAGCGGCAAATCCAACCGCTGAGCCAAACAAGATCGTGGAGAGAACGTCCGTGTCTCCCTCGATTCTGCGCAGGACGGCGCGGAGTCCGGCCGCAAAGATCAGCGTCGCTGTTGCCACGAGGGCGGCGAACAGGACGCTGGCGTTCGCAAGCCCTCTGTCAACGACAAAGTAGTGCCGGATGCGACTGATCGGATCGCTGAATTGCGGGTTCTGCCAGGTGGCCAGTTCAGCCAGTAAGAGGACGATCGTCAGTAGCCCCACCGCACCGGTAACTCGCTCCCATCGACGTGTCATCGATAATCCTCCACCCGGCTGCCCGTGCCAACTCGTTCCCAGGCAGCATGCCAGCAAAGAAATCGGGATTCAACGCGCTCACTCCTGCCAACGCAGAGGGCGTTCTCGCGCAGCCCGGCGTTGCCCGAATGAGGAGGCGCTTTTCAACCGCGTAAGCCTTCTCGTCTCGTTCCGAAGCGCAAGGTTTTCGTCAGGCCGCGAGTTGATCGCGATGTGAGGCGGACAAAAGCCGAAGGGCACGTGCTCGCCGGCGCCCTGGTCGCGACCGTTCTGCTCGCCACGCTTCCCACGCTGCCCGCGCAGGCCGCGACCACCGTCGGCGGAACCTATCACCCGCTGCAGCCGGCGCGGATTCTTGACACGCGCGACGGCACCGGAGGTGTCCCGCGGGCGCCAATTCAAGGCGGCGGCTCGCTGGACGTCCAGGTCGCGGGTCGCGGCAATGTCCCGGCAGCCGGCGTGTTGGGGGTTGTCGTGAACGTCACCGTCACCAACACCAGCGCTGGGAGCTACCTAACCGTGTTCCCGACAGGTGTTCCGCAGCCCGTGGCGTCCAACCTCAACTGGGGCCCGGGGAAGACGGTGCCGAACCTGGTTGAGGTGGCACTCGGGACGGGTGGCCAGGTCACCGCCTACAACGCCGTCGGCTCGGTCGACGTCATCTTCGACGTGGCCGGCTACTACTCCGCGCCAGACCAGTCGCCGGGGCCCGATGGTCTCTTCAACCCGGTCATCCCGGCGCGCCTGCTGGACACTCGTCCCACTGCACCGCTCGGGCCTGGCACGGTGCAGACGCTCCAGGTCAGTGGCCGCGGAAATGTGCCCGCGAGCGGCGCCGCCGCCGCAGTCCTGAATGTGACTGTGACTGAGGGCACGCAGGCGAGCTACATCACGGCCTGGCCTGCGGATGCGACCAAGCCTGTGGTGTCCAACCTCAACTTCGCAGCGGGCCAGACCGTCGCGAATCGGGCTGTGGTGAAGCTGAGCGCCGACGGCAAGGTGAACTTCTACAATCTGCAGGGCGCGGTTCAGCTCGTCGTCGACGTCAACGGCTGGTTCACCAATTCGAGCCCCGCTGGGACAGGCAGCCGCTACTCGGCGATGTCGCCCGTGCGCATTCTCGACAGCCGGACCGGCACTGGCGGCTACACGGATCCTTGGGGGCCGAACAGCGGGCGCGCGCTCACCGTCGCAGGGGCGGGCGGAGTGCCGCTGATGACCGACCCGAATCCGCCGACCGCGGTCGTGGCGAATATCACGGTGACCGACACCACGGAGGGGAGCTATCTGACCGCGTGGCCCGATGGCGCTGCCCAGCCGTTGGCTTCGGACCTTAACTGGCCTGGCGGCGCGACAGTTCCCAACCTCGCCGTGGTCCAGGTGGGGCCCACTGGCAAGATCGACCTCTACAACGCGGGCGGCTGCGCGAACGTGGTGGTGGACGTGGTCGGTTGGTACACGGGACCGATGCCGGTCACCACGCCTGGATCCGCTCCGGCCCTCAACGTCTGCCCCGCCAAGGGCTGGCTCGCTCGTTTCAACTACTGGCGCAGCACCGCCGGCTTGCCGCCCTTGATCGAAAACCCGACCTGGAGCGCCGGTGACTACCTGCACGCGCGGTACATGGTCAAGAACCAGGTGATCGCGCACTCTGAGACGCCTGGCGCGCCGTACTACACGGCCGAAGGCGACGCGGCCGCCCGCAACAGCAACATCGCGGTCAGCTGGAGCATCAACTCCCCGGACGAACAGGCCATCGATTGGTGGATGGGGGCACCGTTTCACGCGATGGGGATGATGGATCCGCGGTTGCAGCAGACCGGCTTCGGTGCGTATCACGAGGCGGCGGGCACATACAAGACGGCAGATTCGCTCGACGTCATCCGCGGCAACCCCTTCAGCGGTGGGACGTTCCCCGTCTACTGGCCGGGCAACGGCAAGACCGTGCCCCTGCGGACTTACAGCGGTGGCGAAATTCCTGACCCGCTGCAGGCCTGCCCCGGATACAGCGTGCCCGCGGGCCTGCCGGTCTTCATCGAGACCGGTGGCCGGGTGGCCACCTCCGCAACGGTCCACACCTTCACGGGCAACGGCGCGCCGCTCGCCCACTGCGTCATCGATTCGAACAGCAACACAAATCTCAGCCCTTACCTGACCGAGCGCGGCGGCGTGATCGTGATTCCTCAACAGCCACTCCAGCCGGGCGTCACGTACGCCGTGGCCTTGACTGTCAACGGCCTGCCGTACAGCTGGTCGTTCCAGGTCTCCTGACCGGCTCCACATATTGAAGGCGGCAGCATGGCTCACGACGGGGCTGCTGGTCGTGTCGGTCGCTGGCAATGCACCAGCCAGGGCCCACGCCGCGCCAGTTCCCTCAACCGCGTGCACCGTCTTTCCGGCGGACAACGTCTGGAACACGGACATCTCGACGCTGCCCGTCCATGCGAGCAGCGCGCAGTGGCTGGCCTCGATGTCGGCTGCGACGACCAAGCTGCACCCCGACTTCGGCGGGCCACCGTACGGCTTTCCACACAACGTCGTCGACAACACACACGCAACGGTCTCGGTGTCCTTCGATTACGCGAGCGAGAGCGACGCCGGCCCGTATCCGGTCGGAGCCGACACCCTGATCGAGTCCGGCAGCGACCGCCACGCGCTGATCATCAATAAGGGCACCTGCACGCTCTATGAGCTGTACGCGCTGGCGGGCAGTGGATCGTCCTGGCACGCCGGCTCCGGCGCGATCTTCAACCTCGGATCGGATGCCCTTCGACCGCTGACCTGGACTTCCGCCGACGCCGCCGGCCTGCCCATCTTCCCCGGCCTTGTGCGTTGGGACGAGGTGCAGGCGGGCGCCATCAATCACGCGATCCGCTTCACCGCGGTGCAATCCGACAAGAGCTTCCTCTGGCCGGCACGGCACCAGGCGGGCTCCGCCTCCAATCCAGCTCTGCCGCCGATGGGCGCCCGGTTTCGCCTCAAGGCCGGCTACGACATCACGCCTTTCAGCGCCCAGGGGCAGGTCATCCTGCGTGCGCTGCAGCACTACGGCTTGATCCTGGCTGACAACGGCAGCAACTGGTTCTTCAGCGGCACGGAGGACGCCAACTGGCCGGACAGTCTGCTGAGCGAGCTGAAGACGGTGCCGGCGTCTCAGTTCGAGGCCATCGACGAGTCGTCGCTGATGGTCGACGCCAACTCCGCGGCGACCGGACCTCCCGCGGCTCCGGCCGCACCGGCCGCCATCGCCGGCGAGGCAGCGGCGACGGTGTACTGGAAGGCGCCCGCCTCCGGCGCTGTCGCGAGTTACAAGATCGTTGCCTCGCCGGGCGGGGCAACCGTCACCGTTCCCGGCACTCAGCTGTCCGCGGCGCTGACCGGGCTGACCGACGGCACCAGCTACACCTTCAGGGTCACGGCCGGCAACGCCATCGGCACCGGCCCTCCATCGGGGCCCTCAAATGCGGTAATTCCTGGGCGCGGCCCCTACCAGGCCCTGCCACCCAAGCGGATTCTCGACACCCGCGACGGCACCGGAGGTGTGCCGATTGCACCGGTCGGAGCGCGCGGAACGCTCAAAGTGCAAGTCACCGGGCAGGGGGGCGTGCCGGCAACCGGCGTCAGCGATGTCGTCCTGAACGTCACCGTCACCGACACGACAGCGGCCAGCTACCTCACCGTCTGGCCGGCCGGAGTGCCGCGACCGCTCGCGTCCAACCTCAACTGGGGCGCGGGAACCACCGTGCCCAACCTCGTCGAGGTCGCTCTGGGCGCGAACGGCGAGGTGTCGGTGTACAACGCCGCGGGGAGCGCGAACGTCATCGTCGATGTGGCCGGTTACGTGGTCGCACCGACCGCCACGCCGCCGACCGCAGGCCTCTTCACCGCGATCGTGCCTAACCGTGTGCTCGACACGCGCACCGGAACTGGTGTTGTCACGGCCGCACTCGTTGGCCAGGGGCAGGTGATCAAGGTCCAGGTCGCGGGCAGTCCAAATATCCCCAACACCGGCGTTGCTGCGGTCGTCCTCAACGTGACGGCGACTAATCCAACCGCGGGCAGTTATCTGACCGTGTACCCAACCGGCACGGCCCGCCCGCTGGCGTCGAATCTGAATTTCAGCGCTGGACAAACCGTGCCGAACCGCGTGATCGTGAAGACCGGGACGGGCGGGGCGGTGAGCATCTTCAACGCCGTCGGCTCCGTGGACGTGGTGGCGGACGTGGGTGGCTGGTTCAGCGACGGAACCGCGGCTGCCGCAGGCAGCCTCTTCGTAGGGGTAACGCCGGCGCGGATCCTGGACACGCGGACGGCTTTTGCGGTCGGGCCGAACGCCACCTACGGGCTTGCGGTCGCTGGCCACGGTGGAGTGCCGGCCATGAGCGACACAGTGCCACCGACCGCTGTGGTCTTGACCGTGACCGCCACCAACCCGACCGCCGCCAGCTTTCTAACCGTCTGGCCCGAGGGGTCGACGCGGCCGCTTGCGTCGGACTTGAACTACGTGCCGGCGCTGACGGTGCCTAATCTGGTGGTGGTCAGGCTCGGCGCGTCGGGAGCGATCGACCTCTACAACCAGCTCGGCACCACCGATCTGGTAGTTGACGTCGTGGGCTGGTGCGGCTGATACACAACCGCAGCCCTGGTTTTTTGATTGAGTTTGAAGGAGGGAGGAAGTGGCGACCACCGAGCCTGCGACGGAGCTGCACCGCGAGTTCAGCAGCGATAGTGCGACCCCGACACCGTGGTCCGAAGCACGCCAGCGATTGGAGCAGGCGGAGGTGTATTGGCTGACGACCGTCCGCCCCGACGGACGCCCGCATGTAACGCCCGTGGTGTCGGTCTGGGACGATGGTGCGTTGTACTTCTCCACGGGCCCTTCTGAACGCAAAGCCGACAATCTCGCGCACAACTCACGGTGCATTGTCACGACCGGATGTAACGCGATGGCTGGAGGTCTCGACATCGTGATCGAAGGCGCCGCCGGGCTGGTCCGCGACGAAGGCAGACTCCAGCGCGTAGCCGATCGCTTTACTTCGAAGTACGAAGCTCCGTTCAACTTCTCTGCAGAGCAGTTGGCGGAGGCATTGGTTTACGAACTGGTTCCAACGCGGGCATTCGGCTATGGGAGGGGCGAATCGTTCAGCGCGACCCGCTACCGTTTCTAGGCCCTCCGGTGGTATCTCGACGAGCATCCAGGTGAGCCTGTCAATCAGCAGCGAGCCGTTCAACTCCACGCTTGATTGGGAGGCGAGCCCTCGGTCAGGCCGCTGCGGACGGCGGGCGACGAGGTACCGCCGCGCCGGCTGCCGCGCCCGCGGCGATCATGCTCGCCACCCCCTGCGCGAAGCGGTCGGTGAGCGGAGACTGAATGTGCAGGTACCGGTGGTATAGGGCTCCGTAGAGCAGGTCCAAAAGCAGGTCCGGGTCGCTGCCGGCCGGGATCTCGCCCCGGACGATGGCCCGCTCAACCACCTGGCGCCGCTGTTTCCGTACCCGGCTGATGAACCGTTCTCGCCAGGCAGCGGCCAGCTCGGGGTCGCTCTGCACCGCTGCGATCAGGCCCGACAGCGCCCGGCCGGAGGGGGTGCGTTTGACCGTCCGGATCCAGTCTCGGACGAACGCCAGCAGGTCTCCCCTGAGGCTGCCGGTGTCACGAATCGGCTGGCCGGCCAGGAACTGGTCGACAAAGGCGTCGAAGGCGAGGGAGGCCTTGCTGGACCAACGCCGATAGATGGAGGCCTTGCCCACGCCGGCGCGGGCCGCCACCTCCTCGATGGTCATGGCCGCCAGGCCCGACTCGGCGAGCAGCTCGTTGGCAGCCTTTAGGATCGCCTGCTCGGCTCGCTGGCTCCGCGGCCTGCCTCTTTTCTTAACAGGGGGAATAGTTTTCGTTTGCATCGCGTTGCCAATTATAGGTTTCCAAAACGAGACGTTCCGTCCGTAATACAGGGGAAGGTCAGGTGACCAAGGAGAGTCAAGCCATGCATCTGTTGTCCAGGAGAACGAGAG
>CATPBK010000029.1 GCA_955652705.1 Candidatus Dormiibacterota bacterium | reverse complement strand
TTCGGGCTTTCCATCCCCATCGCGTTGGTGCTCTCGTTATCGGTTGCGTTCGCGCTCATTCATGGAGCCGCGCGCTACGGCTGGCGCGGCATCGGGGCATTCATCGTCATCTGTCTGGTGGTCAGCAACATCCTGGAAAACACGAGCATCCTGACGGGGTTTCCGTTCGGTCACTACCACTACACCGATCTGCTCGGGCCGAAACTCTTTTTGGTGCCGCTCCTGATCGGCCCCGCCTACTTCGCCAATGGCTACTTCGCCTGGGTGATCGGGAACGTGCTGGTTGGAGATGTCCGCCGGGAATCCAGCGCCTTCACAACTTTTTCCGTACCGTTCATTGCTTCCTTCGTCATGGTCATGTGGGACCTCACTTTTGATCCAAGGGCTTCGACCATCCAGCACCAATGGATCTGGGAGCAAGGCGGCGGCTACTTTGGCGTGCCGCTCACGAACTACCTGGGCTGGTTTTTCACGGTGTACGTGTTCCTCCAGCTGTTCGCTCTGTTCGTCAGGTTTCGCCCGGCTGGCAATCAAGCGGCACGGACTCTGCCGCGGTCTCACTACGCTCAGGCGGTCTTGATGTATGCGGTGATGGGGCTGACGCCCGTTCTGACCTTCCTGGTAGGCGGCAGCAATTCGCAGGTCACCGACGCAGCCGGTGTGGTCTGGCAGACCAGGAGCATCGCTGAGGCGGCCGCGACTGTGAGCATCTACACCATGCTCTTTGCCGTCGCGCTATCGGCTGTGAAGCTGTTTCAAGCTTCAGCCGAAGCTCCGGACATATCAGTTGAAGCAATCACATCCCAGGAAAGGAATCTTCTGACCGTGAAGTAGAGAAGGCCGCTTCCCGACTTCACGACGGCCTCATGCCTTCGGCCCGGGCGGCCCAGGACGCTCCTTTCCATTTCCCGGTCTTCGAAAGTGGCGGCCTGGGGCGGTTGCTCGGCTCACTTTCTCGACCACAGAGTTGGAGGACCTACGCGGCGACCGTCACCTTGAGGAGTTGAGGTGACTCCTTTTCCTCGGGCACCGTTTCCCCGGAAGCAATTAAGTCCTCGATGTACAGGGCGATGGCTTCCTGGGCGTGGGCCACGCATTCCTCGACCGTCTCGCCTTGCGTGATACAGCCCGGCAGGGCGGGCACCGTAACGGTGAAGCCGCTTCCGTCGGGGTCCGGATCGATGACTATCGAGTAGGTGCGCATTGAGCCTCCATTACAGCAGAGCTCGAAGCTCCTCGGGGCTGATTCCAGCCTGGTCCAGAATCGAGAGCAAGGTCTTCGGCTTCAGGATCGCAGCCGCATGGACCGGCACAACAACGCGTCCGGCGCGCACATCGTGGCGCAGCAGGACGTGACTTCCACGAGTCCGTGCCTCATGCCATCCGACCTGCTTGAGGGCACGCAAAGCGTCGGCGCCGGTGATCCGCGGCAGGCGAGGCATCGGCAACTAGGATAGCTAACCACCGAACGGGCGTTCGATGGTCGGGGGAGACGGGACAGTATTTGAACCCGGACTCCGACTTCGACGGAGGCCTACTGAGGTTGCTAAAGGCATTTGCCAGCCGCTTCGAGTCAGCTCCAAACGACCTGTCTAAAGGCTGCTTCCCTATTGACCCGCGAGTCCGAGAAACACCACGATCGCCCGACCTAGTCTGACCAGGTCCTCATCAGCGAGCCGGCCTATGCGCTGACCAAGTCGCGCTCGGGGTACGGTCGTGATCTTGTCGACCATCACGCTGCTCGCTTCACTCAAACCGTTCATCGCATCTGGCGTCGTCGGCAGGCGGATCAACGGGGCTTCGGTTGGATCCGTCGTGAAGGCACATATGGTCACAGAGTCGGTGGCATCAAAGCGATCGTCTTGAATCACGACGACTGGCCGCGGCTTCCCGGTATACCCCGATCCGCCCGCCGCGGTCCAGATCTCGCCGCGCCTCAATCCTCTTCGGCGCTCACCGCGTCAATGAACGCTTGGTCCTCGACTGCGCGATGCGAGTTCGCAACCGCTGCGGATTGCCGATGGGCCTCGGCCGCAAATTCAGGTGAACGGACGTCCGGCACCCAGATCTGTATCGGCCTCATCCCCTGCGAACGAAGTCGCGCTCGATGAGATTGCACTCGCTGCTGGACTGAACCAGGCTGCCGCCGTTGCATGAGGCTTATGTTACATGTAACGCGGGAAGGGCGAGCCTCCCTGTGCGTGAAACGGGCGTTCGATGGTCGGGGAGGCGGGATTTGAACCCGCGACCACTTGACCCCCAGTCAAGTGCGCTACCGGGCTGCGCTACTCCCCGAGCCGGGCTAATCGTAGCGAGACCGCGGTGCGGTACCGGCTAGACCGACGACCTCAAGCGGCGCGCAGGGCGCTGCTCAGCAGCGACCAGGTCCGCCCACCGTCGCTGGACGCGTAGATGTCGCCGCCGTAGCAGTAGACGAACACGGTCGAGCCGTCCGGAACCGCGGCCAGGGCTTCGACAGTCTCCCCGGCCGGCAACCCTTTGCCCTCCGCCCAGGTCTGCCCGCCGTCGGCGCTGTAAGCGACCGCCGCCGGCTTGGAGAGGGAGGCACCGCCGT
>CATPBK010000028.1 GCA_955652705.1 Candidatus Dormiibacterota bacterium | reverse complement strand
CAGGCGAGCTGGGCCGGCGGGGTGCGAGGGTGGTTCTGGCAGCGCGGCGCATCGATGAACTGGAAGCCCAGGCGCAGGCGATCAGGGGCGCCGGTGGTGAAGCCATGGCGATTCTCACCGACGTGGCCGACTCCACGCAGTTGACGCGATTGGTGGAGCGAACGGTTCGGGAATTCGGATCAGTCGATGTGTTGGTGAACAACGCGGGCGCGAATTGGTCGAGGCCTTTGGTCGCCACTTCACCAGATGAGGTGATTCGCTTGCTCAAGGTGAATCTGCTTGGTGCGATGCTGCTCACGCGAGCAGTGCTGCCAGGGATGTTGGAACGGCGCCATGGGGCGATCATTTCTGTCGGGTCGCTGTCGGGGCGTGTGGCGATGGAGCCGCTCTATTCGGCGACGAAGTACGGACTGCGCGGCTTCTCACTTGCGTTGCGACGCCAGCTCGCCGGGAGCGGCGTCTCTGTGTCCCTCGTCTCACCCGGCAACATTCGCACCGCCATGACCTGGAATGTGCAGGCGCAGTTGCCAGAGCCTGGCCTGGTCGCGACAACAATTGCCGAACTTGTCACTCACCCGCGCCGTGAGGTGGTAGTTCCGCGCAGACACTACGGTATCGCCTGGCTCGAACAAGCGCTTCCCACCATGGCGGATCTGGCCTACCGATGGCGCCACTGGTCGCCAACCCAGTAGGAGAAGCACTGTGGAGATACTGATTACGGGAGGCAATGGTCTGCTGGGACGGCACCTGGTCCCAGCGCTGCAAGAACGGGGTGATAGCGTGCGCGTGCTGGCACTGCCCGCCGAGGACACATCCTGGCTCGAGCGGCGCGCCATCACGGTCTACCGAGGCGATGTCCGCCAGCCAGAGACACTGGTCGCACCGATGCACGGGATGGGAGGAGTGTTTCATCTTGCCGGCATGATGGGTGTCTGGCGACCCTTGGAGCAATACGACGCGGTCAACGTGAGCGGCACCGAGAATGTGTGCCGGGCAGCGCGCGCGGCAGGCATTCGACGCTTCGTCCATGTCAGCTCGTGGACCGTCTATGGCATGGATCTGGGCAAACCTGCGCGCGAGGACTTTCCTCTGACACCATTTCGGGAGCCATATGCGATCACGAAAGCCGGAGGCGACAAAGTAGTGCAGCGGATGATTGCCGAGGCTCAGCTGCCGGCTGTCATCGTCCGCCCCGGCACCTTCTTTGGTCCTGGCGATCAGTTGCATTTTGGCCGGATGGCTGATCGTCTTCGGGCCGGCAGAGGCATCATCGTCGGCTCAGGTCGCAATGCGCTCCCGTTTGTGTACGTGACGGATGTGGTGCAGGGCCTGCTCCTGGCACTCGATCAGGAGCGCGCCGTGGGTCAGGCTTACAACATCAGCAATGATCGGCCACTCACGCAACAAGAGTTCTTGCGGGCCATCGCCGTGGAGATTGGCGTCCCGCCGCCACGGCTCCACGTGCCCTACCGTGCCCTCTACGCCGCCGGTTACGCCGCCGAGCGCGTGGCAATGATGATCCACTCACGGCGCCAGCCGCTCGTGACTCGACTTGGCGTGAAGCTTTTCGGCACAGACAATCGGCATGCCATCGACAAGGCACGACAGGAGCTTGGCTACAGCCCCGAGGTAACTCTGCGTGAGGGAGTCCGCCTGGCTGCGGCCGCGTATCGGGAGCAGAGCTCGCCGAGCGCTCCTTCTGTGCCCGTCGTAGCTCGGTAACGTATCGACGTTCGGCCGGCGGCAAGCAATCAGATGCGACGTCGAGCTCTCAAGGCTCCTCTTCGCTCGAGCCTCAAGCGCAGGACAGTTGTCAAGGCCCGCCACACCTCGCTTCGGGACACTTTGGAGGATCCGGCCACACGGTCCGCGAAGCGGATAGGCACCTCGACCACGGAGTAGCCCAGTTGTCGCGTCCGGTGCACCATCTCGATCTGGAAGGAATAGCCTTGCGAGACAATCTCGTCCAGGGCGACATGCAGCAATAGATCGCGCGTGTAACAGCGGTACCCCGAGGTGCTGTCGCTCGTCGGCAGCCAGAGCAGCAACCGGCAGTACAGGTTGGCCGCCCGGGAAAGCAGCCACCGATAGAAGGGCCAGCCCTCGACCGCGCCGCCCGAGACATATCGCGAGCCGATCGCGAGTCCGCCGCAACGCTGCGCAGCCGCCACGATGGGGCCCAAGTCCTCGGGGCGGTGTGACCCGTCAGCGTCCATCTCCACGAAGAGCTGGGAGCCCTGTTCCAGGCCGAGCCGGAATGCATCCTTATAGGCGCTACCCAGCCCGAGTTTGGCGGGTCGGTGGAGTACGTACACGCGGTCATCGGCGGCAGCGAGCCGGTCTGCGATCTCTCCGGTGCCATCGGGTGACGCGTCATCGACAACGAGCACGTCGTGCCCCAGGCGACGCATAGCGGTGACAACCCGCTCGAGGTGGTGGCGCTCGTTGTACGTGGGGAGCACGATCAAGACGTCGGTTGGCGTGGTCTTACTGGCAAACGGGGATGCTCCCTGCGCGTGTCCGGCAGCTACCGATTGCGAGGCGTCGCGCCCAACCGGGTCCTGATCACGTCCTTCCAGCGGTCGAGCGAGTGGCGGATGGCCGGACATCTACGAACTGCGAACCATCGCCACCTCTCGATTCCCCAATGCGGCGGTCTCGCGGGAAGGCGGGGCCGCGGCTCTGACCGGCTGAGCCTATTTGGTGCCGGGTGCCGGTCGCAATGGGACAGACCACCAACGCTTAGGACGATTGCGACCCCTCCGTCTGAGCGGCAACGACAAGAGCCCAGAGAGGAAGGTATCCGGAACCCGCCTTAGCGATGGCATTGGCCGGCGCTGCCGGCGTCTCGGGGGCTGGACATTGCTGCCGGGGTAGCCTTGAGGCCCATGCGCGCCGATCCTCTGGATCGATTCCACCAGCTGGTCGACGAGGCTCGAGGCGAGATTGCCCGGGTCTCCTCCATCCAGCCAGGCCGGACGCCTGCCGACCTCGCCGAGGCCGTGGGGGAAATGCGGGTCGCCGAGGGAAAGGTCCTCGGCTACCTCGAGGCCCTGACCCTGGTCCGGCCGGACCTCGCTCGCCTGGCCCTGGACGTCGCTGAGAAGCTGACCGCGGACGTCCGCGAGCTACGGTTGACGTTGTCGCGTGGCAGCGACGGCGAGCCGTTTCCGGAGGAGGACTGATCCCTCGAGTTCGGGAACGGGAAGCTTCAGTCTGGCGGCTAAGACGCGGAGGAAGTGATCTTGGCCAGGCGCCAGCGGCTGTGGTCGGGGATGTCAGTGAACCTCAGGCCCGTCTCGCAGCCCGGCCCGACGCCTCTCGAAATCGCGTCCGGATCTGACCAGGCGACTTCGGCCCAGATCTCGATCACCACACCGTCGGGGAGCCGGAGCTCGAGCGGAAGACGCTCGCCGGCTTCCATGCAGTCGCGGGCGATCACGCGGATGCCCCCAGGGCTGATGTCGATGACCATCTCGAACCGAGGAGCCTGCGGCGGGCGGTACTCGACCGGGGCCTGAACACGATTTGAAAGGCGACGATTTCGCTGCTCCACAGTTCCACTCCAAACAACGCGCGTGTGATGGGCCAGGGTCACTTGACTTCCGGTGCAACATTCACCGGGCCTGGTGACTTTAACAGCCCTGCAGCCGGGCGCGAGATAGAGTGGATCGGGTGCCGCGCCGCAGGAAGGGAATGATGGCAGTCGCCGGCGGCGGCGATGACGGCACCACCGGCCTTCTCGGCGGCGGACGGGCCCGTAAAGACGACCCTCGGATCGAAGCCGCGGGTGCGGTCGACGAAGCCTCCAGCGCGGTCGGCCTGGCCAAGGCGCTGTCGCCAGACCCTCGGGTGCGCGACGTCTGCGAAGAGCTCCAGCGCGGGCTCTACAAGCTCGGCGCCGAGCTCGGCACCAACCCGGAGCTGGCTGGGAAGTTCGGAGTCATGTCAGATCAGGACATCGCGCGCCTCGAAGAGATTTCGAACGAGCTGGAAGCCGAGGTGCCCATGCCGGAGGGCTTCATCCTGCCCGGGTCCACGCCTGGGTCGGGCGCGCTTGACCTGGCGCGGGCCACGGTCCGCCGGGCAGAGCGCCGCTGCCTGGCCCTGGGTGACGCCCACGCCGGCGCCAGGCGCTACTTGAACCGCTTGAGCCTTCTGCTCTTCATCCTCGGGCGCTTCGAAGAGCAGCGCGCCGGCGTAACGGCGAAGATGGCCCGCTCCTAGACTTAGGGCACCCATGGTCCCGCTCGTGCTCGCGGTGGTAGTCGGGCTGGTGGCGGCTTACCTGGCGGTCAGCGCCGCCCTCTACCGCTACCTCTTCGTACCCGCGGCGCCGGGGCTCCAGGAGGACTTCCTCTTCACCCCTTGGGAGTTCCAGGCGGACTACGAGGAGGTCGAGCTGGTGACGGCCGACGGGATCAACTTCGGCGCCTGGCATTTCCGCCAGCCCGGCTCGCCCCAGACGGTGATCATCAGCGGCGGCCATAAGGGCCAGCGCCAATCCTTGCTTGGGATCGCGGTCGGGCTCTGGCGCAAGGGCTTCAACGTCATCCTCTACTCCTACCGCGGCTACCCGGGCACCGACCGCGCCCCGGTCACGCTTGGCATCGACGAGGTCAAGGAGCTGCAGGCGGTGATCGCCTTCGCCCGGCAGCGCATCAAGCACGCCCGGATCGGTCTCCTCGGCAACTCGATGGGCGCCGTGGTCTCGCTCCTCGGCGCGGCCGGCGAGCCCGGCGTGGAGGCGCTTGTCCTCGATAGCCCGTTCGCCGACCTCCGGCTCCTGCTGCGCGATGCCATCTGGCGGCTGGCGCATCTGCCGGGCGCGCCGTTCATCTTCGCGGTCGGGCTGCTCTTCCGTCTGCGCACCGGGTCGAGTCTGGCGGAGGCCAGCCCGCTCTCCGTCCTGAGCGCTCTCGAGCCGCGCCCGCTCTTCTTTATCCACGGCGGCGCCGACTCGCTCATCCCGGTCAGCCATTCCCGCCGCCTCTACGACGCCTACCGGGGCCCGCGCGAGATCTGGATCGTGCAAGGCTCGCCCCATTGCGGCGCTTACGTGGCCGACCGGGAGCTCTACCTCGAGCGGCTGGCCGGGTTCTTCGGCCGCCACCTGGGGCTCAAGGGAACTGGCCAGCTGCGCCTGCTCGAGGAAGGCGAGGAAGTCTCCTAAGCAGGCCCAGCGGACCGTAAGGAAGAAAGTCCGGTGGCCTTCCTGCACGTCTTCGGCCCGCGCTTCGTCCTGCCAGTCCCGCTGGTTCTCTACCTCTTCGCGGCGGGCTTTGCGTTGGTTGCCGCCTTCCTTCTGCTGACGGCGCTCACGGGCGGCACTAACGGGGAGCCCGGCTATCCGCGCTGGGAACAGCCCTGGCTGGCCGCAGCGAGGCGCTCATCGATACCGCGTGTAGTCGGGGGCGGCCTGGGCCTCCTGGGCCTTGCGCTCGTCCTCGCCGGCGGCTTTCGCCTCTGGGTGTACTTCTGGGTCGGCCTGCTTGCGCTGGTCCCCTTGGCGGGCAACCTCTGGCCTTTGCTCAACCCGTGGACCGCGATCGACTCCGCCCTGAGCCGGCTGAGCGATCCGGCGCCGAACCGGCCTCTGCCGGCCTGGCTCGGCTGCTGGCCGGCCTGCCTCCTCTACCTGGCCTTCGCCTACCTGGGGCTGACTTTCGGGATGGGTGGCTCAGCCTGGTTGGTGGCGGCCGCCCTCCTTGCCTATTCCGTCCTGACCGTGCTCGCCCTGCGTCTCAGCGGCCGCGATTGGCTCGCACACGGCGAGGTCTTCAGCGTCCTCTCCGACCTCGTTTCGCGCTTCGGTCCGGTCGAATTCGAGGGCGGCCGCGCCCACCTGCGGCCGTGGGGGTTCGGACTTTTGCGATCGGCCGCCACCGGCTGGGACCGCGTCATCTTCATCATTCTCCTGCTGGGCGCGACAGCCTTCGACTGTGTCCTCGCCACTCCACTTTGGGCCGAGTTAGTGCAAGCCGCCCAGCCTCTCTGGCTGCCGTTTGGGCTGCTCGGTTTCTTCCTCCTGCGGGCCGCCGCTCTGATTCTGCTGACGCTGCTTTTCCTGACCTCTTTCGTGGCTGTCATGCGGCTCGCAGCGGCGCTCGGCGGCGGCCGCGGGCCCTCATTCGAGCTGACCACGGCGTTCGCGATCGTGCTGGTCCCGATCGCGCTGGTGCTGAACGCGGCGCACAACTACACCTACCTGTTCGTCGCTCCCCCGGCCGTCGGCTGGTGGCTGACGGTCGCGCTCGTGGTCGGGGGCCACCTGTTGGCTCTCTACCTGGCGCACGGGCGCGCGCGGCAATTCTTTCGAGGGGCCCGCGCAGCGCTGGCCAGCCAATACCCGCTGCTGGCCCTGCTGGTCGTCTCCGCGATGACGAGTCTCTGGGTTCTCGCTCAGCCGATCACGCGGTAGAAGCGCGCCGGTTAGTAGATGAAGGCGATGAGCGGGACCTGGCCCGGCTTGATCGTGCGCCTGCTGACCACGCCGAAGCCGGCGAAGTTCATCTCTGAAACCGTCCACGAGCCGTCGGCGTTTACCGCTTCGACATACGCCACATGACCGAGGCTGGACTCCCAGGTCGCCATGATCGCTCCGGGCTTCGGAGTCATCCCGGTCTGGTAGCCCATGGCTCGCGCATTGTCCGGCCATTGGTAGGCGTTCCCGATCCAGGGAACCGAGCGCTTCGATGCGACGTACCAGGTGCAGTAGCCCCATGGGAAGCGGCCGTTGGAGTAGGAGCCTGGCGTGTCGTATGCGCGGCTGACCACCGGGCGGCCGTACTGGATCGGCTTGAACTCCGGCCCCACTCCGTTCGGGATCACCAGTGCCATGCCGGGAGTGACTTCGGTGACGCGGTTGTACTCCACGATGACGTCGGCGTCGACGTGATAGGAGGAGGCGATCGAGTCCATCGTGTCGCCCTTGCCGACCGTGTAAACCACACCTGCGACGGGCGGGATGTTGAGGTGCTGGCCGGCGCCCACCCAGTCGTAGATCACCGGGTTCGACCAGCGCAGCTGCTCCAGGCTGATGTTGAACTTCTGGGCGACCGACGCGACCGTGTCGCCGTCCGAGACCGTGTAGCTGATGACGCTGTGAGAAGGCACGGCCGAGCTCGGGATCGCGAGCGGCTTGACGATCGTGCTGAACCGGCCCAGGTAAACCTCCGAGATCTGTCCGCCCTCGTTCATCACGAGCGCGTTGGCGTCGACGGAGGAGGCGTTGAAACCGGATTGGAAATGACGACCGACCGTGGCATACCCCGAAATCGTGACCACGATCACGAGCACGACGGCATGCGTAAGATAACGGCTAAGTACCGTCAGTTTCCAGCTACCCCCGCTGTAATAAAAGGTGCCCCTAACGGGCACCAACAGAACGTCGGAATCCTAGCAGAGGATTTCACGGGTTGTCAAACGATCAAAAGTTCCGCCTCTTGCGACGGTCCGAACGCCGGCCCGAGTTCAAAAGGGGAATCCGGGGTATCGCTTTCTATAATTCGAAGCGTGGCGGGGATGGGATCGTGAAGGATCGATCCGAGCGAGACGCGGGGCTCGACTCGGTCCGCACGGTGGCCGACGCCACTCTCGCCAACGTCAGCCGGGCGATCGTGAACAAGGAATACGAGATCCGCCTCTGCCTGGCCACGCTCCTCTGCGAAGGCCATCTCCTGATCGAGGACGTCCCTGGCGTGGGGAAGACCATGCTCGCCAAGTCCTTGGCCCGCTCACTCGACTGCACCTTCCGCCGGATCCAGTTCACGCCCGACCTGCTGCCCTCCGACGTTACGGGCGTGACCGCTTTCAACCAGAAGACCTCCGAGTTCGAGTTCCGGCCCGGCCCTGTCTTCGCACAGGTCCTCCTTGCCGACGAGATCAACCGCGCCACGCCGAAGACGCAGGCTGCCCTCCTGGAGGCGATGGAGGAGCGGCAAGTGACAGTCGACGGCGAGACCAAGCGGCTGCCGATCCCCTTCGTGGTAATGGCGACGCAAAACCCGATTGAGTACGCGGGAACCTTCCCGCTCCCCGAGGCCCAGCTGGACCGCTTCATGATGAAAGTCAGGCTCGGGTACTTGAGCCTCCAGGAGGAGGCCAACCTGATCGGCCAGGACAAGGTGGAGTCGCCCTTCGAGGAGCTCCAGCCGGTCGTTTCGCCCCACGAGCTGATCGCCGCCCAGGAGGCGGTCCGCGGGATTTTCGTCAAGCCGAGCCTGCGCGAATACATGGCTCGGGTCGTCGACCGCACCCGGAGCCACGCCGACATCGCGCTGGGCGCCAGCACCCGAGGCACCATCAACCTCTACCGGGCGTCCCAGGCCTGGGCCGCCATGCAGGGTCGCGAGTTTGTCGTGCCCGACGATGTGAAGGAGCTCGCGGAGCCGATCCTGGCCCACCGTCTGATCCTCCGGCCGAACGCCGAGATGCAGGGCCAGACGCCCCGCAAGATCCTCACCCAGCTGCTGGAACGCGAGCCGGTCCCGCAGCTGACTGGTGATGAGTAGGCTCCTTCTCGCCGCGGGCCTGGGCCTGCTTCTCGTCTTCGCGTACCTGACCGCGATCCATTCCGCCTTTGTCCTCTTCTACGGCCTCGCGCTGATCGGGCTGCTGGCCTGGTTCTGGGCGCGCCAGGCGGCCCGGGGGCTGCACGTCGACCGCTCGATAGAAGCGGGTACGCCGACGGTCGGCGAGGCGTTCGAGGAATCGTTCACCGTGAGCAAAGCCGGATGGGTGCCGGCGCCCTGGGTAGAGGTCAGCGACCTGAGCGACCTGCCCGGCTACCGGCCCGGCCGGGTGATCTCGCTCGGCGACCCGGTGACCTGGCATGCAAACGGCACCTACCGCCGCCGGGGCTGGACGGTCTTCGGCCCCACCCGGGTGCGGGTCAAGGAACCGTTCGGTCTCTTCCACCGAGAGGTCAGGCTCCCGGACCGTCACCGCATCCTGGTCTACCCACGGATCCGGCCGATGCCCGACTTCGTGATGCCCGCCCACCAGCACTCCGGCGACGCCCAGCGCCTGGCTTCCGCCTGGGCCGACTACCCGCCCGAGACCGGCGGGGTTCGCGAGTACGTCGACGGTGACTCCTTCGGTCGCGTTCACTGGCCGCTGTCGCAGCGCTACCAGCGGCTGATGTCGAAGACGTTCGAGCAGGCTCTCACGTCCGACCTGCTGATCGTGCTGGACCTTCAGCGCAAGGTCCATTACGGCGAGGGCGAGGAGTCGACCTTGGAGTACGCCATCAGCCTGGCTGCCTCGATCAACGCCCAGGTCCACCAGCAGGGCCGCCAGGTCGGCCTGGTCGCCAACGACAGCCGCGGCACCGTGCTGGCGCCCCATCGCACGGTACGGCTGGAGCGCTCGCTGCTGGAATACCTGGCCGTAGCCGAGGCCGACGGCGAGCTGCCGATCTGGGCGCCCCAGATCTGGGAACGGGTCCGCCGGATTCCAGGCCGCATGATCGCCCTCATCACTCCCAGCACGGACGCCTCCTGGATAGCGAACCTGGAGGCGCTGCCCGGGCGCCGCACCGCCCGCGTCGCGTTCTACGTCGACGCCGCCAGCTTCGGCGCGCCCGAGCCGCACCTGACGTTCGAGCTCCACACCGACGTCGAGCTCTATGTGGTCCGCAAAGGCGACGACTTCAGCCGCTTGATGCGAACGCGGCAGGCCGCCCGCCTCGTGGACGCCTGAGATGGCCGACCGCCTCCGCCGCTGGCTGCCGCTCTCGGAAAGCCCGACCCTCGTCCTGATCCTGCTGCTGGTCCTGGTCCTGGCCAACTCCACAGTCGCCATGGAGTGGGTGAAGGGCAGCGAGCTCTGGGTCGAGGTCGCCGTCTGGGCTGCCCTTGCGATGGGGCTCCTGGCCCTGGTGCGGCCGCTGCCGGCGGCCGTCTCCTTGACGCTCGGGCTGGTGGGCGCCGTGCTGGTGCCTTACCTGCTGAACGCCCACGCGCTGGTCCTGGCCCATCCGAACGACCCCTTCGGGCTTCCCAGCCCAGAGACCTGGATTGCCCGCATCAACGCCAGCGACCAGCAGAGCGACGCCTCGCTCTTCCTCTTCGTCGGCAGCGCCGCCTTCTGGGTCGTGAGCGGCTGGCTCGCCTGGTGCGTCGTCCGCTGGCGCCGCCCGCTCGTCGGCCTCTATCCGGGCACGGCCATCCTGGCCACAAACATCCTCAATTCCAGGGACGAGCAGAACGGCTACACGCTCCTCTTCCTGCTCATCACGTTCGCGCTGCTGCTGTGGAACAGCTACCGCGCCTCGCTCCTGACCGCGCTGCGAAGCGGCCTCAAGCTCAGCTCGGACTCCCGTTGGGACTTCTGGGAGACCGGCATCGCGGCCACCGTCGTGGTGATGCTCTTCGCGATCTTCTTGCCGCCGCTGAGCTCCCAGGACGCCACCGTGAACGTGGAGAACGGGGTTTTCCGCGACTGGGCACAGCTCCAGCAGAACCTGAGCCGCCAGGTTCTGATCGGCCATGGCGGGACCGCGCCGCTCTCGGTCGGCTTCGCGCTCGAAGCGGGCCTGGCGGGACCCCTGAGACCGAAAGGCAACGTCGTCTTCACCTACTCGGTGAGCAGCCAGTACACCGGGCCCCGCTACTTCCGGGGCGTCAACCTGGACACCGGGCTCCGGCGCTCCGAGTGGTCCTACATCCCCAACCCGTTCGGCTACCAGACCTTCGTCGCCAAGAGCGAGCCGATCCCTTACGCCGACCTCGCACTGCTCTCGCAGCAGACCGGCACCTTCGACATCACGATGGACCGGCCGCCGAACGTAGCACCGGACGTCCTCTTCTATCCTGGGCAGCTCCTGAAGATCAACCGCGACGTCACCGTCTTCGAGTCCCTGCGGACGAGCGCGCCGCCGCCGCTGGTCAACATCGACCGCGTCTCCAGCACTCATCCGCCCAGCTCGCTGGGCAAGTACCGGGTGAACGTCCAGTACCCGAACCCGACCGAGACCGAGCTCCGCAACGCCGGCACCGACTACCCGAGCTGGGTGGCGCCGTTCCAGGCCATGTCCGGCGTGGGACGAGTCCAGGCTGGGACCGGACCCGGCGCCACAGTCGTCGTGCCCGCGGCGGGGGCAGCCGCGCCGCCTCGTCCCCAGGACCCGCTGCTGCAGAAGATCGTAACGCTGGCAACTTCCATCACCCAGGGCCTCGACAACCCATATGACAAGGCCACCGCGATCGAGACCTACCTGCGAAGCAACTACAGCTACACGCTCTCGCCCCAGCCGGTGCCCGGCGGGGTCGACCCGATCGACTTCTTCCTCTTCAGCTCAAAGGCCGCCTACTGCCAGTACTTCGCCAGCGCCATGGGCGACCTGCTTCGCGCATCAGGCATCCCCGCCCGGCTCGTGAACGGGTTTGGGGCAGGGACTTACGACTCCAAGACGAAGCAGTACGTCGTCCGCGACCTCGACGCCCACACCTGGGTGGAGGCTTACTTCCCTCACCTCGGCTGGGTGCCCTTCGAGCCGACGCCCGACATCCAGGGCGGCTATTTCCCGATCCCGCGCGCCGTCACTGACCAGGGCTGCAGCACCGACGCCCAGTGCGCGGTGCAGTCCGGTTTGATCCCCAACCCGGAGGCGGGCGGCATCGCCCGCAGCGGGAGGGGCTTCAACGAGCCGGACATCCCCGAGCAGGCGAGGGCCCGGCAGGCCAACGCGGCGTACTGGCTGGCCATACCGCTCGCGGGCCTGCTCGTCCTCCTGCTGGCCCTGGTGCTGGTCTCGCGGTACCTACGACCGCGCGACCCCGCGCGGATCTGGCGCCGGCTGGCGCTCTTGAGCCGGCTCGCCGGCCATCCTCCCAGGGAAGGGGAGACGCCCACCGAGTACGGCAGCCGGCTGGCGGCCGCCATGCCCGAGGCCGCCTCTCCGATCCGCGACCTCACCGATAATTTCGTCGTGGTTGCTTATGCGCCGGAGGCGATCTCCCGCACGCGTCGCGAGGCGATCGTCGAGACCTGGCGGCAGTTGCGCCCGCACCTCCTGCGCCGGATGGCCGGGCGGTTGCGGATGGCCTGGTGACCGGCTCCCGAGAAACCTTGGCTCGGCGGGGAACCCCTTGACCAAGCTGCGGGTCTCCCCTTCGGGTCAGGTCTACGTCATCGACCTTCCCCAGATGAAGGTCACCCGCGACGAGGGCGGCGGCTGGTACCTCCACGGCCAGGGTCATTTCCTGCACTTCGACGACCTCGAGACGGCAATGGCCAAGAAGCGGGAGATCGACGTATACGGGGCGCTTGGTGGGAGTCGCGGGTAAAAGCTACCCACCCGTCGAACTGACGCTCGAGGCCGAGCACGTGGCCGCCTTCGCCCGCGTAATCGGCGCCGATCCTGCCGCGGGAGTGCCGCCCACCTACGCCGCGGTCTACGCCCTCTTCGCCACCTTCCCGCAGCTGCTCCAGGACTCCGAGGCCGCGGTCGACTTCGCCCATCTCGTCCATGCCGAGCAGGAATTCATCTGGGAGCGCCACCCAGAAGTGGGGGAGACGGTGAGCGCGGTGGCAACCGTGACGGACGACACATCTCGGCGGAATCTGCGATTTTTGAAATATGAGACGGCCGTCAGGGGTGCGAAAGGGCCGGTCTGCGCCTCCAGGATGACCAGCGTGATCCGCGCTTGACCCAGCTGCCGACCTACACCTGGACGGTGACCCGGGAAGACATCAGGGCCTACGCCGAGGCTTCTGGTGACGGCAACCCAATTCATCTCGACGACCAGTTCGCCCGCTCGGTCGGGCTGCCCGGCGTGATCGCCCACGGCATGCTCGGCATGGGACACCTGGCTACCTACGTAAACACGTGGGCCGGGGACCACCATCGGCTCCGGCGGCTGCGCTGCCGCTTTGCAGCGATGGTGCTGCCCGGCGACGTGATCCAGTTTTCGGGGCGAGTCGCCAGCGAGGTGGAGGGCCTGATCCAGCTGGAGCTGGAAGCAGTCAACCAGAAGGGTGAGATGGTCCTCACCAAGGGTTTTGCCGAAGTCACGGCGTAGTCCGTCACCTCACTAAAAGGGGGCACGCATGTACGACTTGTCGGGAAGGGTCGCCGTCATCACCGGCGCCTCGCGCGGTCTCGGCCGCGAAGACGCTCTCACTCTGGCGCGCAGCGGCGCCGACGTGGTGATCACCGACATCCTGGTCGAGGACGACCCCAACCTCCAGAAGGCGGCCGAAGAGTCGGGCAGCGTGCTGGCCCAGGCCGCCGTCGGCCAGGGCTGGGTCTACGCCAACAAGACGGCCGATGAGATTCGGAAGATGGGCCGCAAGTCGATGGCCGTCAAGATGGACGTGACCAACCGCGACCAGGTCAAAGAGACCATGGCCAAGGTCAAGGAGGAGTTTGGCCGCCTCGACATCCTGGTCAACAACGCAGCCACGCTCGACCACGTCGCCACCATCCCCAAGCAGTCGTACGAGCTCTGGGACCGCGACATCAAGGTCAACCTGACGGGCGCTTTCAACTGCACGAAAGAGGCCTGGCCGTACATGGTCGAGAACAACTGGGGGCGGATCATCTTCATGTCCTCGGTCGCCGGCACTCTGGGCGGGTTTGGTCAGGCGTCCTACTCCTCCTCCAAAGCGGCGGTCATCGGACTCGCCAAGACGGCGGCGCTGGAAGGCGGCCGGTACAACATCACAGCCAACGCCATAGTGCCCGGCATCATCGGCTCCGAAGCGGCCAAATCGGCGATGCAGATGCAGGAGGCGATTTACGAGCGCTTCAAGGCGCGGACCGTGTTCAAGCGGTTCGGCGAGCCGGCCGACATCGCCAACACGATCGCGTTTCTTTGCAGCCAGGAGGCCGGGTACATCACCGGAATCGCGCTCGAGGTGGCGGGCGGCATCCCGCTGTTCACCGCCTAACCATGGGTGAATGCGTCGACGTCAAGCGCGATGGCCCGATCGCCACTGTGGTCATGCACCGCAAGGGCAACAATGGGATCGCACAGGACCTTTCGGATGAGTTGAAGGCCGCTTTCGAAGGGCTCGGTCGCGACGCCGACGTTCGGGTCGTCGTTCTCGCCAGCGAGTACGAGAAGTACTTCTCGGTCGGCGCCGACCTGACCGAGATGGGTGCCGTCGACCGGGAGGCGCCGGACGCGGCGGACCGGATCGTCGACTTCGTGACGCGCTCGCAGGTGGGCTTCAACGCGATCGAGGCCTGCCCGAAACCGGTGATCGCCCGCATCAACGGCCACGCGCTGGGCGGCGGCTGCGAGCTGGCTCTTTGCTGCGACTACCGGATCATGGTCGAGGACGGGCGTTCCCGGATCGGCCAGTCGGAGGCGCCGCTCGGCATCATCCCCGGTGCCGGCGGAACGCAGCGCCTGCCCCGATTGATCGGCAAGGCAAAGGCCCTCCCGATGCTGCTGGAGGGGAGGCGACTTTCGGCCAAGGAAGCCGAGGACGTGAGTCTCGTCAACCGGGCTGTGGCTCCGGAGGAGCTAGACACGGCGGTGGACGAGCTCGCCGAGCGGCTGGCAAAAGCGGCCACCTTGGCGCTCGGACTCATCAAGGACGCGGTCAACCGCGGCCTCGACCTGCCGCTGCCGGAGGCGCTCGAGATCGAGGCCCGCAACTTCGCCAAAGCCTCGCTCAGCGAGGATGCCGTGATCGGCATCATGTCTTTTCTGTCGAAGCAGGAGCCGGAGTTCAAAGGGAGGTAGCCTGGTGGGGCACCCCGGGGTCTCCGTGAAATCGAAGATTTCACGGCGTAGGAAACAAGAGCCAGAATTCAAGGGACGCTGATGGCGAAGACGGTCCCACGGACGGAGCTCAAACCAGCTGACATCCTGGACCTGGAGTCGCAGCTCCAGGACGAGGAGCGGCTGATCCGCGACACGGTCCGCCAGTTCGTCCGAGATCGGGTGCTGCCCGGGATCGAGAAGTGGTTCGAGGAGGGCACCTTCCCCACGGAGGTCGCGCCCGAGCTGGGCCGGCTTGGCCTGCTGGGCATGCACCTGCAGGGTTACGGCTGTCTCGGCGCCAGCGCGACCAGCTACGGGCTGGCCTGCCTGGAGCTGGAGGCGGGCGACAGCGGCTTCCGCTCCTTCGTGTCGGTCCAGGGCTCGCTCGCAATGTTCCCGATCTGGAAGTACGGCACCGAGGAGCAGAAGCAGGAGTGGCTGCCGCGGATGGCGGCCGGGGAGGCGATCGGCTGCTTCGGCCTGACCGAGCCTGACGCCGGCTCCGACCCGGCTTCGATGCGCACGTCGGCCCGGCGCGCGGGCGGCGACTGGGTCCTGAACGGCAACAAGCTCTGGATCACGAACGGCGGCATCGCCGACCTGGCGGTGGTCTGGGCGCGAGCCGACGACGGCGTGCGAGGCTTCCTCGTACCGAAGGGGACGCAGGGATTCAGCACCCGTGACATCCATCGCAAGCTATCCCTGCGGGCCTCGATCACGTCCGAGCTGATCCTGGAGGACGTCCGGCTGCCGGAGGCTGCCCTGCTGCCCGGCGTGACCGGCATGCGGGGACCGCTCTCCTGTCTGAATGAGGCGCGCTACGGGATCCTCTGGGGCGCGGTTGGGGCCGCCCGCTCCTGCTTCGAGACGGCGCTCGAGTACTCGAAGACGCGCAATCAGTTCGGGAAGCCGATCGCCTCCTTCCAGCTCACTCAGGAGAAGCTCGTCAACATGCTGCTGGAGCTGAGCAAGGCAACGCTGGTCGCACTCCGTCTGGGCCGCCTGAAGGACGAGGGCCGGATCTCGAGCGAACAGGTCAGCTTCGGCAAGCTGAACAACGTGAGGGTCGCCCTCGACATCGCCCGCTCGGCGCGCGCGATCCTGGGGGCCAACGGGATCACGCTCGAGTACCCGGTGATCCGGCACATGAACAACCTGGAGTCGGTCCTGACGTATGAAGGCACGAGTGAGATCCACACGCTCGTCCTGGGCGAAGCGATAACCGGGATCCAGGCCTACCGCTAGCTCGGGACGCAAGGAATCAGACCGGCGGGGGTAGCGAGACCAGCAGGCTCGCCGCCAGCAGCACGGTAGCGACCGCGATTGCCTCCGCGCGCCGGCGGCCGGCCGCGGCCAGACCGAGGGCGGCAGCCAGCAGGATGATCTTCAGCAGCAGCGCCCGCCCGAAGTCGGTCCCGAAGAGTTGGGCCGGCAGTCCGTGGAAGACGGCGAGCAGGATCCCGGTCGCCGTGGCGACGGCGAACGCAAGCAGCGCTACCCGCCTGAAGCGGCGATCGGGAGCCACCAGGTAGGCGGCCAGGCCGCCCGCCCAGATGCCCATCGCGGCGACGTGGGTCGCGTCGAGGGCCGGCCCCAGGCCCGGGAGGTTCGGTATGGCGTGGCCGCCGGCGCCGTCGACCAGCGCTAGCACCGTCCCGAGGCCCAGGATCGGCCAGGGCGACTCAAGGGCCAGCAGCGCCCAGAGCAGCAGGGCGCCCGCCAACCGCAGCCCGAGCAACCGGCCGAACCCGGAGCTCAGGACCGCCACCAGCGTGTCGGCGTCAAAGGACAGGCTCGCCAGCTGGGCGACCAGGGTCACCGGCTCGGCCACCAGCAGCAGGGCCAGGCCCGCTCCCAGCAGCCGCTTCAGCCTGGGCTCGCGGCGGACCAAAGCGACGTAGGCCGCCGCACCAAACGCCAGCGCGTAGCCGGCGAAGTGGAGCCAGCGTGCGAGGGCCTGTAGGACGAGGCCAAGCGGGGAAGTGGTTCCGATCGCGGCCCCGTTCAAAAGGCCGGCATACGGGTTGGCGGTCCGCCCGCCGACGCTGAAACTGAAGGCGCCCCGCGACGGGTGCGTGTCCGCCGCCTGCACCTGCCAGACGACCACGTAGGTGCCGGGCAAGCCCTGCCACTCACCGAGTGAGGCAACAAGTTGGTTTCCAGCGCGGCGCGTATGGCCGGCGACCTGGCCGCCGGAAGGGGAGTAGACGCGGATTCCAGGCCCGGCCGGCGTGACCGGCTCGTTGAACGCCAGGCTCACCTGGATCGGCAGCATTTCGAGGACCGCATCCGGCGCGGGGTCGGAACTCACGAGCTGGGCATGGGCGAAGGCGGTCGCGGGGAGGAGAGCGAAGGCGACGGCGAGGGCGGCGACCAGGAGCCGCCGCGCCAAGGTCAGGAGTAGACGGGCTGCTCGACGGGGACTGGGAGCGGGGGCGCCTCGGGCGTGGAGCGCGCGATCCGGAGGACGAGGCCCGCGGCGAGGAGGCAGAGCAGCCCCGAGAACATGAAGGCGAGCTGGTAATCGCCGAACACAGTCCGCACAGCCCCCGCTGCGAACGCGATCGAGGCGGCGCCCAGTTGGTGCGCGGCGAAGATCCAGCCGTAGACGACCGGCATGTCGCGGGGCCCGAACACGCGGCGGGCGAGCTGGACGGTGGGCGGCACGGTGGCGACCCAGTCGAGCCCATAGAAGACCACGAACAGGACGAGCCCGAAGTAGCGGGAGCCGAACACGTAGGGCAGGAACAGAAGCGACAGGCCGCGGAGGCCGTAATAGATGAAGAGCAGCCAGCGGGAGTCGAACCTATCGGTCAGGTAGCCAGAGGCAAGCGTGCCGATCACGTCGAAGATGCCGATCACCGCGAGCAGACTGGCGGCCGTCACCTCGGCCAGCCCATGGTCCATCGAGGCCGGGATCAGGTGGGTGCCGATTAGACCGTTGGTCGACGCCCCGCAGATGAAGAAGCTGCCCGCGAGGAGCCAGAAGTCGCGGGACCGGATGCCGACGCGCAGGCCCCTGAACGCGTTCAGGATCGGGCTGCCGCCGGGTACGGGGGCGAGTTCGTCGGGCGCTGTCGCGCCGTAGGCCCGCAGCCCCATGTCGGCGGGCCGGTTGCGCAGCAAGAGGGCCACCAGGGGCACCACGGAGATGGCCGCAACACCAACCGTGATCGCCGACCACCGCCAGCCCTCGTATTGCGCGAGCCAGCCGAGGCCCGGAAGGATGATCAGCTGGCCGGTCGCACCGGCGGCGGTCAGGGCGCCGAGCACGAGGCCGCGGCGCTGCACGAACCAGCGGCTCGCCACTGTCGCCGCCAGCACCGAGGCGATCGTGCCGGCCCCGAGGCCGACGACCACACCCCAAAGCAGGAAGAGCTGCCAGGGGGAGGTCATGAAGACGGTGAGCAGGGAGCCGGCCGCGATCAAAGCGAGGGCGCCGACCACCACCCTGCGCAGGCCGAACCGTTCCATCAAGGCCGCTGCGAAAGGCCCCGTCAGGCCGAAGAGGACCAGGTTGATGGAGACGGCAACCGAGATCAGCGCCCGGCTCCAGCCGAACTCCCTCTCCAGGGGCACGATCAAGACGCCTGGGGTCGAACGGAAGCCGGCCGACGCCAGCAGCGCCAGGAAGGTGACACCCGCGACGATCCACGCGTAGTGCATGCGCCTCATCTTTTGGGTGAACCGGGCGCCGGGCGCCTGATGTTCCTCAGCCGGCGCAGTGTCGCGAGTCGGAAGTTCGGAGGCATCTCATCGGCTCTGGACGCCGCTGCCGGTGTTAGTGGACCTAGCTGACTGGTCCGGTCGCCATGATCGCCTTGGCCTCCTCGAGGCTCATGTCCTCGCTCGGGACCACGATGTCCGACTTGACGATCTGGTCAGGGGGCAGCTTCTGGCCACGGTTGCGCACGAACTCGAGAAGGTGGGTCAGGACCCCTTTGAAGGCGGCCTCGTCGCCGGCGTTGATGGCCGCCACCAGGTCCTTGTCGAAGGCATCGAGCTGGGCGCGATCGGCCTCCGCCAGGCGGAACTGGTCCTCGCCCTGGATGCGCAGGACCGTGCCCGACGGCAGCTGCCCGGCCATTTGGGCCTTCATGAGGGCGAGTTGGGCGTCGACGTTGGAGGCTGTCGTGGCGGAATCCAGCTGGCGCTGGATGTCGTCGGCGGAGCCGGCTCCGATCTGGTCCAGGGTGCCCGTGTCGACCAGCTGGTCGATGGCGGCGGCTCGCGCCTGCATCTGTGTGGTCTTCTCCTGGGCCCGGTCAACCATCATCGAGACGTCGGCCATCTGCTCGGAGAGCCCCGTCACGGCCTCTCCGATCTTGGTCGAGGCCTGGGCGGCCGAGTACTGCGCCTTGATCGTCTCCTTCTGGGTGCGGAAGGCTTCGACCTTGGCCTGCAGCTTCTGCGCCGTCAGCTCCAGCTTCTGCTCCTGCTCCTTCATCTGCTCGATCTGCTGGTCGAGCCCGCCAAGCTGCGTCTGCGCGGTCTGAGCCCGCGTCAAGGCCAGCCGTGCCAGGTCCTCACGCCCCTGCTGGAGCGCCTGCTGGGCCTGCGCGTTGAGCTTGTCTGCGCTCTGGCGCAGCTGGGCGGCCTGGAGTTCCAGCCGCTTCTCGGCCGTGAGCACGTCGGCCACGTTCCGCCGGACCTGCTGGAGGGCTTCGATCTGCTTCTGGTAGGCGAAATCGAGCGCCTGGTTCGGGTCCTCGTTCTTGTCGAGGACGGCGTTCAGCTTCTGCTGAACCACCTCGGACATCCGCTTGAAAACGCTCATGATTTTCACCCCTCCTGGGCCAGCAGGGAGCGCACTAAGCGAGCTCTGCCATCACCTGGTCGAACTGCTCACGGCTGAGCCGCAGATCCTCCTCCCGGAGGTCGCGCAGCGGCTTCTCGGTCAGCTTCTCGCGCGTCGCGAAGTCCTCCGCCTCGGGCTCCACGTAGAGCAGGCCTGTGACCAGCGTTCCAGTCTTGTGGCCCTCCTGGATGATCTTCATGGCGGCGCCCCGGTCGGTCGGATCGTGCTCGAGCTCGTGCAGCTTCTTCAGCACCAGGTGGGACCCGTCGTGGAGCTTTATATCCACCGTGGTTCCGGGCTCGTAGTCGACCTGGACCTCCTCGTAGTAAGGGACGAACGAGGGGTCCTGGAGGACCTCCTCGTGCTCCTTCACATAGTCGTAGCTCTTTGTCGAGCCGTCGTGGTCGTTGAACGTGACGCACGGGGAGATGACATCAAGCAGCGCGATGCCGCGGTGGCTGATGGCCGCTTTCAAAAGCGGCACCAGCTGCTTCCCGTCCCCGCTGAAGGAGCGAGCCACAAAGGTGCCACCGAGCGTGATGGCCAGCGCGCAGAGGTCGATCGGCACGTAGGTGTTGACGGCTCCGCGCTTCTGCACCGAGCCGACGTCCGCGGTTGCAGAGAACTGGCCCTTGGTAAGTCCATAGGTTCCGTTGTCTTCGACGATGTAGGTGCAGTCGACGTTACGGCGAACCATGTGCGCGAACTGGCCGAGCCCGATCGACGCGGTGTCGCCGTCCCCGCTCACGCCGAGCAGGACGAGCTCGCGGTTGGCGAGCTGGGCGCCCGTCGTGAGGGCGGGCATGCGGCCGTGGACGCCGTTGAATCCGTGGGCCTGCTCCACGAAGTAGGCCGGCGTCTTGGAGGAGCAGCCGATCCCGCTCATCTTGGCCAGCCGGTGGGGCGCCACGCCGAGTTCGAACATGGCTTTGATCAGGTGGTTGGTGATCGAGTTGTGGCCGCAGCCGGCGCAGAGGGTGGTGGCGGCGCCTTTATAGGCATCTCGCCCCAGGCCGATTCGGTTCAGGGTCGTGCTCATTCGCGGGGCCCCCTTAGCTGGGGGGCTCCGCCCCCCCGATGCGATGGCGTCAAGGCTCCGTCTCGCCTGCGCTCGACCGCCTCCGGCGGCCTTGACTCCATCGGACCGGCGTGTATCCACACGCCGATCCCCCCTTCGGCCGCACTCGCGGCAGTCCCGCCCTGCGGGCGGGTCCCGATCAGTCTGCTTCGCGCCCCATGCCTCCTGAGTACCAAGCTCATGCTGACTCCGACGCTCATGCGGGGATCGTCTCCAGCTCGAGGATCGGCCTCGTGATCGCGTCGGCCGGGATCGGCTGGCCGTCGTAGCGTCGAATCGAGGTGAGGCGGCCGGCCAGGTCGGGCGGGAGGTGGAGGCGAAGCAGGTCGTAGAGCTGTCCGTCCCGGTTGCCCTCCACCACGTACACCCGCTCGTGGTCCCGCACGAAGTCCTTGATCGACGCCGCGAGCGGCAGTGCCCGGACGCGCAGGAAGTCCGTCTCCAGCCGCGCTTCCCGAAGGCGGATGCGAGCCTCTTCGACCGCGGTCCAGGTCGACCCGAACGCGATGATGCCGACGCTGGCGCCAGACCCCGACACGACCGGCGCCGGCACTGCTCTCCGGGCGGTCTCGAACTTCCGGTTCAGCCGGTCCATGTTGCGGGCGTAGACGACGCCGCTCTCGGTGTACCTGGCCTCTTCGTCGTGCCCGGAGCCGCGGGTGAAATAGGCCGCCAGCGGGTGGTCGGTGCCAGGCAGAGTCCGGTACGTGACGCCATCGCCGTCCACGTCCCGGTAGCGGCCCCAGTCACCCTTCAGCTCCTCGACCTGGGCGGCCGTCAGGACCTTGCCGCGGTCGAAGGGCTTCTCCGGGTACTTGAAGGGCTTGGTCATCCAGAGGTTCATACCCAGGTCGAGGTCGCTGAGAACGAAGACCGGCGTCTGGAAGCGGTCGGCCAGGTCGAAGGCGTCGCGACCGAACTCGTAGCACTCCTCGACAGTGCCGGGCAGCAGGACCAGGTGCTTGGTGTCGCCGTGCGAGAGCGTGTAGGCGAATTGGAGATCGGCCTGCGAGGTGCGGGTGGGCAGTCCCGTCGAGGGTCCGATCCGCTGGATGTCGAAGATCACCACCGGGATCTCGGAGTAGTACGCCAGCCCGGCGAACTCGGCCATCAGGGAGATGCCGGGCCCGGAGGTCGAGGTCATCGCGCGCGCACCTGCCCAGCCGGCCCCAATGGCGATGCCGACGGCCGCCATCTCATCCTCGGCCTGGACGACGGCGATCCGGCGGCCGCCGCTATTGGCATCGCTGCGAAAGCGGTCGGAGTAGCTACCGATGTACTCGCAGAGGCTGGATGAGGGGGTGATCGGGTACCAGGCGGCGACCGTGCATCCGCCCATCAGCGCGCCCAGCGCGGCGGCCTGGTTGCCCTCGACGAGGATCATCCCCTCGGTCTTCCCGGTCATCGGGCGCAGCACGTAGGCGTCCTGCTTGGCCAGGTTCTGGTCCCAGTAGTCCATGCCGACCTGGACCGCCTGCAGGTTCAGCGGGAAGGCCTTCGGCTTGGCCTGGAAGTGACGCCGCAGGCCGTGCTCGACGGCTTCCAGGGGGATCTCCAGGAGCCGCGCCACGACCCCGACGTAGATCATGTTGACCAGCTGCTTGCGCAGCGTGTCGTTCTCGATCTTCGTCTTGCCGAGCTGCGCGAACGGCACCGGGTAGTAGTGGACGTCCTCGCGCAGGTCGCCGGTCGCGTAGGCGGCCTCGTGGATTACCGCGGCGCCCGGCCGGACGCCCTTCAAGTCCTGCGCCCAGGTGGTCGGGTTGAGGGCGACCAGCACGTCCGGGTCGCCCTTGCGGGCCATATAGCCCTCGGGGGAGATGCGGATCTGGAACCAGGTGGGCAAGCCCTCGATGTTCGACGGAAAGATGTTCTTGGGAGCCACCGGGATCCCCATCGAGAAGATGGCTCGCATCAGGACCGAATTCGCGGATTGGCTGCCGGAGCCGTTGATGGTGGCGGCCTGGAAAGTGAGGTCGTTGACTATTTGTTCGGACACGGGAACTCTCTACGTTACATCCTGACAACTCCGGTCGAACGGGACCTGTTCGCTAGTTCCAGAGCCCTGTTCTAGTACCCTCAACCAGCTGTGAAGATCGGCGTTCCCAAAGAGTCCTCCCCAGGCGAGCTGAGGGTGGCACTGACTCCTAAGGAAGCGGGGCGCCTGGCGGCCTCCGGACTCGAGATCGTGGTCGAAGCCAGCGCCGGCCACGACTCCTTCCCCGACGCCGAGTACCAGGAGGCGAAAGCTCAAATCGCGAAGGGCCCGAAGGACCCGTTCGGCGCCGAGGTCGTGCTCAAAGTGCGCAAACCGTCCGAAACAGAGGTGGCCCTCCTGCGCTCCGGGGCGGCGCTGATCGGGTTTCTGCAGCCGCTCACCAGCCACGAGCTGGTCGAGAAGCTGGCCGCCCGCGGCGTCCTCAGCTTCAGCCTGGACGCCATCCCTCGGATCACGCGGGCCCAGTCCATAGACGCCCTCTCCTCGCAGGCGACGATCGCGGGCTACAAGGCCGTCCTGATCGCCGCCGGCAGCCTGGGCAAGATCTTCCCGATGCTGATGACGGCGGCGGGCACGCTGAAGCCGGCGCGGGTGTTCGTGCTCGGTGCCGGTGTGGCGGGCCTGCAGGCGATCGCCACCGCCCGCCGCCTGGGGGGGCAGGTCGAGGCCTTCGACGTGCGTGCCGCCGCCCGCGAGGAAGTGCACTCGCTCGGTGCCCGCTTCGTGGAGCTGCCCCTGGAGACGCAGGAGGGCGCCGGCGGGTACGCGCGGGAGCAGTCCGAGGAGTACCTGAAGAAGCAGCGCGAACTGCTCGCCGAGCACTGCGCCCAATCTGATGTCGTCATCACCACGGCGCTCATCCCTGGCCGGCCGGCGCCGGTGCTGATCACCAAGGAGATGGTCGGCCGCATGCAGTCCGGCTCGGTGATTGTCGACATCGCAGCCGAAGCAGGCGGCAACTGTGAGCTGACCGAGCCCGGCAAGGTGGTGAATGTGCACGGAGTGGCGATCCACGGCGTTATGAACCCGGCCGCGATGATCCCAATTCACGCTTCGGAGCTGTACGCAAAGAACGTGACCAACCTGCTCGCGCTGCTTGTCAAAGACGGCAGCCTCAAGCCCGACTTCGAGGACGACGTGGTCAAGGGCTGCTGCATCACCCGCGATGGAAAAGTGGTGCACGAAGCCACCCTCAAGTCGATGGGCAGGGGAGCCGCCGCAGGGGGGAGGCCCGGGGGAAGGGCGTCGCCCGGCCGGGCCGAGGCGGGGAGTCCCCCCGCACCAGGGGGGAGGCCCGGGGGAAGGGCTTCGCCCGGCCGGGCCGAGGGGGGGAGTCCCCCCGCACCAGGGGGGAGGCCCGGGGGAAGGGCTTCGCCTGGCCGGGCCGAGGGGGGGAGTCCCCCCGCATCATGAGCGCCCACCTGCTCGCCGAGATCACCGT
>CATPBK010000027.1 GCA_955652705.1 Candidatus Dormiibacterota bacterium | reverse complement strand
GCGGGGCATCATGTCCGAGGAGCCGAGGTAGTAGCCGCGGGTTCGGCGGCCGCCGCCGAAGGCGAAGATCCTCGAGTGCTCGAAGAAGCGACCCAGGATCGAGCGCACCCGGATGTTCTCGGAAAGCCCGGGCACGCCGGGCCGCAGGCAGCAGATCCCGCGCACCAGGAGGTCGACCTTGGCTCCCGCTTGGGAGGCCTGGTAGAGGGCGTCGATCACCTCCGGGTCGACCAGGTTGTTGACCTTGATCGTGATCCTGCCGTCGCCGGCCGCCGCCTCCCTATGGATCAAGTCGACAATGGCGGCGCGGAGACCGGTCGGCGCGACCAGCAGCTTGCGGTAGCGCCGCTGCCGCGAGTAGCCGGTCAGCAGGTTGAATAGCTCGATCACGTCGAGCCCCAGGTTGGGATCGGCCGAGAGCAACCCGACGTCCTCGTACATCGTCGCCGTGCGGGGGTTGTAGTTGCCCGTGCCGACGTGTACGTAGTGCCTGATCCGCGTCCCCTCCTGGCGCACCACCAACGTGATCTTGGCGTGCGTCTTGAGACCCACCAGGCCGTAGGCGACGTGCACGCCTGCCTCCTCCAGAGCCTCCGCCCAGGCGATGTTGGCCTGCTCGTCGCCGCGGGCCTTGAGCTCGACCAGCGCGACAACCTGCTTACCGCGTTCGGCGGCTCGGATCAGCGCTTTGGCGATCGGGCTGGCGGGACCTGAGGTGCGGTAGAGGGTCTGCTTGATGGCGAGCACGTGGGGATCGACGGCGGCCTGGTCGATGAACGCCTCCACCGAGGTCGCGAAGGAGTCGTAGGGGTGGTGGACGAGCACGTCGCCCTTGGTCAGGACGTCGAAGATGTCCGGGGCCGCACCCTCGATGTCGCGCAGGCGAGGCTGCGTTTGCGGGCTCCAGGGCTCGTCTTTCAGGTCGGGCCGCTCCAGCTGGCAGAAGCCGTCCAGGCCGGCCAGGTCGAGCAGCCCCGCGACGGTGTAGACGTCGGCGTTGGAGAGCTCGAGCTCCCGCATCAGCAGCTCGAGAACGGCGGGCGGCAGGCCCGGCGGGACCTCCAGGCGGACGGCGCGGCCGTGCCGGCGCTGCCGCCGGAGCTCGGTCTGGATGGCCGCCAGCAGGTCTTCCGCCTCGCTGTCGATGAGGTCGAGGTCGGCGTCGCGGGTGACCCGGAAGGGGTGCGTCTCCATGATCTCCATCCCCGGAAAGAGCGCCTGCGCATGAGTGGCGATGACCTGCTCCAGGGGCACGAAGTTGGCGCCGTCCGGAAGGGCGATGAAGCGCGGCAGCAGCGGCGGCACCTTGACCCGCGCGAAATGGGACTCCTTGCGGAGCGGGTCACGAACCAGGACGGCCAGGTTCAGCGACAGGTTGGAGATGTAAGGGAAGGGATGGGCCGGATCGACCGCGAGCGGCGTCAGCACCGGGAAGATCTGATCCGCGAAGACGCGGGCCACGTAGTCGCGGTCGGCGGCCTCCAGATCGGCGGCATCGCGGAGTCGAATGCCGGCGCCGGACAGCCCGGGGAGCAGCTCCTGCTCCAGGATCTCCAGCTGCCTCGACTGGATCGCCTGCGCCCGGCCCCGGATCGCGCGCAGCTGCTCCTGGGCGGTGAGGCCATCCGGCGAAGTGGCGGCGACCGCGGCGATGAGCTGCTCCTGGAGGCCCGCGACGCGGACCATGAAGAGGTCGTCCAGCATCTGTCCTGAGATCGCGAGGAACCGGACTCGCTCGAGGAGGGGCTCAGCCTTGTCCTCGGCCAGGGCGAGGACGCGGAGATGGTAGTCGAGCAGGGAGAGCTCGCGGTTCATGTAGCGACGCTGCGGCTCAGCCTGAACGGCCTGCGGGGACGCCAACTTCAGCTGAGGGCGAGCTTCAGCCACCGCAGTAGCTTACCGGCCCGAGACCGGCTAAACGAGCCGGTCCCGAGTCGAGTCCTTGGGGAAGCTACCTGACGATCGCCGTGCCGTTCGCGGTGACCGACTTGAGGGTCGTGGTGGCCAGAGCTTCGACCGGCGTCGGCAGGGGCGCGTACTGGAGATCCTTGCCGTAGGTCTGGCCGTCGGTGGTCAGCCACTTCAAGAGGTAAACGAGCGCCTTGCCCTTGGTGGCGTCGGGCTGGTCCTTCTTCAGGATGATCCAGCTGAAGCTCGTGATCGGGTAGCTGGCGTCGCCCGGCTCGGCCGTGATGGAGAAGTTGGTCGGGCTGACGTTCTTCGCCTGGGAGGCGGCGGCCGTGGCGCCCGCGACCGAGGCCTGCAGGAACTTGCCGTTCTTGTTCTTGACCCAGGCCTGCTGCATCCCGGACTGGACCACGTAGGCCAGCTCGACGTAGCCGATCGCGCCGTCGGTCTGCTTGACCTGCCCAGCGACGCCGTCGTTGCCCTTGGCTCCGACCCCGGCCGGCCAGGCGATCGACTTGCCGACGTCCTTCCAGCCGGCATTCTGCTTGGAGAGGTAGTCGGTGAACGCGTAGCTGGTGCCGCTGCCATCAGTGCGATGGACGACAGTGATGTCCTTGCTGGGCAGGCTCGCGCCGCTGTTGAGGGCGGTCAAGGCGGGGTCGTTCCACTTCTTGATCCGGCCCTGGAAGATCTTCACTATGGTGTCGCCGTCCAGCTGCAGCCTGTTGACGCCCTGCAGGTTGTAGGCCATCGAGATCACGCCGAGCGTGGCGGGGATCTCGACCAGCGTATCCGGGCCGCCCGCGGCGGCGACCTCGGTGCTGGTCATCGGGACGTCGCTGGCCCCGAAGTCGACAGTTCCCTTGGTGAACTGCTGGATGCCGGCGCCAGAGCCGACCGCCTGATAGTTCACAGACACCTGGCCGTACTTCTGGTTGTAGGCGTAGAAGGCCTTCGTGTAGAACGGCTCGGGAAACGTCGCGCCGGCGCCATTCAGCTGGCCGCTGCCGACGTCAACCGGCGTCGCCGGCGCGCTGGCGCCGCCGCAGGCCATCGCCATGAGCGCGCCGAGCGCGATCGCGGCCGCGCGAAAAGTTGAACGAAGGGACATTCTCATTCCTCCTGCCGTAGCGTCCAAAGCTCACGAGCCACGTTACGGACGGCCGGTTAAGGGCGGGTTACGCCTCCGTTAAACCTCCGCCAGGTGAATGGCATGGGCAGTGTCCGTGGGACCCGGTTTGAAACGTAAGGGCCCTTCCTTACAGGCTCGCGCGCCGCAGCGCGCGGCAGGCGGGGCGAGTGCCCCGCTCCAGATAAGAAAAGTCCGGCCCCGGATCAACCTCGGGTGGGAAAGAGGCTGCCTATACTCGCGCCAATGATCTGGGAGCGCTGGCGCCGGGGGGCGCGGCCGGCCCAGGAGCTGGTGCCCCTCAAGCCCTTCGAGGATCTCCTCGAGGAGGCTCCCGTCCTCGCCCTCCTGATCGATGCGCGACAGCAGGTCGTGGCCGCCAACGCGGCCGCGCGCGACTACTTCGCGATCGACCCGGAGCGCCTCCCGGCAGGCCTCGTCGAAGTCACCCGCGAGGGCGCCATCGTGGACCTCCTGCGCGCGGGCCGGCCCACCGGGGAAGCCAGGCTCGCGCACCGGCAGCGGGTGGTCACGAGCCTCCTCGTCCCCGGGCCGGCCGCCGGCGAGACGCTCATCTTCCTCACCGACGTGACCGAGCAGCGCCGCCTGGAGACCGTTCGCCAGGAGTTCGTCGCCAACCTCTCGCACGAGCTGAAGACCCCGATCACTTCGCTACGGCTGGCGGTCGAGAGCCTCCAGGACGATCCTCCGGCCGAGTCCCGCAAGCGCTTTGCCACGCGGGCGCTCAAGGAAACCGACCACCTGGCGGCGATCGTCGAGAATCTCCGCCAGCTGGCCGAGATCGAGAGTGGCGGCATCCACGTCCGGCTGGAGAGCGTCGAGCTGGGGCCCCTCGTGCAGGAGAGCCTCGAACGGGTCCATGTCGATCGCCCGCTCGAGCTCCAGGTCGAACCCGGCCTCCGCGTCCAAACCGACCGCGCCAAGCTGGCCCAGGCGATCGGAAACCTCGTCGACAACGCGGCCAAGTTCTCACCGCCGCGCAGCCCGGTCGAGGTCCGCGCGCAGGCCCTCGACCAGGAGGTCCGGATCACGATCCGCGACCACGGCCCGGGGATCTCGCCCGAGCATTGGGAGCGCGTCTTCGAGCGCTTCTACAAGATCGATCCCGCGCGCTCCCGCGAGCTCCCGGGCAGCGGGCTGGGCCTGGCTATCACAAAGCACCTCGTGCTGCTCCTCGGCGGCCGGGTCTGGACCGAAGCCGCGCCCGACGGCGGCCAGATCTTCGGAATCGAGCTGCCGGCGACGCCTCGAGCGTTAGCCGCGCCCTAATCTGCCCTTAATCTGGCTTGGCGTATGGTGGCCTCGGGGTGGCAGAGAGCAAGCCCGCCGACTATCCCGCGAGAAGGGTCGCTCCAGTCGTCCTGAAAGCCCTCGAGGGAGCGTCGCCGACCAAGCTTGCGGTGGCGAGCCTCTCCTTCTACTACGGCCGGTTCAGGGCGCTCAAGGACATCTCTCTCGACATTCCGGAGAAGCGCGTCACGGCGCTGATCGGCCCCTCCGGTTGTGGCAAGACCACGCTCCTGCGGGTCTTCAACCGGATGTACGACCTGGTGCCGAAAGCTCGCGCTGAAGGATCCGTCCGCCTGGACGGCATGGAGGTCACCGAGACCACCCGGCTGCTCGAGCTGCGTCAGAAAGTCGGCATGGTCTTCCAGCGCCCGAGCCCTTTCCCGCTCTCCATCTATGACAACGTGGCCTTCGCGCCGCGGCTCCTGGGCTGGGGCCGCTCGCGGGTCGCCGAGGCGGTCGAGACCGCCATCAAGGACGCCGCCCTCTGGGACGAGGTGAACGACCGGCTCAAGGATCCGGCGGCCTCGCTCTCCGGTGGCCAGCAGCAGCGCCTTTCCATCGCCCGCTGCCTGGCCGTCAAGCCGGAGGTCATCCTGATGGACGAGCCCTGCTCGGCCCTCGACCCCGTCGCCACGCTCAAGATCGAAGACCTGATCGACCGGCTGGCCCGGCAGTACACGATCGTGATCGTGACTCACAACATGCAGCAGGCCGCTCGCGTCGCCGACTTCACGGCCTTCATGCTCATGGACACCGAGGAGCGGTACGGCCAGCTGATCGAGTTCGCGCCCACGACCGACCTCTTCAACAAGCCGACCGATCCCCGCACCGAGGGTTACATCACCGGGCGATTCGGCTAGCCGGCTGCTAGAAAACACTCTGCTAAAACCGTGACCCGCGAAGCCTTCGACGCCGAGCTCCGGGAGCTCCGAGAATCTCTGCTCCGATTGGCGACCCTGGTCGAGTCCCAGATCCAAGCCGCCCTGAGCGCGCTCCGCAAGCGGGACCGCGCCGACGCCGACGCCGTGCGGGCGGCAGACCAGGAGCTGAACGAGATCTTCCGTCAGATCCGGGAGCGCTCCTTCCTCGTCATCGCTACGCAGCAGCCGGTCGCCCGTGACCTCCGCAACCTGATGGGCGTGATCTACATCGCGTCCGAGCTGGAGCGGATGGGCGACTACGCGGTTCGCATCGCACGCCTGACGGGCACACTCCTGGAGCTGCCCAACCACTCGCTCCGGACCGAGTTCGGGGTCATGGGCGAGCTGGCGATCCGGCAGGTGCACGACATCGTCGATGCGCTCATCGAGCAGAACGAGATCCGGGCCCGAGAGGTGGCGGCCAAGGACGACGAGATCGACCGCCTCTACCACCGCGTCTTCGACGATCTGATCAGGGAGGTCGCCGACGGGGGCGGCGCCGCCGACGAGACGCTGCGCGGCGTTACGTTGATGCTCGTCGCCCACAACCTGGAGCGGATCGGCGACCGGGTCACGAACGTGGCCGAGGACATCGTCTTCCTGGAGACCGGCCAGGTGGTGGAGCTGGGATGACGCTGAATCGTGCCGCCACCCAGGTCGCCAGCACCGGCTGGGCGAAGATCCTGGTCATCGAAGACGACGAGGGCATCCGCGACACGCTCAAGTACAACCTGTTGGCCGCCGGCTTCGGCGTGCAGGAGGCGCGCGACGGCGTCAACGGGCTCCGTCTCGCCCGCAGCCTCAAGCCCGACCTGGTGCTGCTCGATCTGATGCTGCCCGGGATGAGCGGCGTCGAGGTCTGCCGGGCGCTCCGGAAGACCAGCTCGATGCCGATCATCATGGTCACCGCCAAGGACTCAGAGGTCGACAAGATCGTCGGGCTGGAGCTCGGCGCCGACGACTACATCACAAAGCCCTTCTCCATCCGTGAGGTGCTGGCGCGCGTCAACGCGGTACTCCGCAGGAGCCGTGCAGAGGCGGCGGAGGGGGCGCTCCCCGACCGCGACGCGCTGGGCAACTTCATGATCGATCGGGCAGCCCGCCGCGTGCTCCTGGACGGGGTCGACGTAAAGCTCACCGCCCGCGAGTTCGACCTCCTCTCCTACCTGGTCGGGCACCCCGAGCGCGTGCACTCGCGGGAGGTGATCCTGCAGCAGATCTGGGGGCCCGGTTTCATGGGCGACCGCAAGACCGTCGACGTGCACATCCGCTGGCTCCGGGAGAAGTTCGCGGGACGCGTCCCCTTCGAGATCGTGACCGTCCGCGGCGCCGGTTACCGCCTCGACCGCAAAGACGCGTGATCCGCGGCCTCGCTATGCCTCGCGGCCGCCGCCGGCCGCCCGACGGCTTCCGGCTGCTGACGGGGCTGGTCGCATTGGCGGCGCCAATCAGCCTGGTGCTGATCGTCGTCCTGCTGGCCCAGCAGGGCGCGCCGGCCATCTGGCACTACGGCTTGGGGTTCTTGACCTCCAGAGCCTGGAACCCGGTCAGCCTGGACTTCGGAGCCCTGGCGTTCATCTTCGGCACGCTGGCCACCAGCTTGATCGCGCTCGCGCTGGCCCTACCCGTCGGCGTCGGCGTGGCGCTCTTCCTGGCTGAGCCATCGGCGGGGCGGCTCCGGGGCGCGATCGGGATCGGCGTGGAGCTCCTGGCCGCGATCCCGAGCGTCGTCTACGGCCTCTGGGCCTTTTACGTGATGGCGCCTTTCGTGCTCATCCACGTAGAGCAGCCGATCGTGGCCCGCTTCGGCTCGGTGGGGATCCTCAGCGGACCGGCGCGGGAGACCAGCCTTTTCACCGCCTCGCTCGTCCTCTCGGTGATGATCCTGCCCACGCTCGCCGCCGTCTCCCGCGACGTGATCCGAGCGGTGCCCGGTGGCCTCCGCGAATCGAGCGTGGCCCTCGGCGCGACCTGGTGGGAGACGACCTGGGGCGTGATCCTGCCGGCGGCCCGCCAAGGCATCTTCGGCGCCACCGTGCTGGCACTCGGTCGCGCCCTCGGCGAGACGATCGCTGTCACGATGGTGATCGGCAACCGGCCCGAGATCCCCACCTCGCTCTTCGCTCCCGCCTACACGCTCGCCAGCGTGATCGCCAACGAGTTCACGGAGGCGACCGGGCAGCTCTACTCCTCGGCGCTGATCGAGCTGGGACTCGTGCTCATGCTGGTGACGCTGACCGTCAACGTCCTCGCCCAGCTGCTGGTCCGCTCGACCACGCGTGAGGCGCGGGCATGAACCGCAACCTCTACCGGCAGGCCAGCAACGGGCTCGCCCGCGTGTTCGTGTACGGAACGGCGCTGGTCGCCCTCATCCCGCTCGGACTGGTCCTGGCGTACACGGTCTTGAAGGGGCTCCCGTCAGTCGAGCATGTCGAGTTCTTCATCAACTCCTTTCGGCCGATTGGGATCCCCGGCGGCGGGGTCGCCCACGCCGTTGCAGGGACCGTGATCATGGTCGGCATCGCCTCCCTGCTGGCCGTACCGGTCGGGATCCTGGGCGGCGTCTACCTGGTCGAGTACGGCCGCGGCCGCGGGGGCGACCTCATCCGGCTCGCCGGCGACGTCCTGGTCGGCGCCCCCTCAATCGCGATCGGGCTCTTCGCCTACGCGCTGCTGGTGGCCCCTTTCCACCACTTCAGCGGCATTTCGGCGGCGGTGGCGCTGGCCGTGCTGATGCTGCCGGTCGTGATCCGGACCACGGAGGGAGCGATCGAGCTCATCCCTGGCAGCCTGCGCGAGGCGGGCCTGGCCCTCGGGCTGGCCCGCTGGCGGGTCGCCCTCCAGCTGATCGTTCCGGCCGCGGCGCCAGGCATCGTGACCGGCGCCCTGCTGGCGGTCGCGCGAGCGGCCGGCGAGACTGCGCCGCTCCTCTTTACGGCCTTCGGCAACCAGATCTTGAACCTCGATCCGAGCAAGCCCATGGCCGCGCTGCCTTTGTTGGTCTTCAACTACGCGCGGCAGCCCTATCCCCAGGCCCAGCAGCAGGCCTGGGGCGCCGCCCTCGTGCTGGTGGTGCTGGTGCTGATCACGAACCTGACGAGCCGGTTCGTCTTCCGCCGCCAGATCGCGCTCGCTGGCAAGCTCTAATCCGGCAAGCTTTAGGCAGGCTGCTGAAAAAGGGGCGTCGAGCGCTGAGTCCGATCCTGGCGAGACGAGCCGGCGAAGGCGACTGAGCACCGGAAGGATCGCAGCCGAAGCTGCCTGACTGAGGAGCGGACGAGCCGACTGCCGGATCGGCCGTCAGGGCGACTCAGCGCCGACGCGGGGCCCGGAGGGCCCGGGAACCCCTTTTTCGGTAGTCTGCTAAAAGAGAGCCGGGGCTGGCAGGGGTAGAGTGCGCGGCCCCTGGCTCTCAAACGAACGGAACGAGCGAGCTAGTGCTCATTTGACGGTGGTCGACGGCCAGTCGAGAGTAGGCGGCTCCGAGTTAAAGGCGGGCTAACCTCTTGAGAACACTCGTCGTCCACGGTGGCGCCGGCCCCTGGGAAGGGGCGGTTCGGGCCACCGCCGACGCCGGTTTGGAGGCGGCCCTCGACGCTGGTTGGAGCCACCAAGGCGCGCTCGACATGGTGGTCGCGGCCGTGCGAGCGCTGGAGGACAACCCGGTCTACAACGCCGGAATCGGGGCGACGTTCAACAGCGCCGGCTTCATCGAGCACGACGCCGGCGTGATGGAAGGGACCACTCTCCGAGCGGGAGGCGTGGGCGCCATCCGCGCGCTGGTGCGCCACCCGATCGATCTGGCCCAGGCTGTCATGGACGACGGCCGGCACGTGCTGCTGGTGGCAGACGGCGCGGCCGAATTCGCGCGGGAAAAGGGCATCGAGCTCGCCGACTCGGCGATCTTCGAGACCGAGCGGCGGCGCGGCCAGCTGGAGGAGTGGAAGCGCGTGGACACTGTCGGCGCGGTCGCCCGCGACGCGGATGGCCGCTTCGCAGTGGCGGTCTCCACCGGTGGCTACACGGGCAAGCTGCCGGGCCGCGTCGGCGACAGTCCCATCCCGGGTGCCGGCTTCTATGCCGACGATCGCGGCGGCGCGGCCTGCGGGACGGGCCGGGGCGAGGGCTACCTGCGCCTCGCGCTCTGCAAGGAGGTGGTCGAGGAGCTCGCCGCCGGCGGCTTCGCCGAAACCGCCGCGGAGGCGGCGATCGCCCGGCTCAAGCGGCGCGTCGATGGAATCGGCGGCATCATCGTCATCGACTCCCGCGGCGAGGTCGGCATCGCCTTCAACACTCCCCACCTGCCCTGGGCGGCGCGCCGCGAGTAGGGCGTCGCTTTTTTGCGACAGTTGTATGGATGGCCGACTCGGGTAGCTCCGGCGAGCTGATCACGCTCGCGTTAAAAGGCGCCGGCGTGAGCCATCTCTTCACGTTGAACGGCGGCCACATCTGGCCGCTCCTGCTGGGCGCTGAAGAGCATGGCATCCGGATCGTCGACACCCGCCATGAGCAGACCGCCGCCTTTGCCGCGGAGGGCTGGTCGAAGGTGACGCGGCAGTGCGGCGTGGCCTCCGTCACCGCGGGGCCGGGCGTCACCAATGCCCTCTCGGCGATTGCCGCGGCCCACTCCAACGACAGCCCGCTGCTCGTGATCGGCGGCCGAGCGCCCGAAGCCCGCTGGGGCATGGGTTCGCTGCAGGAGATCGACCACGTGCCGGTGGTGGCCACGCTCAGCAAGCGCGCCTCCACGCTGAAGTCGGCGGAGGTTGCGTACGGCCTCGTGATCGATTCGCTGCAGGCTGCCCTCACCCCACGGACCGGTCCGGTGTTTTTTGACGTCCCCTTCGACACCTTCCTGGCGGCGGCCGACCTGCCCGAACAACGGCCCGAAGTCCAGGCTGATCGGGGCGCCGAGCCTGATCCCGACGAGGTCGCCAAAGCCGCGGCCCTGATTCGCGGTGCGGCTCAACCCGCCGTCATCGCCGGCACCGGCGTCTACTGGGCGCACGCCGAGGAGCAGCTGTGCGCTTTCGCTGAGGCGACGGGCGTGCCGGTCTATCTGAACGGCCTCGGTCGGGGCTGCCTGCCGCCCGACCACCCGAGCTTCCGCTCCCGTTCCCGCTCGGTCGGACTCGGCGAGGCCGACCTGGTCGTGGTCGTCGGGGTCCCGCTCGACTTCCGCCTCAACTTCGGGCAGCCGCCGGTCATGCGAGACGACACGCAGATCGTCTATGTCGACTGCGACGACTTCCGCAAGCACCGGCCGGGCGCGGCTGCGCTTTACGGGGACATCGCCAGGTCGCTGGCGGCGCTGGCCGAAAGCGGCGACGGCGCCGCCAGCCGGTCGGAGTGGCTGGAGAGGCTGGCCGAAAAGGAGAAGAGCTCCCGCGAGCGGGACCGATCCCTGGCCGAGTCGGACGCGGTTCCCATCCACCCGGCCCGCCTCATCGCCGAGGTCGACCGCGTCCTCGACCCGGACGCCATCGTCGTCGGCGACGGCGGCGACTTCGTCTCCTTCGCCGGCCGGATGATCGAACGCCCAGGCCCTGGCCAGTTCATCGACCCCGGCCCCTTCGGGTGCCTGGGGTCGGGGCCCGGCTATGCGCTCGCCGCCAAGCTTGCCCACCCGGACCGGCAGGTCCTCCTTCTCTCCGGCGACGGCGCCTTCGGCTTTTCCGGGATGGAGTTCGACACGCTGGTTCGGCACCAAGCGCCGGTCGTCTGCGTGATCGGGAACAACGGGATCTGGGCGACCGAGAAGCACCCGATGCGCCAGATGCTCGGCACCGCCATCGCGGCCGACCTCCGACCCGGCACCCGCTACGACAAGGTGGTGGAGGCGCTGGGCGGCCACGGCGAGCTGGTGGAGCGTCCGGAGCAGATCCGCCCGGCGCTGGAGCGGGCGTTCAAGGCGGGTGTGCCGGCGTGCGTCAACGTCCTGACCGACCCCGAGGCGGAGTACCCTCGCTCGTCGGTGTTGATGTAGTGGTCCACCAACGATGGCCGTAGCGCAGCAGATCTCGGAGACCAACCCCTGGCACACGGCGCAGCATCAGTTCGACGAGGCGGCCGACATGCTCAGGCTCGACCCCGGACTGCGCTTGATCCTGCGCGAGGTCCAGCGGGAGTTCACCTGCCACTTCCCGGTCCAGATGGACGACGGCAGCGTGCGCTGCTACACCGGCTACCGCGTCCAGCACAACATCAACCGCGGGCCGGCCAAAGGCGGCCTCCGCTTCCACCCGGACGTCTCGCTGGACGAGGTCAAGGCCCTGGCCATGTGGATGACCTGGAAGTGCGCCGTCGTCAACATCCCTTACGGCGGCGCCAAGGGCGGCGTGATCGTTGACCCGCGGAAGCTCTCACCCAGCGAGCTGGAACACCTGACCCGCCGGTTCGCCACCGAGATCTCCATCCTGGTCGGACCAGACCGCGACATCCCGGCTCCGGACGTGGGCACGAACGCCCAGGTCATGGCCTGGTTCATGGACACCATCTCCATGCACAAGGGCTACTCCGTTCCAGCCACGGTGACGGGGAAGCCAGTCGAGGTGGGCGGCTCCCTGGGCCGGACCGACGCCACCGGGCGGGGCGTCATGATCTGCACGCTGGCGGCGCTCGAGCACCTCGGCCTGAAGCCGTTCGGCGCGAAGGTGGTCGTCCAGGGTTTCGGAAACGTGGGGAGCGTCTCCGCCCGCCTGCTCGAGGAAGCGGGCTGCACTGTGGTCGCCGTCTCCGAGGACTACGGCGGCATCTACAACCCACACGGTCTGCCGATCCGGAAGCTGATCGAGCACCGCGCCAGGGAGGGCACGCTGAAGGACTTTCCGGGCATCGAGGTGATCGGCAACGACGATCTGCTGAAACTCGAGTGCGACGTGCTGGTGCCGGCCGCGCTCGAGAACCAGATCACCTCCCGCAACGCGGGCGAGATCAAAGCCAAGCTGATCGTGGAAGGCGCCAACGGTCCGACCACGCCGGGCGGCGACGAGATCCTGCACCGGCGGAAGATCTTCCTGGTTCCGGACATCCTGGCGAATGCCGGCGGCGTCACCGTCAGCTATTTCGAGTGGGTGCAGGACCTGCAGTCCTTCTTCTGGTCCGAACACGAGATCAACCAGCGGCTGGAAACGATCATGCAGAGGTCCTTCCGGGAGGTCCTCGGGATCATGAAAGAGCGCCAGGTCGATCTCCGGCTGGCGGCTTACCTGCTGGCCGTCCGGCGGGTCGCCGAGGCAACCGCCGAGCGCGGGATCTACCCGTAGTCCCCTAATCTTCAGGCAGCTTTCGCGCCGAGTCTTCGAATCAAAGCTCGGGCAGGACCGTATCGGTAGCCCGCCAGCAGTACCAGGCGGCGACCGTCCGGTAGGGCCGGTAGATGTCGCCCATGCGGTCGAGCGCCTTCGGCGTGGGCGACTCGGCCAGGCCGTGGATCACCGCGAAGCCTTTGCGCACCGCGAAGTCGTCGACCGGCCAGACGTCCAGCCGGCCGAGCTGGAAGATCATGAACATCTCCGCGGTCCAGCGTCCGATGCCCCGCACCGCGACCAGGCGCTTCACGATCTCGTCGTCGGCGAGCTCTTCGATGCGGTCGAGGGGCGCCGTGCCGTCGGAAGTCTTCACCGCCAGGTCGAGGATCGAGGCCGCCTTCGAACCGCTCAGGCCGACTGCCCGGAGGTCTTCGATCGGCGTCTTCAAGATGGCCTCGGCGGACGCGTGACCGTCGTAGAGCGCCAGGAAGCGGCCGTGGATCGCACGCGCCGCGCGGCCCGCCAGCTGCTGGAACACGATGGAGGCGGCCAGGGCGTTGAAATAGTCGGCCTGGGGTGGTCGTGGGTTGAAGGGCCCGACCGCGTCGATCACCCGCTTGAACGCAGGGTCCATTCTGGCCACGTGGTGAGTGCCGGCCTCAGCGATCGAGCTCATCGCCAACCGCCGTTCTCAAGGGGCCTAAATGCCGCTCGACGATCTCCCAGATAAGGGCGAGGTTGACCTCGGCGTAGTCATGAGCGGCGATGTTCCGGAAGCCGTACACGGCACGCCAGCGAATTTCAGGATGCCTCTCTTTGAGCTCGTCCGAGAGGTGGTTGCGGGCCGCGTCCGCGATGGTCTGGAGCCTCCAAAGGACAGCGTCCTGCACTACCTCCGTGCTCAGAAAGTCATCGAGCGAGGGGGGTGCATAACGCTGAATCCGATCGATGCTGTCACGGATGTAGGCGAGGAAGCGTCGCTCTCGTGCTTCCTCAATCAGAGTGCGACGGCCTCCCGCCTGATGCGGTCGGCAACCGCAGACGGGGTGCGAAGTTCGACGACGTCGACGCTTCGCCCCAGCTCGTCTTCGAGGTCGACAATGAGCTCTGCCAAGTCGAGCACGCTGTGACCTGCATCGAGGTCGACGACGAAATCGACGTCGCTGTCTCGGCGCGCCTCGCCCCGTGCCACGGAACCGAAGACGCGCACGTTCCGAGCTCCATGCCGGGCCGCTAGGCGAAGAATTGGGCCGCGTTTCGACCGCAGCTCGGAGAGTGATGGGTTGTCGGCGCCGTGCCGCGCCCAGATGTCGAGGGACCTCCGATGAATGAACAGGCGCCCTGCGACGCGCCAGCCGTCAAGCACATTGGCTCGCACAAGCTGGTGGATGCGCGGCCGAGAAACGCCAAGCTGGCGAGCGGCCTCCACCGCCGGAAGCCAGTCGTCCTGAGGTGCCATCTTGGGCAGCCTAACGCAAGCGTAAGGGCTTACGCAACCGTAAATTCAATAGAACACCGTCCAGACCCGGTGATAGGGCCGGACCGGAAAAAGGCCCTGCGCGTACGACCAGAGGATCCAGTCGACCTCGATCGCCAGCAGCGGCCGGCCCGCCTCCTCGAGCAGGTCCCGCAGGCGGTCCACGGCCACGACCGTCGCCGCGCGGATCTCGGTCTCCTCTTCGGAGCCCGCGGCCAGCTCGACCCAGTTGTCGATTTTTCTCGACAGGTCGTCCGAGTACTCCAGCGCGTGCAGGTGCCGCAGCGCCTGCGGCAGCTTGTAATCCGCGAAGCAGGTCAGCTCGGCCAGGTCGGGAAACTCGGCGGCGCCGGCTCCCCAGAGGTCGGCCGGCAGGATCTGGGCGCGCTTGAGAAACGGGTCGGCGAAGGAGGGGAGCCGCTCCGAAAGACCGCGAGCCAGCTCGACCGCGCTGGCCGGGACCTGGAACGCGCCGGCGCCGAGATCGCCAAGCTCGCGCAGAGCCGCGGCGCGCTCTTCCAGGAGCGGGAGCTCCCCGACCAGTTCACCCAGGCGACTGGCGGTCATCGACACGAGGTGCTCCGGCTCCCAGAGCTGCTCGCCCCCTTCAAAGGCGTCCCGCAGCGCCTCGGCCAGCTGCCAGTAGCCGCGGCCGGATCCCCAGAAGCAAAAGTTGATCGTATCCAGCACGAAGAGGTACTCGACGAGTCGCTCGCCGGCGTAGTGCCGCCGACTGTCCCAGGCCGGCACCGGCAGGTTGCGGATCGCTTCCAGGGCCCGCTCCAGGGAGCCGACCTGGACGTGGCGTGCCCGGTTCAGGGTTCGCGCGCTGAGTGCGCGGACGCCCAGCGGGTCAGCTCGTACCGTCAACCGCCGATGGCTCGTGATTGCCCGTCGGCCGGCGGCTCTTCTGCAGGCGCAGGATCTCGTCCTCGAGCATCTTGAAATCGTTCTTCGGCAGCTGGTGGAGGTGGCCCTGGAAGGCCAGCGTCCAGTGCTCGGGGGGCCACTTCCGGACGTAGTCCAGCCGGTAGGCGATCTCTCGCGCGAGCACCCATTCCGGCTCCTCGAGCACGCTGTCGGCCCGAATGTGGAAACGCCATGGGTAGTCCTCTTCGCGGCGGTCGGTCCGCCAGATCACCGTGTGGTCCTCGTACATCGGCGAGGTCACCGTGACAGTCGCCGCGAACGCCATCCGGCCGGTCACGTAATAGAGCAGGCGGTCGCCGGGCTGCATGCTCTCGACCCGCCGTTTGTGGCGGCTCTTGATGCCCTGGATGCTGAAGCCGTGGTCCCGCGTCCGCTTGAAGTTGTCAGGCGAGCTGACGACCATCCAGTACTGCGCGCTCCGGCCGGAAGCCTTGCCACCGCGCTTGCGGCGGCTGCGCCCGGTGCCGCGGGCCGGCCGCTCGGCGGGCTCCACCGGCACCACGGCCTCCACCGGTGTGACCTCGTCCACGGGTCAATACCTTAGCTACGTCGGGTAGGCGAGCTCGCCGGCGTGCACGGCCACCGGCAGCCGGTTCTCTGGCGGAGCCAGCGGGCAGGCCCAGAGCGGGCTGTAGGCGCAGGACGGGTTATAGGCGTAGTTGAAGTCGATGGTCACCTCATCCGACCCGGCCAGAACCTCGAAGGCCAGCCCATCCGTGTTCTTGACTGTGTCGAAGAGGTAGCGGCCGGCGCCGTAAGTCTCCCTGCCTGAGGTGGCGTCGGCGAAGGGCAGGAAGAGGCCGCCCGCGTAGGCGGCGATCGAGAAGACGGTCAGACGGCAGTCCCGGCCCTGCAACTGGAAGCGGAGCTGGCCGGCACGCCGGTAGCGGATGGCGCCGTCCTCCCCGCCCGTGTCGATGACGAGCTGGCTGCCATCAGAGGGTTCCAACCGGCAGCGCAGGCGGTACAGGTCGTCCGGCGCGAAGTAGCGGAGACCCGCGAAGGTCTCCCGCTCCTCTTCGGGGATCGGCGACTGGGGATGCTCGCGGAACAGCCGGTCCCGGCCGCGCCGGAACTCGTCCAGCGCGCCGGGACCGCTCAGCCGATAGAGGTCCCCGACCCGGCGGCGCCAGTCCACCAGGTCGAGGTAAGAACCGCTGCTAGGTTGTGGCGCTGAATCCGTGCTGCTTCAGCCAGTTGGTGGCCAGGGTGGCCGGGTCTTCCTTGTCGATGTCAGCGCTCTTGTTCATGGCCAGTAGATCGGCGGTCGTGAGCTTGGTGTCGATGTCGTCGAGAAGACTTGTGACCTCGCTGTTCGCCTTATTGGTCCGGATCACAGGCACGACGTTATCCGCCGCTTCGAGGTGCTTGTCGTCCTGCAAGACGACAAGGTTCTTCGCCACCACCCCGCCGTCCGAGGAGAAGACGAGGCCGACGTCGATGTCGCCCTTCTCGAGGGCGCCCTTGGTTAGCGGGCCGCCGGTGTCGAGCGACTTGAAGGCTTTGAAGGTGAGGCCGTAAGTGTCGTGCAGGCCCAGCGCGCAGTAGGGCCGCGTGGGGCACTCCGGCGGCCCGCCCAGCGTCATCTGGTTTGCCACCGGCGCCAGATCAGAGATCTTGCTGAGGTTGCTCTTGGTGGCGGTAGCCTTCGTCACCGCGAAGGCGTTCTGGTCATTGGCGGGTGACGGCTTGAGCGTCTCTGCACCGAACGCTTTCAGGTACGTGTTCAGCTTGCTGGCGTTGGCTTGCGGGTCGTTCCCCGCCTCGCCCTTCTTGTTGTTGTAGTACTCGAGGTCGCTCGCGGTATAGCCCGCGTAGAGGTCGAGCTCGCCGGTCTTCAGCGCCGGAGCCACCACTTCGCGGCTGCCGAGGTTGAGCTTGTAGGTGATCGTGTAGCCCTTTGCCTTAAGCGCCTGGCCGTACATGTCCGCCAGGATGCTGCTCTCGGAGAAGTTGAACCCGGCGATTGTGAGGGTCTCCTTCGCCGTCGTACCGCCGCCGCCGCCGCCGCACGCCGCCACGATCGCGAGCGTGCCAAGGGCCACCACAAGTGGCCGCAGGTTTTTCAGCGTCATTGAATTTCGTACCTCCTCATGTGCGCGCGGTCCTCAGGCGGCCTTGGCCTGAGATGGTCCCGCCGGGGTTCCGCGTGAGCCGCGCAGTCCCCGCGGTACCAGCATGAACTCCACGGCCCCCAGAGCCAATTCCGTAACTACGGCGAGAGCGGCCACCAGCACCGCGCCGGCGAACATCTGGGCGTAGTCCTGCTGGGCAAAGCCGTCGATGATGTAGCGCCCGAGGCCGCCCCAGGCGACCAGAGCGGCCAGGGTGGCGGTGGCGACGACCTGCACCGCCGAGGTCCGGATCCCCGCCATGATCAGCGGCACGGCGAGCGGCAGCTCGACGGCGAACAGGATCTTCCGCTCCCGCATGCCCATGCCGCGAGCCGCGTCCTTCACGTCCGGATTGACCTCCCTGACGCCGACATAGCTGTTGGTGACGATCGGAGGGATGGCCAGGAGAGTCAGTGCGATGAAGGCGGGCGGCGCGCCGATGCCGACCACCTCAAACGCCAGCACGAGGACAGCGAACGAGGGAATCGCGCGACCGACGTTGGAGATGTTGATGGCGGCGTTCCCGCCCCGGCCGAAGTGACCGAGCGCGACTCCGATGGGAAGCGCGATCAGGGCCGCGACGAGCGTCGCGGCGCCCGACATCAAAACGTGTTCCAGCAGCCGGTTCGGCACGCCGGCGCCGCCGTGCCAGTGAACCGGATCCAGGAACCAGGCGGTCACCTTGACGAGGAAGCTCACCCCGTCACCTGGCCCAGGGCATGGCGAGGCGCTGCACGCCGGCCAGACTGAGGTCGGCGACCGCCGCCAGCAGGATCGAGAGCACAGTTCCGACCACCAGGGGCGTTTTGAAGTCGCGGATCAGGCCCTCCAGGATCAACCGGCCGAGACCGCCCTCTCCGATCAGCGCGGTCACCGTGACGAGGCCGATGGTCGTCACCGTCGCGATCCGGACGCCGGCGAAGATCGAGGGCAGAGCCAGCGGCAGCTCGACCCAAAGGAGCTGTTTCAGCGGGCGGTAGCCCATCCCGCGGGCCGCGTCCCGAACGTCAGCCGGCACCGCCTCCAGCCCCACCACGGTGTTGCGGATCAGGATCAGGATCGTGTAGCCGACGAGTCCGATCTCGGCGGTCAGATAGGTCAGGCCGCTGTACGGGATGAGAAAGGCGAAGAGCGCGAGCGACGGGATCGAATAGAGAACGCCGCTGATGCCGAGGACGGGGTTCCGCAAGCCGCGCCGGCGGTAGATCAGCACTCCCAGCGGTAGTGCGATCAGGAGGCCGGCCAGAACCGCTATCAGCGTCAGCTCCACGTGCTCGACCAGGTCAGTCTCAAAGTCGGTCAGATGGTTCTGGAGGTAGCTGACGCGGATCCACGGGTCTGATGCGTCGAGGAAGAGATTCACGCGTCAACTACGCTAGCTCACGTCGCTTGATTACTCTCGACAAGGTCAGCAAGCGGTACCCGGACGGTTTCGTCGCGGTCGACGAGCTGAGCCTGGAGATCGCCACCGGCGAGACCTGCGTGCTGGTCGGGCCCTCGGGCTGCGGCAAGACCACGACGCTCCGGATGATCAACCGCCTGATCGAGCCAAGCGCGGGCCGGATCCTGCTCGACGACGAGGACGTGCTCCGTCTCGACCCCGTGGCGCTCCGGCTGAAGATGGGCTACGTCATCCAGCAGACCGGCCTCTTCCCGCACATGAACGTCGCCGACAACGTAGCGACGGTGCCCCGCCTCTGGGGCTGGGACCGCGAGCGCACGCGGCGCCGGGTGCACGATCTTCTGGAGCTGGTGGGCCTCGATCCAGACCAGTTCGCGGCTCGCTACCCGCACCAGCTCTCGGGCGGCCAGCAGCAGCGAGTCGGGTTCGCGCGCGCCCTCGGCGCCGACCCGCCCGTGCTGCTCATGGACGAGCCTTTCGGGGCGGTCGACCGCATCACTCGCGAACGCTTGCAAAACGAGTTCGTCCGCATCCAGCGAAACGTGCGCAAAACGGTGGTCTTCGTCACGCACGACATCGATGAGGCGGTCAAGCTCGGCGACCGGATCTGCCTTCTCGAGCGTGCGGCTCACATCGCCCAATACGACACGCCTGGCGAGATCTTGGCCCACCCGGCCTCCGCCTACGTGAATGAGTTCCTGGGACACGACCGGCTCCTGAAGCGGATGGCCGTGACTCCGATCGACCCCCAGAGCCTCGAAAGCAGTGGCGTGCCCGCGAATGACGGCGGGCCTCGGATAACGCCCGCCAGTACGCTCAGCGAAGCCTTCGAGCTGCTGCTCGAAACCGGCCGCGCAGCGCTCCCGGTCTACGCTGGCGATCGCTACCTGGGTGCGTTCTCGCCGGCCTCGCTGCAGGCTTCCTTGAGGACAGACTCGGAGCGGGTGCACGGTCATTCGGACCGGGCTGACGTGGAGGAGGCCGCCGGTGGATGAGTTCGACGTGCTCTGCCTGGGGGCGGGCGTCTGCGGCGAGGCGATCGGCGGTGAGCTGAAGGGCTCCGGGTTGACGATCGCCATCGTCGAAAACGGGCTGGTCGGAGGGGAGTGCCCGTACTGGGGCTGCGTGCCAAGCAAGACCCTCCTCCGCTCGGGCGAGACGCTGGCCGAGTCGGGCCGCGCGCGGCAGCTGGCCGCCAGCAAGGTCGAGTGGACTGTCGACATGCCCAAGATCTCCAAGCGTGTCCTCTGGATGGCCCGCGACCTCGACGACACCAATCCAGCCAAGGCGCTGGAAGAGGCAGGCGTCGTGCTCGTGCGCGGCCAGGGCCAGCTCACGGGACCGCGCACGATCGACGTCGGCGGCCGCCGGCTGACGGCCCGCAAGGCGGTGGTGGTGGCCACCGGTAGCGAGCCGGTGGTGCCCCCGATACCGGGCCTCCAGGAAACGCCCTTCTGGACCAATCGGGACGCCGTTCTGCCCAAGGCGCTACCGAAGAGCCTGGCCATCCTGGGCGGGGGCGCGATCGGGGTCGAGCTGGCGCAGGCCTACGGCCGGATCGGGTGCCGCGTCGAGTTGATCGAGGCGGGGGCGCGGCTGGTCGCGGCGGAAGAGCCGGAGGCCAGCGACGTCTTGCAGCCGCACCTGGAGGCCGACGGCGTCCACGTCCACCTGGGCATGAGGTGCACTGGCGTCGAGCACTCCGAGGCGGGCTTCAAGCTCCAGCTCGAGGGCGCGCAGCCGGTGACCGCCGAGAAGCTCCTGGTCGCCACGGGGCGGAAGGCGCGCCTGGCCACCGTCGATCTCGCGGCCGCCGGCCTGGCCACCACCGAGAGGGGCTGGCTCAAGGTCAATCCGAGCACGCTGGAGGCGGCCGGCGGGATCTTCGCGGGCGGCGACGTGACCGGCATCGGCGGCTTCACGCACCTCGCCTTCTACCACGGCCAGGTCATCACCATGAGGCTGCTCGGCGGCGACGCCAGAGCCGACCACACGGCGGTCCCGCGCGTCACCTTTACCGATCCGGAGGTGGCCTCCGTCGGGATCTCCGAGAAAGGCGCCTTCGAGCGCAGCATCGATGCGGTCACGGTGGTCTCCGACCCCGGCGAGACGGCCCGCGGCTATATCCACGATTTCAAGGGTGGTGTGATCAAGCTGGTGGCCGACCGCCAGGCCCGCGTCCTGGTCGGGGCGACCATCGTCCAGCCGCGCGCCGGGGAGATGCTGGGTGAGCTGAGCCTGGCCGTGAAGCAGCGAATCCCGCTCCGGGAGCTGTCCGACTTGATCCACCCCTTCCCGGCTTTCTCGAGGGTGCTGGGGGCCGCGCTGAGGGAGCTCCACGTCAAGGCGCGCTGACCAGGGGGTGCGCTACGGCCGGCCTTGCCGGCGGAGCGCCTCAAGGGGGGACGTCCCCTCTCAAAGCAGCCTGCTGGCTGAGCCGGGCCACATCTAGTGGACTGTAACGGCCGTTTCCAGTGCAGGCCGAAGGCTCGAAGACCGGCGTTTCAGATCGTCGGTGCCAAGGCGCGGGTGGCGCGACGTCGGATGCGCATCTGTAGATGCGCGCCGGCAAGCGCCGGGCCCCCGCAACACAGGCATCAGCGCCAGTGGGGCGCCCGGCGATCTGAGACGTCGGATGCTCCAGAAACGGCCGTTACAGCCCACTAGCATCAGGGGTCATGCTCCGGATCCGCTCCCGCCTCGGCTTCAGCGGCGTCAGCCGCCCGGCCTGGATCCTCCTCGCCGGCAATGCCCTCGACGCCGTCGGCCTGGGGATCTTCTTTCCGATCCTGCCGCTCTTCGTCGAGCACCGGGGTGGCTCGCCTTTTCTGGTCGGAGTGATCGGCGCCTCCGCGCTGGCCGGCAACGTCCTCGCCCAGGCGCCGGGAGGCTGGCTGGCCGACCGCTACGACCGCCGGCTGATCGTGGTGGCGAGCATCGCCGCTTACGGGGCCTGTTTCCTGATCTACCTGATCCCGATGCCGGCCCAGATCCTGCCCTTCGTCAGGTTCCTTCACGCCGGCTTGGGCGGGTTCTACATGCCGGCAGCGCGCGCCCTGCTCGCTGACTACACCCCTGCCGACCGCCGCGGGATGATCTTCGGCCACTGGCAGGCGTCGAGCATGGGCGGGTTCCTTATCGGACCGACCATCGGAGGCCTGCTCGCCCTCGTCCGCCTGGACCTGGTCTTCGTCAGCGCGGCGATCGCCTGCGGGCTCGGCGCGCTGCTGCTGAGCACCCTGCCGCGCGGGTTGGCGCGTGACGAGACCGGCCGCTACGAGGGGCCGACCGGCCTGCCCAAGGTCGAGCGTCGCTTGCTCTGGCTGCTGCTGCCGGCGATCCTGGCCGGCGCTGCCTACCAGTACCTGGGCGGCGTCTACGGCGCGACCTGGGTCCTCTACATCACCGCCCTCGGCGGTTCGCCCCTGATAGCCGGCCTTTCCTTCAGCCTCTACTCGGTGCCGCTCGTCCTCTTCAGTGCCGCCGCCGGCGGGCTCACCGACCGCTACGGCGTCCGGCTGAGCATCGCGCTCACGCTCTTCTTCAGCGCGCTCTTTGCCACCTTCTACCTGCTCACCCGAAGCATTCCGGTCGTGCTGGTGCTTGGCGTGATCGAGGCTTTCCTGACCCTGGGTGGGATGCCGGCGGTCCTGGCCGAGATCAGCAGGATCGTGCCCTCCACCCAGCAGGGCCGGGCCCAGGGCGTCTTCAACACTTTCACCGTCGGAGCTCAGGCGGCCGGCTCCCTGGTGGGCGGCTACCTGTTCGGCTACGGCATCGCCTACCCGTTCGCGTCGGGCGCGGTGGTCTGCCTCGTGGCCCTGGCCGTGATCCCCTTCCTCGGACGCAACCGTCAGCTGGCTGAACCGGCCCGCGTCGAAGCGTGCTGAACTTCCGCGTCACCGCTCGTGATGGCGCCGCTCGCCGGGGCGTGATCTCGACGCCTCACGGCGAGGTGGACACGCCGGGCTTTTTCGCGGTCGCGACCAGGGGCGCTTTGAAGGGTTTGGACCCGGAGCCGGCCCGCGCCACCGGCGTCCAGGCGCTGATCGTCAACGCCTATCACCTGCACCTCCAGCCGGGCGGCGAATCGCTGGCCCGGTTGGGTGGCCTCCACGGCTACCTTGGCTGGCCCGGTGCGCTGGCGACCGACAGCGGGGGATTCCAGGCCTTCAGCTTTCGGCATGGACAGGTGGCTGACGAGATCAAGGGCCGGCGGCGGACATCGAAGGATGAGGAACCGGCGGAGGCGGTCAAGGTGGATGACGACGGGGTCGAGTTCCGCTCCTACCTGGATGGAGCCCGGCAGCGGTTCACGCCCGAGTCGAGCATGGCCCTCCAGCGCGACCTTGGCGCCGACCTCCTGATGGCCCTCGATGAGTGCACTCCGTTCCACGTCCCGCCCGAGTACACGGAGCAGGCGACCGACCGCAACGCCCGCTGGGCGGCTCGCTGCCGCGATGAGTTCCAGCGCTTGGGGATGGCAGGCGGCCAGGCGCTCTACGGCATCGTGCATGGTGGCGTCTACCCGGAGCTGCGGCGCCGGTCCGCGCTGGCCATCACGGGTATTGGCTTCGACGGCTACGCTATCGGCGATTGCCTGGGCCAGACCAAGAGCGACTGGTACGGCATCGTCGACCTGGTGGCGCCGCTTCTTCCTGCGGAGCGGCCGCGCCATCTGCTCGGTGTGGGCGAGCCGGACGACCTCGTCGAAGGCGCGCTCCGCGGAGTCGACACCTTCGACTGCGCGATGCCGACGCGGGTCGCGCGCCACGGCCACGCGCTGCACCCCGGCCTGCCTCGCTTCCGGCTCGACCTGACCGCGGCCGCAATGCGGGACGACCCCCGGCCGCCGCTCGAAGGCTGCGACTGCCGCACCTGCGAGCGCTTCACGCGCGCCTACCTCTGGCATCTCTTCCACGCTCACGAGATGCTGGCGATCAGCCTCACCGTCGAGCACAACCTGAGGTTCACGGCTCGGCTCCTCGAGCGCGTCAGAGAAGCCATCTCTTCTGGCACCCTTTTGCGAGATAAGGAGGCGCTGCTGTCGACTGCCTGATCGAGGTCCAGGACCTTGTCAAGCGCTACCGCAAGTCGGCCATCAACGCGGTGGACGGCGTCTCCTTCGACGTGCGCGCCGGCGAGTTCTTCGCGCTCCTCGGGCCCAACGGGGCGGGCAAGACGACAACCATCTCGATTCTGACCACGACGCTGGCGCCAACCGCAGGAGTCGTCAAGATCGCGGGCTACGACGCTCGGCGGGAAGCCGCCCAGGTCCGCCGACAGGTCGGGATCATCTTCCAGACGCCGAGCCTGGACCTGAACCTTTCAGGCGAGGAGAACATCCGCTTCCACGCCATCCTCTACGGCCTTTATCCCTTCCGGCCGGCTTATCGATTGATGCCCGGCGAGTACCGGCGCCAGGTGCTGGAGCTGGCCGGCGTGCTCGGCATGGCCGAGGACGTGTTCCGTCCGGTCAAGAAGCTCTCGGGCGGCATGAAGCGGAAGCTCGAGATCATTCGCGGGCTCCTCCACCGGCCGCGCGTCCTCTTCCTCGACGAGCCCACCGCGGGCCTCGACGCGGCCAGCCGGCGCAACCTCTGGGAGTACCTGCGCCGCGTGCGCGCCGAGTACGACGTGACCATCCTGCTGACGACCCACAACCTGGACGAGGCCGAGCAGGCCGACCGCATCTGCATCCTGGACCACGGCAGAGTCGTCGCGCTTGGCACGCCGGCCGAGGTCAAGTCCCAGCTGCTCGAGGAGCACCTGATCCTGGATGCCGCCGACCGCGACCAGCTTCGCGCGGAGCTGCATCACCTGGGTGTCGATTTCCAGGAGACAGGCCACTTCGAGGTGCGGCTCAAGGGCCGCTCCGCACAGCAGCTGCTGCGTGGACTCAAAACCGAGCTGACGGTCATGCGTACGCATTCGCCGACGCTCGAAGACGCCTACTTGAGGATCCTCGCCGGTGAATGAGCTGAACGCCATCGCGGCGGTCGCCAGCCGCGACGTGCTGAAGTTCTTTCGCGATCCGGCCCGGCTCGCGGCGACGTTCATCTTTCCCTTCGCGATCATGACTTTGATGGGCGGCACCCTGCAGCTCAACCTGGGCAGGTCGGCCGGGTTCAACTTCATCGGCTTCACTTTCACGGGCATCCTCGGCATGACGATCTTTCAGTCGGCCGCGAACGGGATCACCTCTTTGATGTCGGACCGCCAAACGGACTTTGCCCAGAGCATGTTCGTGTCGCCGATCTCGCGCTACTCGATAGTGTTCGGCAAGATCCTCGGCGAGACGCTGGTCGCGCTCTGCACCGCCCTTCCGATGATCGTTTTCGCGATCATCCTGCGCGTGCCGCTGACGCCTGAGCAGATCCTCCTGCTGGGGCCCGTCTGCCTGCTTTGCTGCTTCGTCGGTGGTGCGTTCGGGCTGGTCTTGCTCTCGATGCTCACCGACGAGCGCAGCAGCAACCAGCTCTTCGGCTTCGTCTTTCTTCCCCAGTATTTCCTGGCCGGCGTCTTCAGCCCGGTCGCCATCCTGCCCTGGTACCTGGAGATCTTCTCGCTGCTCTCGCCGCTGCGATACGTGGTCGACCTGATCCGCGACGTCACTTACGCAGGCCGGGCGGAGTACCACAAGGTCGTGCTCTTCGACGCCGGCCTCAACCTGCTCGTGATGGCCACGATGTTCGCGATCTTCATGGTCGTCGGCACCGCTCTTTTCGTGCGCCGCGAAACCAACCGCTAGCCACCGACATAGCAGCCGCCGCGCAGCACCGGAGCGATGTCGCTGACGTCGACCTGGCACGCGACGTCGATGTCGCCGCCGAGCCCGACCTCCTGGAGCCAGCGCCCGCTCGCGCATTCCCGCAGCAGCTCTGGGAGCCGGGGCCGCACCGCCTCGAAGGTGGCGGCGGCCAGCAGGGCTTCCGGCGAGGCTCCGTCGGGTCCGAGTGCGGCGAGGATCGCCCCCGCGCCGAGGAGGTCTTCGAGTGCCGGCCGCAGGGATCCGTCGTCCCAGCGCTCGCCGGCCGCGATGACCGTGACGCTTTCGCCGTCGCGCCGTGCCTGGTTCGCCACGGCGCTCGCATTGCGCAGGCAGCCGCACATGACCTGAGCACCAAATCCGGTCGCTTCGACGGTGAGCTGGGCGCCGTTTGGCGAGGGGAGGTCGACGCGGTCGCCCGGCCTGGTGCTGGCGGCCAGATGAATGGGCGAGAGGTAGAGGTGCCGGGTCCGGCCAGGGTCGCGTCTGCTCCACTCGATCGGGGCCACAAGTCCGCCCGCAGCCAGCACCGCGTCGACCGCGGTCGTGAACCGGAACACGTCGACGATGACGATCACGTCCGAGCCAGGGCCAAGCCGGGCGAGGCCGGCCGAGCCCCACTCGAAACGGGTGCGAAACGCGCGCTGGAGCTCGGTGTCGCTCAAGGCTCGGGCAGGAGCGCGATCAGGTTCCGGACCTGGGAGAGGTGGCCCATCTCATGGGCGGCGATGAGGCGGCAGAAGTCGAGGACGTCGATCTCGCCCAGCAGATCGTCGGTGAACCGCTGGCCCCACTGCTCATCGGTCAGGCCCCGCAAAAGGTCGACGGTTCGCCGGCGCACGCGCGAGAGGTCCTCCAGGCGGGCGCCCGCCGCGACCGAGACGTCGGGCTCAGCGGTCGTCTCCAGGGCGGCTCGGGCGGCCACCTCTGTCGCGCCGTCGAGGCAGGCATGGCGGAGCGCGGCGTCGGCGGCGGTGCCCGCGTCGCAGACGTGGACGACGACCTCCTTCAAGGTGGGGAAGGCGGGGCCGTGTCGGTATGCCAGGCGGTGCTCGTCGAGCCCGAGCACGTAGTCGCGGACTCGCTCGGGCGAAGCGCCGAGCATGGTCAGGACGTCTTCGCGGCCGAGGTTCGAGTCGGGCTCCACGGCCGAAACTCTAGTGTCCAAGGCCCAGCGGCATACTTTGGGCATGGCTCAAAGGGCCTGCGATTACTGCAATTCGCCGCTGACTCCGGACGCCTCTTACTGCGACAACTGCGGCAACCGCACGCGGGCCGCGGTGCGCAGGGTTCGGATCGCGATCCGGCTCGAGCTGGTCTTCATCGGGCTGATCGTGCTGATGGTCGCCGCCTTCGCCTTCGCCAACTACCACGGCTAGCGCCGCTCAGGCGCCCGGAAGCACTGCCTGCGTTTGAGTGACTTGAGCCACACGCCGGTCCGAGGAATCAAAGATGTCGGTCTGCACCACGATCGTCGTGCGTCCCACGTGCAGGGGCTTGCTCACCGAGTCGACATGGCCCTCGCGCACCGCGCGGAAAAAGTTCGTCTTGGACTCGATGGTGGCCGTGCCGGCGCCCTCCGGCAGGTTGAGAAACGCACAGACCGCACCGACGCAGTCGGCCAGCGCCATCAGCGCCGCCCCATGCATCACGCCGAAGGAGGTGCACCTCTCCGGGCTCCAGTCGAGGTGGCCGCGCACCTCCTGGGGAGTCGCGGACAGAAGTGAGACGCCGACCAGGTCGGCGAAGGGCATGGCGAACGGCAGGTCGACGCTACCTTCGGTAGAGCGCTTGCCCATCGAGCTCGTCCTTCCACCCCACAAAATCTGCGATTTTGCGGGGACCCCGGATCGCCTTACCTTCGGTAGAGAGCCTTCCCATCGAGCTCATCTTTGTTGAGGCGCTTGTTCAAATGCAGGCCTTCCAGGATGAACTCCAGAGCTGACGCGCGCGCCTCAGGCCGGTCCGGCAGCCCCAGGCGTTTCAGCGCCGGCGCCAGGTCGACCCCGTCGCCGACCGCTTTCGCATAGGAGGCCGCCGGCGCCGCTTCGCCCACCTCCACGCTGATGGCGTCGGCGTCGAACCGCGACACGAGCGACTCGAACTGGCCGGTCGTGAAGTAG
>CATPBK010000026.1 GCA_955652705.1 Candidatus Dormiibacterota bacterium | reverse complement strand
TACCACTCGGCCATCAGGTCAGCGGCGGATCCCGAACGGCATCAGCATCGTCCCCATCACCATGTCGTTCGTGGTGTCGAACTTCGACTGCTGAATGGCCTTGGCGGGATCGACGTTCTTCGGGCAGACGACCGAGCACTCGCCCACGAAGGTGCACTCCCAGATGCCCTCCGAGGCGGCGATCACCGCCGTCCGCTCGCGCTTGCCCTCGTCGCGCGAGTCGAGGTTGTAGCGCCGCGCCAGCGCGATCGCGGCCGGCCCCAGAAACTCCGGCTCGATGGCGTAGACCGGGCAGGCCGCATAGCAGAGCATGCAGTTGATGCACTGGCTGAACTGCCGGAAGTTCTCGACCTGGGCGGGGCTTTGTCGGAACTCCCCGGCGGCCAGCCCCGGCTCCAGCTCGCGGATGATCCAGGGCTTGACCGCCTTCAGCTTCTGCAGGAAGTCGTCCATGTCGATGACGAGGTCGCGGATCACCGGGAAGTTGGGCAGCGGCTCGACGGTGACGCCCCTGCGGTACTCGCGCAGGTGCGCCGCGCAGGTCAGCTTCGGCGTGCCGTTCACGTTCATCCCGCAGCTGCCGCAGATCCCCATGCGGCAGGACCAGCGGTAGGAAAGCGAGCCATCGATGTGGCTCTTGATGTAATTGAGCGCGTCGAGCACCACCCAGTCGTCCTTGAAGGGAACCTCGTAGGTCTGCAGGCGAGGGGCCGTGTCCTGATCGGGGTCAAACCTGCTGGCCGTGACCTTGACCATGTCCTTGTCGGCGGCCATCAGTAGCTCCGCACCGCGGGCTGCCAGTCCGTGATGCGGACCGGGCGGTATTCGATTTTCGGCGGCTGCCCGGGCGCTCCCCGGGTGGCGATCGTGTTGGCCAGGAATTTCTCGTCGTCGCGGTCCGGAAAGTCCCGGCGGGCGTGAGCGCCGCGTGACTCCTTGCGCGCCGCCGCGCAGTGCGTCATCACCTCGGCCAGCTCGAGCATGAAGTCGAGCTCGAGGGCAGCGGTGAGCTCCGTGTTGAAGACCTTGCTGTGGTCGTCCAGCTGGACCTTTTTGTAGCGCTGGCGAAGCTCGTGCACCGTGGCCTCCTGTTCGGCCAGCCCTTCGGCGGTGCGGAAGACGCCGACGTTCAGGTCCATGGAGCGCTGCAGCTCCTCCCGGACATCGGCGAGCCGTTCGCCCTTGCCGCCGTTGTCGGCCATGTACGTCTTCTCGATCCGGCGCGTCTCGTCTTCCACCAGCGCCGCGATCGGGTTCGCGGTTGGGGCTTTTGCCTGGCTGGAATGGTGCGCGGCGGCCCGGCCGGCGGCCGCGCCGAAGACGAGGCATTCGGTGAGCGAGTTGGAACCGAGGCGGTTGGCGCCATTCAGCCCGACGTTGGCGCACTCGCCGGCCGCGTAGAGCCCGCTCAGCTCGCTGGCGCCGTAGATGTCGACGTCGACGCCGCCCATCATGTAGTGCTCGACGGGGCGGACCGGGATCGGATCGCGGACGATGTCGATCCCGACGTAGTCGAGACCGAGCTCGCGCATGAAGGGCAGCTTGAGGTCGATGGTTTCCTCGCCCAGGTGGCGGACGTCGAGGTGCATGTAGTCGCCGTGCTCGCCCTTGAACCCGTTGCCTTTTTCAAATTCGGTGACCTCGGCGCGGGAGATGATGTCACGCGGCCCGAGCTCCATCTTGGAGGGCACGTAGTCCTTCAAGAAGCGCTCGCCCTTGTTGTTGATCAGATAGCCGCCCTCGCCGCGCACAGCCTCGGTGATCAGGATGCCGGTCGCGGGCAGGCCTGTCGGGTGGAACTGCACCATCTCCATGTCCTTCAACGGCACGCCCGCGCGATAGGCAAGGGCCATGCCGTCGCCGGTGCAGATGTTGCCGTTCGTGGTGAAGGCGTAGATGCGGCCGTTGCCGCCGGTCGTCAAGATCACCGACTTGGCGCCGATCGGGTGAATCGCCCCCGTGCGCTGGTTCATGGCGCTGACTCCCACGCAGCGGCCGTCCTCCACGAGCAAGGAGGTGACGAAGCACTCGTCCAGGCGCGCGATCTTCTCGTACTTGAGCGAGGTCTGGAAGAGCGTGTGCAGGAGGTGGAAGCCGGTCTTGTCGGCGGCGAAGCAGGTCCGCCAGACGCTCATTCCGCCGAAGGGCCGGGCGCTGATCTTGCCGTCCGGGTCGCGGCTCCAGGGACAGCCCCAGTGCTCCAGCCGCACGAGCTCCAGGGGCGCCTCCCGCACGAAGGTCTCGACGACGTACTGGTCGGCGATGTAGTCGCTGCCCTTGATCGTGTCGAAGGCGTGCTTCTCCCAGCTGTCCTCGGGGCGGAGCGCGGCCGCGGCGCCGCCCTCGGCGGAGACCGTGTGGCTGCGCATCGGGTAGACCTTGGAGACGATGCCGATCCGGAGGCTGCGTTCGGTCTCGGCGGCGGCGATCGCGGCTCTCAGTCCCGCCGCTCCACCTCCGATCACGAGGACGTCGAAACTGGGAAAGTCCAAGCCGATTTCAATCCTATCCGCTGGGCCTGGCTCCCATCCGCGTAACGGCAAAGGCGCCCACCAGCACCGCCCGGCCCGCGGCTTCGAGCGGAGTGGCGCCGTCGAGGTAGGCGCTGCAGAAGGCGGCGGCGAAGGCGTCGCCCGCCCCCGTGGCATCCACCGCCACCACGCGGGAGGCAGGCATGATCCGGTCGAAGACCCGCGCGCCGCGCACCCCCAGCTTCACGACCGGCACCTTGGCCAGCCCTTCCAGCGGCGTCCCCAGCTCGGCCGCCTCCGCCTCGCTCGCGAAGAGCAGCTCCGGCCGCAGCATCGCCAGGTCCAGCGCCAGCCGGGCCCCGCCGTAGGCGCGCACCCCGGCAGCCGAGGAAAGATCGATCGAGAGGATCGCCCCCTGGTCGCGCGCCAGCTCGGCCGCCCGGCGCGAAGCGGTCGCGATCGGCTCGCTGAAGAGCGAGTAGGCGGGGATGTGGAGCAGACCGCAGCCGTGCAGCCACTCCGGCTCCAGCTCCTCCGGCCGCAGCCCGAGCGCGGCGCCCTGCTGGCGGGCGGAAGTGCGCTTGCCGGTCGGCGCCACCAGGACCACCATCGCGCCCGTCGGCTCGTCGCTGCGCACCGCCTTGACGTCGACCCCGCCCGCCTCGATCTCGGCCACCAGGCGGCGGCCGGCCTCGTCTTTCCCGATCCGGGTGATCAGCCGCACCTGCTCGCCCAGGGCGGCCGACCAGGCGCAGAAGTTGGCCGCCTGGCCCCCACCCCCGAGCCGGATGCTGGCCTCCTGGTCGTGGTCCAGCCGGAGCTGCCCCTGGGGCTTCACCTTGACGTCGACGACGAGGGTTCCGATCGAGACGACCACTCCGCCGAAGGTTAGTCGACCGCCGCAAGGGACTGGACGGGGCCTGCGGGAATAATCCTGAAGCAGGTAATGTTTACCCACTTCACAATGCACGTCTCCAAGCCTTTGGTACCCACCATCGCGGTCGACGAGCACGGTTGTTACTACGACCGGCGCGTCCGCGAGTCCATGACGGCCGAGCCCGCCGGATCGGATGCACTACCGCGAGAGGCTCTGGCCGCTCTCCGGGCTGCCTCC
>CATPBK010000025.1 GCA_955652705.1 Candidatus Dormiibacterota bacterium | reverse complement strand
GGCAGATCAGACGTCCGTCATAGCCAACGTCCAACTTCTGATGCTGCCAGTCGTCAGCAGACCTGATCCCGGCCGCAACGAGCCGGTCCCAGCAGAGCAGTGGGGCTCCCGTAGCCCGTCCCCAAGATCACGGCTGCGCCGATGACCCACTCGAGTGTCGACCGCCTTTTCTGACCAGATCCCCCCACAGCGGCCTGTCCCCAGCCGGCCTCGGATCACGTAGCGTCTTCTGCTGCGTTTCCTAGAACCGAACGACCGCTGGCGTGGATTCGTGGGCCGAAATTCTCCTGCATGGTGGTTCTGCGTGCGCCTAAGATCGGGCTCGACACCATGCAGCTGGCGGAGCGGTCTGATCTCCTAGGACGCAAATAGGACGCTCCTAGGACGCAAATAGGACGGTTTGCGTGAACGGTTTCGCGTTTTTCTTGTTGAGTGGGACAGTATGAGGAGAAATAACGGAACCCCGTGACGCTTGTCCGGCCGACGGCGGTCTGGCGGCTGCCGGACCGCACGCAACGGCCCATGTTGCGTTTGTTGCGGCTATCACCGAGGCCCATCGGATGAATGCAGTCGGCCGGCTCGAACCAGCCTCCGATATCGCCGCTCGCCGCCTGCCTGATGGCCCAGTTGCACGCAGGGGGGCGCCCTCGTGGGAATGACTCGGGCACCCTGGCCATGGGAACCCCGCGACGATGACACTGACGACGACGAGGACCAGGAGCCGGGTCTTGACGAACTCGAGCAGTTCGTGTCTCTCCTCGACCAGCTCACCTTCCCGCCAGTCGCGTTGGAATGGCTGACCAAGGCACTGCGCGAGAGCCACGACGACGAGAAGCGCTTCCGCGACGAAGCCTTGGCACGGCTCGAAGCCGATTGGACCCTACTTCAGAACCGGCTCGACGCTATGTACATCGACAAGCTCGACGGCCGCATCCAGAATGCCTTCTTCGAGCGCAAGGCGGCTGAGTGGCGCGGGGAGCAGGAGCGGATCGAACTCGCGATCCAGGAGCACCGCAACGCCGACCGCAGCTACGTCGAAGAAGGCGTCCAGCTCCTCGAGCTGGCCAGCCACGCCGGGGAACTGTTCAGGAGCCAAGACTCAACCGAAAGCCTGCTCGGATATCTACTTTCGAACTCCAGCTGGAGGGACGGCCAGCTGACCCCGACCTTCCGCCAGCCCTTCGATCTGATCGTGGATCAGGCCCTAAAAGTCCGCGCCGCCGAAGATCTCCCGCGTACGCCGGCCGGCATCGCGGCGAAAAATGAGATTTGGCGGAGAGGGTGGGATTCGAACCCACGATAGGGCAGGACCCTATAACGGTTTTCGAGACCGCCGCCTTCAACCGCTCGGCCACCTCTCCGCACCGCGACGGCAGATCTCAACTCAAGCTTGAGGCTCGGGCTGCAAATGGCGGTCCCGACCGGATTCGAACCGGCGTTCTCGGCCTTGACAGGGCCGCGTGTTTGGCCAAGCTACACCACGGGACCGACGCCGGTTGAGTTTACCAGCTTGCCAAACGGCCTCAAACGCCGCCCGGAAGCCCAAAATCCCCTACCTATAATGGGTCAGCCCAAGTGAGCAGCCGAACTCCAGCGTCCGAACCCACCCCGGACGAGCTCCGCCGTCGCTTCGCGGTCCTCCAACGGGTGGCGGTCCTCTTCACCCTGAACGACAACATCCTGCGGGCCTTGGCGCGCCAGCTCCATCCAGGCCACGCCGCCAAGGGGTCCACGATCATCAACCAGGGCGACACCGGCGACTCCCTCTTCATCATCGAAGAGGGCCGCGCCGAAGTCACGGTCAAGCAGGCCGAGGGCCACGAGATCACCATCGCCTACCTCGGCGACGGCGACTTCTTCGGCGAGATCGCGCTGGTCTCCGAGGAGCCGCGCACCGCCGCGGTCAAGGCGATGACCGACTGCAAGCTCCTGGTCCTCGACCGCGAGCTCATGTACGCCAACATCCCGCCCGACTCCGACGCCCTGGTCGACATGCAGCGGCTCGTCGAGCAGCGCAAGGCGACGCTCGAGAACATCATCGCCAGGGCCACGCTGGTCGCCCCCGAGCAGGCCGCCACCACGGTCGCCGTCTACTCCCCCAAGGGCGGCGCCGGCCGCACTACCCTGGCCATCAACCTGGCGGCAATGCTTGCCCAGCGGTTCCCAGCCGAAGTGCTGCTGGTCGACCTGGCTCTCCCCTACAACCACGCCGCGCTGCTGTCCAGCCTGGTCCCCACCGGCTCGCTGGCCAGCGCCAGCCAGGCGCCCGAGGAGCACTTCGAAGAGACGCTGCTGAGCGTCCTCCTCCACCACCCGGGCGGCATGATGCTGCTGCCGGGCGTCCTCAAGCCGGAGGAGGCCGACCTCATCACCCCGGCCCTGATCGGCAAGGCGATGGGAATCCTGGCCGGGGCCTTCCGGTACATCATCTTCGACCTTGGCGTCAACCTCAACGACAACGTCCTGACGATCCTCGACCACTCCCAGCGCATCGTCCTGCTGGCCACTCCAGAGCTGTCCAGCCTGAAGGACATCACCGACCTGCTGCGGATCTTCACGAACGTCCTCAACATCGTGCCAGGCCGGGTCATCCTGGCCCTCAACAACCGCATGCCGAAGCCGGTCGTGAGCCGGGAAGACATCGAGCGGACTTTGAAGCAAGCCATCGCCGTCGAGATCGCCTTCGACGGCTCCAAGCCGGACGAGGCGGCCGTGCGCGGCGAGATCCTGGTGCTCAGCGACCCGAAGAGCGCGATCGCCCGTGCCTCCCACGAGCTGGGCGATCTCCTGATCGGCGTCCGCGGCGACAAGGACAAAGGCACGCACCTTCCGTTCGGCCTGAAGGTGGGACGTTGAACTTGTCTGGTATCCTCAACTCACTGACCCAAGGGAGGAATCCGAACTTCAGATGATCGAACAGGCCACCGTCTCACTCACCAGCGATGCAATGGCCCAGCTGCGCAGCCTTCTAGAGAAGGAGTCGAACCCCGCCATCGGACTCCGCGTCTTCGTGTCCGGGGGCGGCTGCTCGGGCCTCCAGTACGGCATGGCTTTCGACGACCAGGTCCGCCCCGACGACGAGGTCGTCGAGCAGGAGGGCGTCAAGATCATCCTCGACGAGCTCAGCATCCAGCACTTGCGAGGGTCGGAGATCGATTACGTGGACAGCCTCATGGGCGCCGGATTCACCGTGCACAACCCAAACGCGGTCCGCTCCTGCTCCTGCGGGCACTCCTTCGACACCGGCGACGAAGGCGGGCAGGCCAAGGCCTGCGGCTGCGGCCACTAGTCCGCAACTGCTAGCCCGCTCCGCCTGACCGGCAAGTCCTGATCCGGGCCGTCTTCCTTGACGCGGGCGGCGTCCTGCTCATGCCCCGCGAGGAGGGCGTCCGCCAGGCGCTCGCCGAGATCGGCGTCCACCTCCCGGCCGGCGCGCTGCTGCGGGCGCACCACGGCGCCATGCTCGAATACGACAAGAAGCCCGGGCCGACGCCGGATCCTGACTGGGCGTATCGCTACACCCGGGGCATGGCTTACGAGCTTGGCGTCAGCGAGATCCTGCTGGAGAAGGCGATCACAGGCCTCACCCGGACCGTGACCGGCCCGGGGACCTGGGTGGCGGTGATCGAGGACTCGCGCGAAGCCCTCCCCCGGCTCCGAGCGGCGGGAGTCCGCCTGGCGATCGTCTCCAACGCGGACGGGACGGCTGCAGAGAACCTGCGCCGCCTGGGCATCTGCCAGGTGGGACCTGGTGAGGGCGTCGAGGTCGACATCGTGGTCGACTCGACCACCGTAGGCATCGCCAAGCCGGATCCGAGGATCTTCGAGTTCGCGTTGAGCGCGACCGGCGCCCGACCGGAGGAGGCCGTCCATGTCGGCGACAGCGTGCTCGCCGACGTCGGCGGAGCTCGCGCTGCCGGCATCCGGCCGCTGCACCTGGACCCCTACGAACTCTGCCGGTTCGACGATCACGAGCACATCCGCTCCTTGCACGAGGTGGTCACACTGATCTCAGGGTGACCCTGTGATCCCGAAGTCCCGGCGCTTCCGCGAGGTGGCTTTCATCGCGATCGGCGTGATCACGCCCCTCGGGATCCTGGCCGTCAACGGCTCCGCCTTCGTGATGCGGCACCTGGCCGACTTCCGCCTCATCCTCTCGATCTGCGCGCTGGTGAGCGCCCTCGTCCTGAACGGCCTGGCGGCCTGGGCGGCCATGCGGCGGGCCCGCCGCCATGTTCCCGACCTCCTGGCCGAGTACCGCTACTGGATCTGGGCAGGGGTCGTCATCGTGGTCGCCGGGGGCGCCGTGGGCGGCGCCTATTTCACCTATCTCGGGATGCGCGACCCGAACCGCCTGCCCGACCCGATCTCGGTCGCCACCGCGCTCGTCCTCCTGCTGATGCCGGTGGCGGTCACGTTCATCGCGCGCCGCCTGGAGGGAAGCCGGCCCACGGCCCAGGCGCCGCGGCGCGCACAAAAGAAAGAGCCCCTCCGAAGAGGGGCTCCCTGAAAGCAAATTCGCTGACGGTCCGAACTACATCATGTCCGGCGGCATGCCGCCAGGCGCCGAGTTCCTCTTGTCCTCGGGGATCTCGGTCACGACGGCCTCGGTCGTGAGGACCATGGCCGCGATCGAAGCCGCGTTCTGCAGCGCCGAGCGGGTGACCTTGGCAGGGTCGACGATGCCGGCCTTGAACATGTCCACGTACTTATCGTTGAGCGCGTCGTAGCCCTCGGCGCCCTTCGACTTGCGGACCTCCTCGACGACGACGGAGCCTTCCTTGCCCGCGTTGTGGGCGATCTGCCGGAGCGGCTCCTCCAGCGCCTTGCGCACGATGGCGACGCCGGTCGACTGGTCGCCGTGGAGCTTCAGGTGGCCGTCCAGCACGGTCTGCGCCTTGAGCAGGACCACGCCGCCGCCGGCGACCATGCCCTCCTCGACACCGGCCTTGGTCGCCGAGAGGGCGTCCTCGATCCGGTGCTTCTTCTCCTTCTGCTCGACCTCGGTTGCCGCGCCGACCTTGATGACGGCCACGCCGCCGGCCAGCTTGGCGAGGCGCTCCTGGAGCTTCTCGCGGTCGAAGTCCGAGGTCGTCTCCTCGATCTGGGCGCGGATCGCCTTGATCCGCGCCTGGATGTCGGCCGCCTTGCCGGCGCCCTCCACGATCGTGGTGTCGTCTTTGTTGACGGTCACCCGGCGAGCCTTGCCGAGCTGCTCGATCCGGGTCTGGTCGAGCTTCAGGCCGATGTCCTCAGAGATGACCTGGCCACCCGTCAGGATCGCCATGTCTTCGAGCATGGCCTTGCGGCGGTCGCCAAAGCCCGGGGCCTTGACGGCGACCGCGGTGAAGGTGCCGCGGAGCTTGTTGACGATCAGGGTCGCCTGCGCCTCACCCTCGACGTCCTCCGCCACGACCAGCAAGGGCTTGCCCTGCTGGACGACCTTCTCCAGCACCGGGAGTAGGTCCTGGATCGCCGAGATCTTGCGATCCGTGATGAGGATGTAGGGATCCTCGAGAGTTGCCTCCATCCGGTCGGGGTTGGTCACGAAGTAGGGCGACGTGTAGCCGCGGTCGAACTGCATGCCCTCGACCACCTCGAGCTCGGTGCCGATGCCCTGGGAGTCCTCCACGGTGATGACGCCGTCCTTGCCGACCTTATCCATCGCCTCGGCGATCAGCTCGCCGATCTTCTCGTCCTGGGACGAGATGGCCGCGATGTGGGCCACGTCGTCATGCCCTTTGACGGGCACCGCCAGCCTCTTGATCTCGTCGACGACAGCCTCGACGGCCTTCTCGATGCCGAGCTTCAGCTGCATCGGGTTGGCGCCGGCGGCGACGTTCCGAAAGCCCTCGCTGATCATGGTCTGAGCCAGGAGGGTGGCGGTGGTCGTGCCGTCGCCCGCGACGTCGTTGGTCTTGGTCGCCACCTCGCGGAGGAGCTGGGCCCCGGTGTTCTCCCAGGGGTCCTTGAGCTCGATCTCGCGCACGATGGTGACGCCGTCGTTGGTGACGGTGGGCGCTCCGAATTTCTTCTCGAGCACCACGTTGCGGCCCTTGGGGCCGAGGGTGATCCGGACCGCCTGGGCGACGGTGTCGATCCCCTTCTTCAGGCCCTGCCGGGCCTCTACATCGAAGGCTACTGCCTTAGGCATATTTGGTTTTCTCCTTCCTTACTTAGACTTCTTCTTGCCGTTGCCGGAAAGCACGGCCAGGACGTCCTTCTCCGAGATGATCAGGTACTCGTCCTCTTCCAACTTGAACTCGTTGCCGGCGTACTTCGCGTAGAGCACGCGGTCGCCGATCTTGAGCTCCAGCGGGATCTTGGTCCCGTTGTCAAGGATCCGGCCCGTGCCGACCGCCTCGACGATTCCCTCCTGGGGCTTCTCCTTCGCCGTGTCGGGCAGCACGATGCCGCTCTTGGTCTTCTCTTCGCGCTCGACCGGCTTCACCACGACCCGGTCGCCAAGCGGCCTCAGATTCATACGAAACGCCCTCCTGAATGGATGTGAGTGGACTGGCAGTCGGCGATGCTGAGTGTTAGCACTCCCCGACCGCGACTGCTAATTCTAACGGAAGACGGCTCCCGGATTTCAACCCGTTTCGGCGACTATTGTCCGGGCCGCCGCCGCTTCTTCTTCGGGAACCAGGACCCGGCTCTGCACGATGGGCCCGTAAGCCGTGTCCGAGCCCACCGTGAGCGCGTGGATCCCGGCCGCTTCGAGCGAGGCCTGGACCACGTCCGCGGCGAACTGAGGCCCCTCGAACACGACCTCCCAGCCGGTCAATTCCAGGCCAGGCTGGGATCGACGGTCAGGTCCTTGACCGGGGCGTAAGTCGCGGCCGCCGCGATCATCGCGCCATTGTCTGTGCAGAGCTCGAGTGGCGGGATGGTGAGCCGGGCCCGGTCGCCGACGACCTCGGCAGACCGGCGCCGGAGCAGCGTGTTGGCCGCCACGCCGCCACAGACGACGACCTCGGTCGCCGGCCGGCGATTCAGCGCCTGGTCGAGCTTCTCCATCAGCGCGCCCACCACCGATTCCTCGAAGGCGGCCGCGAGATCGGCCCGATCCTGCTCCGAGACGTCTGCGCCGAGGTCGCGGAGCCGGTAAAGGAGCGCCGTCTTGAGACCGCTGAAGCTGAACTCCAGGCCGGGCAAGGCTGGCTTCGGCAGCGGTTGCCGGCGGGCGTCGCCGGTTCGAGCCAGGCGGTCCAGGGCGGGGCCGCCGGGGTAGCCGAGCCCGAGCCTGCGCGCCGCCTTGTCGAAAGCCTCGCCGGCGGCGTCGTCCCGGGTCCGGCCGAGCACCTCGAAGCGGCCGTGCTGCGGCATCCAAACCAGGTCCGTGTGGGCGCCGCTCACCACCAGAGCCAGGAGCGGCGGCGAGAGATCCGGCCTGCCCAAGAACGCCGCGTAGACGTGGCCCCAGAGGTGGTTGACGCCCACGACCGGCTTCTGCCAGGCGGCGCCCAGGCCGCGCGCCAGGCCGACGCCGATCAGGAGGCAGCCGACCAGGCCGGGGCCGCGCGTCACCCCGATCCGGTCGATTCCGCCCGGTTCCTGGACCGCCTTCTTCAGAACTCCGTCGACCAGGCCCGGCAGCTTCTCGAGGTGGTCGCGGGCGGCCAGCTCGGGCACCACGCCGCCGAACACGCCGTGCAGCGTCTCCTGGGAATGGATCAGGTTCGCGACCACCTGGCGCCCGTCCGCCACGAGGGCGACCGAGGTCTCGTCGCAGCTGGTCTCGACGCCGAGCGTGAGCAGTTCAGTGGGCCGCGGCGGCGGAATGCCCCGCAGCCCGAAGGGCCGCTGGCCGGCCGCCCAGACCGTCGGTGCCTAGGATGGGGTGGCGCGCTAGGCAGCGCATCTGAAGATGCGCGACGACGCGCGTCGGGCCCCCAGACAACGGCATCAGCGCCGACAGGCGCCCGGCGGAAATGGGCGGCCGGATGCAGTTCATTTCGTCGCCGCGGCCCACTGGGTTAGTGGTTCAGCAGTGCTAATGGGTGGTGGACGGCGGTTCGCGGCGGAGTCCGTCGACCTCGGTCGCGATGCGCTCCAGGTTGGTTTCGAAAGCGCTCCGGAAGCGCGGCGAAAAGATTGAGTCGGACCACATCACGATGGCGTCCTCGCCGTTGTCGGTGTAGTAGCCTCGCCGCCGACCGATCACTTTGAAGCCGAACCCCTCGTACATCCGCATGGCGAGGTCATTGGAGGTACGGACCTCGAGCGTCACCCACTTGGCGCCCAGGTCGTAGGCGGCCTGGACGAGGCCCGCGAAGATGATGCGGCCGTAGCCGTGGTGCTGGAGGTCCTTGCGGACCCCGATGGTGGTGACGTGAGCCTCGTCGTACATGCGCCACATGCCGCCGTAGCCGACGATCTCTTCGTCCTTGCGCAGGACTATGTAGTGGGCGGTGTTGCGGGAGGAGAGCTCCCGGTAGTACGCGTTGCGCGGCCAGGGCGTGCTGAAGATGTCGCGCTCGATCTCCTGCACCGCCGGGACGTCCGCCTCCCGCATCGGTTCCAGTGCGAGTCGCTGCCTCAACTGGACCATCAGAGAAGGCCTCCGAACGACTGCATGTACTCGGGCCTGACACTACCATAGCCAACCTCCCGAGCCGTTCGGACCACCCGCGCGGCGGCCTCGCCGTAAGGACGCAGCCCCGCCTCCGGGAGAAGGTTCACCCCCCCGGTCTTGAGCCAGCCGACCGCCGGCCACTCTTGGGGCAGGTCCGCTGGCTCCGTCAGGCCGGTCCGCCCATCGGGCGTCAAGAAGTAGACGCGACCCCGGCCAGCGTCGGAGACGCCGATCGCGGGCGCCGGGGCGCGGGCCGCCTGCACCTCCAGAGAGCGGAGGCCGTAAAGCGGCGCTACAAGACCCATCGCCAGGCCCAGCCCGTAGGAGATGCCCTGCCGGAGACCGGTGAAGGAGCCCGGTCCGAGCGCCACCGCCACGCCGGCCAGCCGTCGCACGTCGGGGACGAGCGCGGCCACCTCCGCGCCCACGTCGTATTCGCGTCCAGATGTCTTCACGGATTCGGACAGGAGCCTGCCGTCGTCCACCAGCGCCACGACGCTCCTGGCCGAGGAGGTGTCGATGACCAGGATCACGGCCGGGATCCTTGGATCACGGGAGGAGGCGGATCCGCCGCTCTTCGGGGCCGGTCACCTCGAATCTCAGCCGCCGCGCTCGCGCGTCATCGGTCGCCAGGCGGTCTCCCCATTCCACCGCCACCACCGCCTCGTCCAGCAGCTCTTCCAGCCCCAGGTCGGTCAGCTCGGTCGCGCTCTCCAACCGGAAAAGGTCGACGTGGGCGAGCGCGATCCTACCCTTGTAGATCCTGACCAGCGTGAAAGTTGGGCTCTGGACCGCGTCGACCGAGCCCAGGCCGCGAGCCAGCCCGCGCACGAAGGTGGTCTTCCCGGAGCCGAGCTCGCCTTCCAGCAGGAGCAGGTCGCCCGGCTTGACGAGCGCCGCGAAGTCCTCGCCGGCCCGCTCAGTGTCACCCGGAGAACTGGTCAGGCGGTCAGCGGAAATGTTCGTACCCGCGGTCCTCGACCGTCACCTCACCGCCGCGGCTGTCGACCACCCGCACACGGGCGTCGGACGTCAGCACCCCGAACGGCTCCAGCCCGGCAGCGGCGAGAACGTCCGGCGGGCCGGCGCAGACCAGCTCCACCTCTTCCCCGCTCGCCAGCGCCCGCGCCGGCGTCGCCCCCTCCGCCCGAGGAACCCGGTCGATTTCGATCACGCAGCCGGCCCCGCTGGCGGCCGCGAACTTCTCCATCTCGCGCAGGAGGCCGTCGCTGACGTCGCCGCAGGCGAGGCCGGCCTCGTTGAGCCGCCGGCCTTCGGCGAGCTTCGGCAAGCGGCGCTGGAAGCGGCGCGCCTCCAACGCGAGGGCGGCGCCGCCGAGCGGGCCGGTGACCGCCACGGTCCAGCCCGCTTTGACGTCGGCGCGGGCCAGGGGGCCGCGCTGTGTCCGGCCCAGCACGGTCAGCGCCAGCATGGCGGGTCCGGAGGTCGAGGTGGTGTCGCCGCCGGCCAGCCGGAGGCCGACCCTGGCCGCGAGCCCGGCCAGGCCGGCGTAGATGCCGAGGACCCGCTCGGAATCCCAACCGCCAGGCGCGGCCAGGGCGGCCAGCCCGAACGTGGGCTCGGCGCCCTTCGCCGCCAGGTCGCCGAGGGCGAGGGCCAGCGCCTGCCAGCCGACCTCCTCCGGCGTCATCCAGCCGAGATCGAAGTGAACGCCTTCGACGCTGGCGTCGCAGCTCGCCACCGTGAAGCCGCCGCCCGGCTCTATCCAGACTGCTGCGTCATCGGCGCCGGGGCCGACGACGAGCCCGTCGTGCGCCAGGTGCGGCAGGAGAGCCTTGATCAGCGCCGCCTCTCCGAGCCGGTCCAGGCGCGTCATCACGAGGAAAGGACGCGGAGCAAGGTTCGCGCGGCCTGCGCGGGGTCTGGCGAGTCAGCCAGCCCCCGGATGACGCAGGCACGACGCACACCGGCGGCGACGAGCTCGCCGGCATTGCCGGCGTCCACCCCACCGATGGCGAAGACCGGCACCTCAACCGCCGCCGAGACCGCGGCGACCCCGGCCGGGCCGATCACCCGTTTCTCGGGCTTGAGCGGCGTTTCGAAGGCGGGTCCGGAGCCGAGGTAGTCCGCCCCCTCGGCGACGGCCCGGCGAGCCGCCTCCGGCGTGGAGGCGGAACCGCCGATCAGGAAGCCCTCGCCGGCGACCCGGCGGGCGGCCTCGATGGAGAGGTCGTCGGGTCCCAGGTGGACACCGTCGGCGGCGGCCAGGAGCGCGATGTCGAGGTGGTCGTTGACGATGAATGCCGCCCCGGCGGAGCGCACCATCGGCGCCAGTCGCTTGGCCAGGTCGAGCAGATCGGCGCGGCCGAGTGCCTTTTGGCGGAGCTGGACGCAGCCGGCGCCGCCCTCGAGGACGGCGCCAACCAGGTCTGCGATGCGGTCCGGGTCCGCATCTGGGGTGATGGCGTAGAGGCGAACTCCGTCGAGCACCGTGGCTAAGTTACAGCGCCGGCCCCACCCTCCATCCTCCCTCCCCCCGGGCGGGGAGGCAAGCGCCTCTAGAGCGCAGGCCCCACCCTCCATCCTCCCTCCCCCGCGTGGGGAGGGAGGCAAGCGCCACTACAGCGCCAGGTGGGGGCGCCACCTCCAGGCCAGGTACCCGAAGCCCAACAGGATCAGGAAGGGCGCGACGTAACCGAGCCCGACCAGGAAGTAGTCGATGTCGAAGACGAACCCGTGCAGCGCGGCCGAGGCGGCATCGCGGAAGCCCCAGGTGTCCGGGGTGGCGGGGGTTACGGCGGCCTCTCGGAGATCCACGCTGATGCTCGAAAAGGCGGTGGCATGGTCGAAGTAGTTGATCTGGCCCTGGAGCTGCTCGATCTGGAGCGAGATCTGGGTGATCTGAGTCTGGACCGCGATGATGTCCTGGATCGTGTGCGCCTGTTGGAGGAGCGTCAGCATCTGCTCGCGCTGGGCTTTGGCGTTGTTCAGGCGAGCCTGAAGGTCCACGTACTGGAGGCTCACGTCCTGGCCGCCCACGTGGATGTGCTTGACAGTGCCGAGCTTGCGAATGCGAGTGAGGGCCTCCTGGAAGCTGGCCTCTGGCACCTGGAAGGTCAGGGTGCCGCTGCGCAGAGCCCCGGTGTCGGCCTGGGCGTCGGTGCCGGAGACGTAGCCCTTCAGGTCCAGCATCGTGCTGACCAGGTTGTCGTAGGCGGAGTCAAAGGTCCCGTTGCGGACTTCGAGGCTGACGTTGGCGGTCCGGATGACCTTCGGGCCCTCGCCAGGAACCTGCGTGGGCAAGCTCTGGCTGGTCTGGGCCGGCGTCGCCTGGCCTGTAGCCGCCTTGCCGCCGTAGCCGCTGCCCGAGGTCGTGTCCGGGCTGGACGGGGAGTGGCCGCCGCTGGTGGCAGCGCCGGCGCAGGCCACGACGAACATTGCCGCGCCCGCGGCGAAGAGGAGTCGGAGGAGATTTGGTTTGCGCATCATGCGGGACGAAACGCAGCCGGTTCCGCCAGGTAACCGCCGCGTGCTGTACGCAGGATGCGTTGGACCCGGTTTAGAACGTAAAGGCCCTTCCGCTCAGACTCGCGCGCCGCAGCGCGCGGCAGGCGGCGCGAGTGCGCCGCTCCAAATAAAGGAAAAAAGCGGCCTGATCAGCCACCAAACCGGGCGAGCTGGCTAGGCGGTCAGGTCCTCGTCCCCTTCGTAGATCGGGCGCGATGGGTCCTTAGCCCGGAACAGCAGCTCCTGGGCTCGGAACAGCGTGTCCATCATCGCGATCACCCGGAACCGGATCCGGATCTCCTCCTGGTCCTCGGTCGGAACCATCTCCAGCACCCGCGCCGAGCGCTCGCGAAGGCCTGTCGGCACATGCTGGATCCCGTGCAGGTTCAGCTCCTCGAGCTCGAAAAGAAGCTCGTCGATGGCCTGGATGAGTGCTGGAAAGCGCTCCGTCGCCGCCCGGCGGCGCCGGGCTCGCACGAAGGCTGCCCAGATGGCACGGTTGGCGCTGTCGATCAACTCGGAAATCCCCCTCTGAAGCGATTGCCTGCCCTACTACTACGCCTATACGCAAGCGGGCTACTCAGGGTTACACCCCGACCCTTAGGAGAGGCTTAGGGTGCTTAGCGGAGGATCTGGCGCAGCCGCTCGCGCAGCTCGGCGGGAGCGTGACCCTGCTCGCAGGAGACCTTGACCAGGCGCTTCAAGCCCTCTTCGAACTTGTAGCGCTTGGTGCAGTCGCCGCAGCCGTCGAGGTGGAGCTCGACCTCCTCCAGCTCGGGACCGCTCAGCTCGCGATCGATGAGCTGATCCAGCCGGCGGACGCAATCGTCACATTCCATCGGACTAGGCCGACCTCCCCATGCCGGGGACGATCCCCGACTCCACCGCGTAATCGTAAAGCGACTTCTGAAGATGTTGGCGGGCCCGGTGCAGACGCGACATGACAGTGCCGATCGGCACGCCCAGGATCTGGGCGGCGTCCTTGTAGGCGAAGCCCTCGACGTCGACGAGCAGCACCACCTCCCGGTGGAGCGGGCTCAGCTTCTCGATCGCCTCGACGACCTCGCCGGCCGCGATCCGGTCCAGCACGGTGTCCTCGGGTCCCTCTTCCGTGACGCCGTCCCGCATCCGGTCGTAGAGGCTGAACTCGCCCACGTCCTCGATGCTGAGCGCCGGGGGCCGGCCCTTCTGGAAGCGGTCCCAGAAGAGGTTGCGCATGATCGCGAAGAGCCAGGCCTTCATGTTCGTGCCCGCCTGGTAGCTGTGCTGGTAGCGGAGCGCCCGCGCGTAAGCGTCCTGCACCAGGTCCTGCGCCTGGTCCGGGTCGCGCGTCAGCCGGAGCGCGCCTCGATAGAGCGCGTCGAGATGCGTGATCGCTTCCTCGGCGAAGGCGTCCTGCCCATCCGGGACCGTGGTCATGGGCATCCAGTCTATTTGCGGGTAGGTGGCCACCGCCATAACGCTTGTGGATAACCCGGTCCGGGCGGTGATTAGTCCCTGTAGATGCGGGCCACCCGGTTCCCGATCGAGGTCAGCACCTCGTAGCTGACGGTCCCCGACCAGGCCGCGACCTCCTCAGCCAGGATCCGGCCTTCACCGTCACGCCCGATCAAGGTGACCGTGTCCCCGACCTGGACGCCCGGAACCGCCGTGGCGTCGAGCGTGAAGGAATCCATGCTGACCATCCCGACCAGCGGGGCGCGGCGTCCCCTCACCAGCGCCCAACCGTGCCCGGAGCGGGCGCGGTGGACGCCGTCGGCGTAGCCCATCGTGACCGTGGCGATCTCGGTGTGGCGTTCGGCCGCCCAGGTTCGCCCGTAGCCGACCGTCTCGCCGGGCGCGACAGTCTTCAGGTGGGCGATCCGAGCCCGCAGGGTGAGGGCGGGCCGCAGGCGGGCGTCCTCGCAGCCGTAGAGGGCGATGCCGACCCTGACCGCGTCCAGTGCCGCCTCGGGGTGCAGGAGCGCACCCCCGGAGTTGGCGATGTGGCGGAGGCCGGGGTCGACACCGAGGCTTCCGGCAGCCTCCAGGAACCGCTGGAGCTGGACCTTCGTGTAGCGGCGGTCCGATTCCGAGGACGAGAAATGGCTGCAGGTTCCGGCCAGCTCGAGGTGCTTTGAGGCGGCGATGAAGGCCGCGATCTCGGGAGCATCCTCGAGCGGGCACCCGAACCGTCCCATCCCGGTGTCGATCTTCAAGTGGACCTGGACGCGGCGCCGGTCGGCGGCGCGGTCGAGGGCCTGGGCTAGGCCGAGCGAGGAGACCGTCAGCGCGGCACCGGACTCGACAGCGGCGGGCGCCTCCTGCGGGAGCAAGCCGCCCATCACAAGGATGCGATCGTGCCGGCAGAGGTCGCGGACCTCGATCGCCTCCGCGACGGTGGCGACGCCGAGTCCGTAAGCGCCGGCGGCGAGAGCGGCCTTGGCCGCCGGCCGGGCGCCGTGGCCGTAGCCTCCGGCCTTGACCACCGCGAAGAGCCTGACCCCAGGTGGCAGCAGCCCCAGCACGGTCCGCACGTTGTCGGCGATGGCGCCGAGGTCGATCTCGGCCCAGCGCTGCAGGT
>CATPBK010000024.1 GCA_955652705.1 Candidatus Dormiibacterota bacterium | reverse complement strand
GGCGGCCGCGGCGAACAGGTTCCAGCCGACGCTGCCGACCGCATCGGGCGTATAGAGCTTGCGAATGGACTCGGCCGCCGCCAGGGCGGCGGTGAGCACGATCACCACGATGATCAAGAGCGTCGCCACGTCTTCGATCCGGCCGAACCCGGCCGGGAAACGGCGTGTGGCAGGCCGCCGCGCGAGCCAGAACGACCCCAGCAGGATGGCTGTCGTAAGGACGTCGCCGAAGTTGTGGAGGCTGTCGGCGAGCACACCTGCTGAGTGGCCCGCCAGCCCCGCCACGGCTTCGATCACCGCCGCGGCTCCGAGCGCCACGCCGCTCACTACAACGGCTCTTACCGCGTCGCGGTCGTCGTAGGCTCCCGTCTGCGCGTGCGTGTGACCTCCGCCCACTCGCTAATTGTCCGGTCGGTTCCAGCGAGGCCGCTTTTCGGATACGGTTCGCGTTCGAGATGAGGAGGGCGGCCCTGGCCATGGCGTTTTTGCTGGCCGGTTGTGCGACGCCGAGCTCCCCCTCCGCGCCGGCATCCTCACATGCGACGCCGAGCGGTACTTCAATCCCGGTCTCGGGCACCACCCCAACCTCAGCCCCGAGCGGCGCTCCGGGACCGGCGACCCTGGTCCACTGCAGCGCGAGCGTGCCCGCCGGCCGGAACCTGGTGATCGGCACTGTGGCGGGCACCGACACAGTCGTCGTTCGGGACATCACGGACACCAGCGCAGCCCAAAACCTGTGCTCCTTCGACAGCGGCGCCCAGAACCCGCAGTTCGTGACCGCGACGCAGGTCGCCTACACCACCGCCGCGGGACAACTGATCAAGGCCGACCTGACGACCGGCGCCACGACCCTGGTCGTCGCGTCCTTCGGCCCGGGATTCGGGGTCGGCAGCTATTCGTGGCAGCCGAACAATCCGGAAGAGATGACGTACACGGGCACCGACGGCTGGCACCTTAAGACCGCGGCCGGGGACCACGTCCTCAGCACGCTGCCGCCGGTTCCAGGCCGGGGCGTCAACCCGGACGAGGACGACTACTTCTTGAGCTTTTCAAACGACAGCCAGTACATCGGCCTGGTTCAAACGTTCCAGACCGGAGGCAGCGGAGCGACTGCGCCGGTCCAGGTCCGCCGGGCTTCCGACGGTTCCCTGGTCTATTCGACGAGCGACGTCACGATGGGCGTCTGGGCAGCCTTGCCCAGCCGCCTCTTCTACCGCGACAACCTCGGGGCGATGAAGCGGTGGGACCCGAGCGCCGGGCAGTCGGACATGCTCGCGATTCACTGGATCCATCCGAAGTCGTCGCCGGACGGCCGCTGGATCGCCTACTACTTTCGAAGCCCGAGCGGTATCGGAGGTGTCGCCTTCTACAGCGTGCAGGGAAACAGCGTTTCCAATACGTCGCCGCCAGGGCGGACGGGCGTGCGGTTCCTGAACAACAACCTGGTCTGGTACCAGGGGGAGCGGCCCTGCACCGAGGCCGACAACTGTGGTCTCGGCGGGCCCATCCTCACCGGCCAGACGTTCATCTACGACATCGGCGGTGCCGCCGAATCTCCTTCGCGGCTGACCAGCGTGCTCGACGCCTGGCCGCACGTAAGCTCGCCCGCGGGTTAGGCCATACCGAGCTCCCACCGGGCTTCCTCGGACATCCGCTCCGGGGACCACGGTGGGTCGTAGACGATCTCGACGCCGGCGTCCTTCACACCCGGCAGTTCGAGCAGGTGCTGGCGGACGTCGTCCATGACCTCCCCCGCCATCGGGCAGCCAAGTGCCGTGAGCGTCATCTTGACGTCGACTCGCTCCTTCTCAGGCTGGATGTTGATCTCGTAGACGAGCCCCAGGTCGACGATGTTGACCGGGATCTCGGGGTCGTAGCACTCGTGCAGCTTCTCCAGGACCTCGCCCTCGGTGAGAGTCGCGTTCATAGCTTCTGATCCTCCTCCACCGGCAGCCCGGCCGCCTTCCAAGCCTGGAATCCGCCTCGGAAGTTGATCACGTCGCGCACGCCGAGCGCGACCGCCATCTCGGAGGCGACCGCGGAGCGTTCCCCGACGGCGCACTGGAAGATGGTCTTATCGCGGAACTTCTGCCCGCCGGGATTGGCCAGAATGGAGCTCAGCACGACGTGCTTGGCGCCCGGGATGTGGCCCTTCTTCCATTCCCAGTCCTCGCGGACGTCGACGATCTCGTAGCCGTCCTCGAGCAGGCTCTTGACGGCGTTGACGTCCATTTCCTTGAAAGGTTCCTCGCTCATTCCTCTTCTTCTCCAGGCCACTCGCCCAGCCCCCAGGCGCCTGCCTTCAGCACTTTCAACGAGAGCAGCGCGCACTTGATGCGGGCCGGCGATATGTCTATACCCAGCTCGGAGAGCACATCTTCCTTGCCGATCGTGCGCGCCTCGTCGAGGGACATGCCCTTGATCCGCTCGGTCAGCAGCGACGCCGACGCCTGCGAGATCGCGCAGCCCCGGCCGTGGAACTTGATGTCGTCGACCACCCCGTCCTTGACCAGGAGGTCGATGCCGACGACGTCGCCGCAGAGCGGGTTGTCCTCTTCGTGCGTGTAGGTCGGGTGCTCGATGTGGCCGAAGTTCCGCGGGTTCTTGTAGTGGTCGAGGATGTACTCGCGGTAGAACTGCTCGTCTACCCCCACGAAATCCGCACCCCTCTCACCGCGATTTCGTGGGGAACCCCCTTTTTCTAAATCTTGTCCAGGCATCACGCGAAGATCCTCTGGGCGTCGGCCACGGCTTCGACCAGACGGTCGATGTCGTCTTTAATCGTGTAGACGTAGAACGAAGCCCGCGAGGTCGCGGGGACGTCGAGCCGGATCATGAGCGGCATGGCGCAATGGTGTCCGGCGCGCAGCGCGACACCATGGCGGTCGACGATGGTGGAGAGGTCGTGCGGGTGGATGCCCTCGACCTCGAAAGAGACCACTCCCGCACGCCGCTCGACAGGCGGACCGAAGATGCGCACGCCGGGCAGCTCCGAGAGCGCCTCCATCGCGTATTCGGTGATCTCCCGCTCGTGCCTCGTGATGTTCTCCATGCCGAGGCCCTCCAGGTATTCGATGGCGGCGCCCAGGCCGATCACCTCGGCGACGGCCTGCGTGCCGGCCTCGAACTTCAAGGGCAAGTCGGCGTAGGTCGTGCCCTCCTGGCGGACCGCCTTGATCATGTCGCCGCCGGCCATGAACGGGTCCATCGCCTCCAGCAGCTCGCGCTTGCCCCAGAGGATGCCGGCGCCGGTCGGCCCCAGCATCTTGTGGCCGCTGAAGGCGTAGAAGTCACAGCCGAGATCACGCACGTCGACACCCTGGTGCGGCGCGCCCTGGGCGCCGTCCACCAGCACCGTGGCGCCGGCCCGCTTGGCGTCGTGCACCATCTGCTTGGCTGGATTGATGGTGCCGATCGCATTGGAGATCTGGCTGAAGGTGACCAGCTTCGGCTTCTGCTCGAGCAGCGCGTGGTACTGCTCCAGGCGGAGCTCGCCCTTCTCGTCCACGTCGACCCACTCCAGCCGCGCGCCGGTCTTAGCGGCCAGGATTTGCCAGGGGACGATGTTCGAGTGGTGCTCCAGGATCGTGAGCACGATGAGGTCGCCGGCCTTGATGTTCTTCTGGCCCCAGGAATAGGCGACCAGGTTGATCCCCTCGGTGGTGCCGCGGGTGTTGATGACCTCCTTCGTGGAGTGTGCGTTGATGAAGCGGCGCACTGCCTCGCGCGTGCCTTCGTACCTTTCCGTGGCCACCTCGGATACGTGGTAAGCGGCGCGGTGCACGTTCGAGTTGAACTGCTCGAAGTACTCGTCCATCGCGTACAGCACGTGACGCGGTCGCTGCGAGGTGTTGGCGGAGTCCAGGTAAGCGACCCCCGTCTCGAAGAAAGGGAAGTCCTTGCGCACGTGCTCCGCGTTGAAGGGCTGTCTAGACGTTGACGTAAACGTCGCCATCCAGGACCTCCACCCCGTAGACCTGAGCCGGGATCACGGCCGGCAGAAACCTAACCGCACCGGTCCGCACGTCGAAGCGTGACCCGTGCTGCGGACACTCGACCTCGAACCCCCAGAGCTCGCCCTCGCTGAGCGAATACTCCTCGTGCGTGCAGACGTCGTTGATCGCGTAGAAGGCGCCATCTTCCGTGTGCGCAAGGCAGACCGGGACGCCGTCGACTTCCACCCGTCGGAGCGTGTCCGGTGGGATCTCCGCGGTGCCGGCCACGCGCTCCCTACCCAAGGCGCGCCTCCAGTTCCTCCGCGACCAGGCGGCGAGCTTGCTCGAACGGGATTCGGTCGGCCACCTCGCCGAAGAAGCCTTGCACGATCATGCGTTGCGCCACCGCCTTCGGGATACCGCGACTGGCCAGGTAGAAGAGGTGCTCGGGATCGATGGGGCCGACGGTGGCGCCATGCGTGCAGCGCACGTCGTTGTTGATGATCTCCAGCATCGGGATGGAGTACGCCTTCGCTTGCTTGGAGAGGAGCAGGTTGCGGTTGGCTTGGTAGGCGTCCGAGCGGGCCGAGTCCTTCTCGATGCGGATCAGGCCGGCGTAGACGGTGCGTGCCGTGTCGCGCAGGGCGCCCTTGAAGAGCAGGTCGGAGGTGGTCTGGCCGACCTGGTGGTCCTGGAGCGTGTGGAAGTCGAAGAACTGGTCATCGGACGCGAAGTAGATGCCCTTCAGCTCGGCCATGCCGCCCGGGCCCTGCAGGTTGGCCTCGACTCGCACCTTCGCGAAGCGAGCGCCGAGCGTGACGTTGAAAAGCCGGGCGGTCGCCTCCTTGCCCACATGCACGCGCTGGTTGGCGAACTGGTAGGCGTGGCGGCCCCACTTCTGGAGGGCGACGTAGCCGACCTGCGCCCCCTCGCCGAGGAAGATCTCAGCGGACCCGCTCGTCAGCGCCGGCTGGTCGAGCGAGGGCGAGAGGAACTCGTCCAGGTAGTTGAACTTGGCGCCCTTGCCGGCCACGATCAGCGTGTGGGGGAGGACGGCGGCGCCGCCCCCACTCGACCAGTACTGGCCGACGAGAGGCTGCTCGATCTCGACGAAGTCCGGGACGTAGAGCAGAGTGCCACCGCTGAAAAGGGCGGCGTGGACGGCCGCGAACTTGTCGCGGTCGGGTCGAACCTCGCTGAAAAGCCGCTTCTCGACGAGCTCGCGGTGCTCCTTGGCCCCTTGGCTCAACGGCAGGAAGACGACGCCTTTGGCGGCCAGCTCTGGATCGAGGTCCACCTTGCCGGGCGCGGAGCCCCGCTGGCGAAGCACGCCGGCAGCACCGTCGATCGGAACTCCCGGGGCGGCGCCGTTTGGTTCTTCGAAGGCCCGGAACTCGTCGAGCTTCAGGCCCTTGAAGTCGACCCGCCGCCACTCCTCGTCGATCTTGGAGGGCAGAGCGAGTCGCTCATAGACCTCGAACGCCTCGCGGCGGCGCTTACGGAGCCAGTCGGGTTCCTCGTGGAGGCTCGCGATCTCCTCCACAGATTCCTTGGTGAAGGGCATGCCTGGCTTTAGCCGACGGAGCCCTCCATCTCGAGCTGGATGAGCCGGTTCAGCTCCACCGCGTACTCGAGCGGAAGCTCCTTGGTGAAGGGCTCGATGAAGCCGTTGACGATCATGGTCTCGGCCTCGGCGAGCGGGATGCCGCGGCTCATCAGGTAGAAGAGCTGCTCATCCGACACCTTGCTGACCGTGGCCTCGTGGCCGAGGGTCACGTTTTCGGCCTCGACCTCGTTGTACGGGTAGGTGTCCGAGCGCGACTCGGCGTCAAGCAGAAGCGCGTCGCATTTCACGAACGACTTGCAGTTCTCCGCCTGCGGGTAGACCTTGACGAGGCCGCGGTAAGTCGTGCGGCCGCCCGCCTTGGAGATCGACTTCGAGGTGATGGTCGACGTGGTGTTGGGCGCGACGTGCACCATCTTGGCGCCCGCGTCCTGGTGCTGGCCCTTGCCGGCGAAAGCGACGCTCAGCACGTCGCCCTTGGCGCCTGGCTCCATCATGTAGACGGACGGGTACTTCATGGTGACCTGCGAGCCCAGGTTGCCGTCGACCCATTCCATGGTCGCGTCGGCATACGCGACCGCGCGCTTGGTGACCAGGTTGTAGACGTTGGTCGACCAGTTCTGGATGGTCGTATAGCGGCAGCGGGCGCCCTTCTTGACGATGATTTCGACCACCGCGGAATGCAGCGAGTCCGTGGTGTACATGGGCGCCGTGCAGCCCTCGATGTAGTGCACGAAGCTGCCCTCGTCGCAAATGATCAGCGTCCGCTCGAATTGGCCCATGTTCTCCGCGTTGATCCGGAAGTAGGCCTGCAGCGGGATGTCGACGCGCACGCCCTTCGGGACGTAGATGAAGGAGCCGCCCGACCAGACCGCGCTGTTCAGCGCGGAGAACTTGTTGTCCGCGGGCGGGATGACCGTCCCGAAGTACTCCTTGAAGAGCTCCGGGTGCTCGCGCAGCCCACTGTCGGTGTCCAGGAAGATGACTCCCTTGTCGGACAGCTCTTTGTGCAGCGAGTGATACACGACCTCCGACTCGTACTGCGCGCTCACCCCGGCCAGGAACTTGCGCTCCGCCTCCGGGATGCCGAGCCTGTCGAAAGTGCGCTTGACGTCCGCCGGCACCTCGTCCCAGGTCTTGCCCGGCTTCTCGCTTGCGCGCAGGAAGTAGAAGATGTTCTCGAAGTCGATGTGCGAGAGGTCTGCGCCCCAGTTCGGCATCGGCTTCTTGCGGAAGATCTCGAGCGAGCGGAGGCGGAACTTCGTCATCCACTCCGGCTCGGACTTCATCCAGGAGATCTCTTTCACAACCTCCGGCGTGAGGCCGCGCTTGGCCTTGAAAGTGAACTTCTCGGGGTCGAAGAAGCCGTACTTCTCCCGGTAATCGTCGCCGACGTTGATCTTGGGTACGACGGCCATCAGGCCACCTCCTCTCCCCACTGGGCATAGCCCTCGCGCTCGAGCCGGTCCGCCACCTCAGCGCCGCCGGATTCGACGACCTGGCCGGCCACCATCACGTGCACGTAATCGGGCTTGATGAACTGCAGGATCCGCGTGTAGTGCGTGATCATCAGGACGCCGAGCTCGGGCCCGCGCATCTTGTTGATCGCCTCGCTGACGTACTTGATCGAGTCGATGTCGAGGCCGGAGTCGGTCTCGTCGAGGACGGCCATCTCGGGCTGCAACACGGCCATCTGGAGGATCTCGGCGCGCTTCTTTTCGCCGCCCGAGAAGCCCTCGTTGATGTAGCGCGAAAGGAAGGTCCTGTCGATGCGGAGCGTCTCCAGGTAAGGCTCGACGAGCGTGCGGAACTCCTTCGGCGAGACACTCTTCGACTTGTCCTTGCCGTCGTAGCCGCGGTGCGCGTTGAGCGCCGTGCGCAGGAAGTTGTTCATGGTGATACCGGGTACCACGATCGGGTACTGCAGGGCCAGGAAGAGTCCCAACCGGCTGCGCGCGTCGGGCGTCAGCTCCAGTATGTCCTGACCCTTGAAGCGGACCCGGCCGCCCTCGACCTTGTAGCCGGGATGGCCCAGCAGGGTCTGCGACAGCGTCGACTTGCCGGAGCCGTTGGGGCCCATGACCGCGTGCACCTCGCCCTTCGAGACGTCCAGGGAGACGCCCTTCAAGATTTCTCTTCCTTCCACGCTGACCCTCAGGTCGCGGATCTCCAGATCTGCCACTAGGACTTGCTCCCTCTAAATACATAAGTGCATTCGTTATCGGCGTTGCCGAGCCAGCTGGTCCGGGTCACCTCGGCTCCCAGGAGCCGTTCGTACATCGACTGCTCGCGCCGGCACGGATGGCCGGTGGCGGCGGCGACGTCGGCGATCGGACAGTTGTGATGCCTGATCGCGAAGGTGCCGTCGCCATTGTCTACGAACTCGGACATGTGGCCGGCGGTGGACGCCAGCTCGGCCAGGCGCCGGACCCTGTCCTCGAAGCCAAGGCCGTCCAGCTCCGCCGCGTAAGCGGCTTCCAGGCGGGCCGCTCGCTGGGCGAAGAAGCGGTCGACGTCGGTAGCGCTCATGAAACTGATCAGCTCCCCGGCCAGCTCGCGGTGGCTGTGCGGGAAGTGCTCGGCGGCGGCCGCCGTGAGCCGGTAGACGTGGCCGGGGCGCCCGGGGCCGTCGTGGCTGGCGCTCACGTGCTCGACGAGGCCCGTGGCCTGGAGGGCTTCCAGGTGCCGCAGCGCCCCCTGCTTGGAGACCTCGAGGTGCGCGGCGACGTCGGCCAGTCCGGCCGCGCCGTTAGCCTTCAGGAAGGTCAGGACCGCCTCCTTGCGGCGGTCGAGCTGGAGGGTCGCCACGGCTGCAATTCTACTCAATTAATCAACACGACCGTTGATAAATGGCGCGCGACTACCGGCTCCTGCTGAGCACCCGCCTGATCCGCGCCTTCGGATTCGGTCTCGCCACCGTGATCCTCGGCCTCCACTTGGAGGGCAAGGGCCTCGCGCCGGCCCAGATCGGCGCCGTTCTCGCGATCGGACTTGGTGCCGGCGCGCTCTCGGGGCTGGTTGCGGCACCTCTCAGCAGGAAGCTCGGGCGCCGGCCCGTCCTCGCCCTGACCGGGGTCTTGATGCTGGTCACCGGCCTCGACCTCGCGTTCGCGCAATCGACCTGGCTGCTGTTGGCGGCCGGTCTGACCGGGATGTTGGGCGGGGCGGGGCTCGACGTCGGCCCCTTCCTTGCCGTGGAGCAGCCGATGCTGGCCGAAGCCGTCGACGCCCACGCTCGTAACCTCGCCTTCGGACGTTACTCGCTGGTCGGCGCGCTGGGCGGTGCCGCGGGCGGCCTGGCGGCGGGGGCCGCCAGCGACCTCAGCCGCTCCACCCTTTCGTTCATCGTCTTCGGGTTGGCCGGCCTGGCCACGGCCGTCCTCTCGCTCCTGCTCACGGCGGCGGTGGAGGTAGCCGACGCGCCCGCGACCCGTCTCGACCTTAAGGGCCTGTCCGGCCTGGCCGCACTCTTCGGGCTCGACGCGCTCGGCGGGGGCTTCATCGCCAGCGCAGTGATCGCTTACTGGCTACATGCGCGCTTCGGGGCGCCAAGCAGCGTGCTGGGACCCAGCTTTGCCGCCATCGGCCTGCTGCAGGCGGCGGGCTACGAGGTTTCTGGCCGGCTGGCGAGCCGGATCGGCCTGGTCAACACGATGGTCTTCACGCACCTGCCGAGCAACCTGCTGCTGCTGGCCATCCCGCTGAGCCCGACCCTCGCCTGGGCCATCGGTCTGCTTCTCTGCCGCTTTGCGATCTCGCAAATGGACGTCCCGGCCCGGCAGGCATACGTGGTCTCGATCGTTGCGCCGGAGCATCGCGCCGGGGCGCTGGCGATGACCGGGGCGGTCCGCGGCCTTGGTCTCGTGGCTGGACCTTTCCTGGCAGGTCTCGCGATCCAGGCTGCGCTTTTCGGCCTGCCCTTCTACCTGGGGGGCGGCCTCAAGATCGCGTACGACGTCGCGCTCTACGCCGGCTTCCGCAGGCGCAGGGGCGAGCACGAGGGTTGACTCCGCAGCCTCAAAAGAGTCCATTCGATCCCAAGGACCTGGCGGCCGCGGTCGCCGGCGCCATCGATGGCATAGCGATCCAGTCCCTGATCCGAGGCGAGGATCCACACGGGGCCTTCCGCGCCCTCAAAGGCCTGGTCCTCTCCCACGCGGCGATGGCCTACGTCGTCACCGGGGAGCCACCGCCGATGGACCGCTTGATGGCCCTCCTCCTGGACCAGCCGGAGCCTGACCCGCAAGGCCCTTAGGCGGCCGCCAGGACCTCCGCCCCGACCGCGTCGCGCAGCCGCTCGACCTGGTCGAGGCCGCTGCTGGTGGGAGTGAAGCTCAGCAGGTCGCAGCCGACCGCCCTGTAGGCCGCGATCGTCTGCTGGACCGCCTCCGGCGTTTTCGGAATCCGGTCCGCGATCTCGGAGCGGTGGTAATAAGCGTCCAGGTAAGCCCGCGCCTTCTCCTCAGAGCCCGGTCCGAGCGCGAAGTACACCAGCGCCCGGATCTCGGGCCGGCCCTCCCGGCCGGCCTCTTCCCAGGCCTGCTCGACCTTTGCCTTGAGCTCGCGCAGGGCCTCCGCGGTGCCGCCACCCTGCGTATACCCGATCCCCCAGCGCGCGCAGCGCCGAATAGCGGCCGGCTTGTAGCCGCCAAAGAGCATGGGCACCGCGTCGCCATTGACCGGCCGGGGCCCGACCGGGAGCGGACTGCCCCCCACCGGCTCGTGTCTCCAGGCCCGGTGCATGAGGTCGACGGCGGCGTCCAGCCGGCGGCCGCGGTCGTGGAAGTTCCGCTCGGTGGCGATGAAGTCGTCCTCACGTGCTCCGACGCCCACCCCGAGGACGAAGCGGCCACCCGAAAGCTGGTCGAGCGAGGCCGCCTCTTTAGCCAGCAGGACCGGGTCGCGGGTGGCGGCCAGGAGGACGTTGGTGAAGAGGCCGATCTTGCTTGTGACGGCAGCCGCGGCGGCGAGCGCCACGAGCTCCTCATAGCCCGGAAAAGCCACGCGTCCGATCGTGGCCAGCGACGCGAAGCCGGCCGCCTCCGCCTGGCGTGCCCATTCCAGCAGGTCTTCACCGGTTGTGTCCGGGACGGTATTGGGGAGTCCGATTCCTATCTTCATGACCATCTCAGTCAACAAGATCGAGAAGGCGCTCCGCATTCCGCCAGAGGATCTTTTCTTTGACGTCAAGGGGCAGGTCGAAGGCCTCGAACTCGCGGAGCCAGCGCTCGGGCAGGATGAACGGGTAGTCGGTTCCGAAGAGCGCCTTGTCCTGGAGCCCGCGGCCCAGCTCGTGGGTGAGCTCTGGAGGGAAGTACCGGGGCGCCCAGCCCGAGAGGTCGATGTAGAGGTTGGCCTTGTGGGCGGCGACCGCGTTCATCTCCAGCTGCCAGGGCCAGGCCGGGTGGGCGCAGACGATCACCAGGGTCGGGAAGGCGGCCGCCAGCGTATCGAACTGGATGGGCTGGACGGGTGCCAGGGCGATCCCGGAGCCGCCGGGGGTGCCCGCCCCCAGCCCGGTCGTGCCGGCGTGGAAGAGGCAGGGGACGCGGAGGCCGGCGATCTCCTCGAAGAGCGGGAAGTGGCGAGGATCGGAGGGCCGGAAGCCCTGGGCGGCCGGGTGGAACTTGAAGCCTTTGACGCCCAGCTCGCGGACCGCGCGCCGGGCCTCGGCGATGGCCGCCTCGCCCTTTAAAGGGTCGACCGATCCGAAGGGGATGAAGCGGTCGGGGTAGCGCCGGCAGACCGAGACCACGAAGTCGTTGGTCACGGCCGGACGCCGGCTGAACGTTTCGGCGTCCCAGGCCAGGAGCACGCCGCGCAGGCCTTCGAAGTCTGCCGCCATCTCCTCGACCGTACGCACGCGCATCTCCATCCGGAAGTGGTGCTGGAGGTCGGGCAAGTAACTCCCGAGCGAGCCTTCGAGATATTCAGAGGTAGACGGATGGACGTGAAAGTCGAGAGGAACCGGCATCTGCCGACAATATCCGGGATGCCGGAGGACCTCGCGCAGCTCGACGCCGACGAGATCGAGCGCCAGATCGAGGACCTGCGGGCGCGGATGCGCCCGCTCGAGCAGGAGCTGGCCGGGCTCCGCGCGGAGCGGGACGTCCTCCTGACGGAGCTCCGACGTCGGGAGCGTCTGGACCAGGTGAAGGCCCGGGCCGATCTCAAGTCGGCGATGAAGGAAGGCGCCTTTCCAAGCCTGGTCGACCTCGTCGCCGCCAGCGAAAGCGGCGCGCTCGACGACTACACCTACAACCTTCGCACCGGCGGCGTCGTCCGCCTTGGCTTCCCCGGGGCCCGGGCCCAGACGATCGGCTTCAGCGATGGCCGCCAGGTCGCCCAGGCCAAGGACCTGGCCGAGGCCCAGCGCTACTACGGCGCCGGCTGGGACTTTGGCGCGCCGGGGCGGCCCGGCGTCCGGATCCACTTCCCGGGGACCCGCCTCGAGCGCCTGGTCGACCCGGCTGACGTATTCGCCAGGCCGAGAGAGGGCTGAGCTTGGAGGCCGACGCCGAGAGCACGGTCTCTCCCGCGCCAGGCGGGCTGGGCAGCCGGGCGCTGCGCAACACCGCCCTCCTGCTGGGGGCTCGCGTCGTCTCCCGGCTGCTGGCCTTGGTCACCTTCTTCGGGGCGGCCGCCAGCCTCGGGGCCGCGGGCACCGGCCGGTTCCAGACCGGCATCACGCTCATGTCGCTGGTCTCGGTCGTCGTCGACCTCGGCTTCAACAACCTCTATGTCCGGGAGGCCGCGCGCAGCCCGCAGGAGCTCTCGCGCTACCTCCGCAACGTGCTCAGCTCGCGCGCGGTGCTGGCCGTCGCCGGATTTCTGGCGCTGGCCGGCGTGCTTGCGATCTACGGCCTCGAAAGCCTGCTCGCGGCGGCTTTCGCGACCATGGTCCTGAACGCCTACGCCAACGTGCTCCGAAGCACGTTCTACGCGACCGGACGCCTCGGCTACGAGGCCATCGCGATAGTCGTCGAGGCCGGCATCCTGGTCAGCCTGACGCTGCTCGGGGTCCGGCTCCACATGGGCGTCGCCTACTACCTCTGGGCCTACGCCGCCAGCTACGCCTTCAGCTGCGTCTTCTTCTCGATCGTGATCGCAGCGCGCCGCATCGCGCGCCTCGGCTGGCAGCTGGAGCCGGCCTTCCTGCTCCGGTGGCTGCGCCTGAGCCTGCCCTTCGCGGCCACATTCGTGATCACGACTATCTACTTCAAGTCGGACCTCACGATCCTGCCGCTCTTCCGGCCTTACCAGGAGGTGGGCTGGTACGGATTCGCCTACAAGCCGTTTGAGGCGCTGCTTTTCATACCAGTGACCATGCTGAACGTGGTCTTCCCGGTCCTGGGCGTCTACTACCGGGCCTCGGTGGCGCAGCTGCGGCTGGCGCTCAACCGCTTCTACAAGGCCCTGTTCGCGGTGGGCTGGCCCGCTAGCGTCGGCGTCGTCCTGCTCGCTCCGGGGATAAACGCCCTCTTCGACCGCACCGGGCATTTCGGACCCGCCGCGCCGGCGCTCCAGATCCTCGGCTCCGGGATTTTCCTGATGTTCATCACCAACGCTTTCATCGGCGCGCTCAACGCCTCGGACCGGCAGCACCTCTTCATGTGGACCGCGCTGGCCAGCATGGTCGCCAACGTCGTGCTCAACCTGGCCCTGATCCCAACCTTCGGCTACCTCGGCGCGGCCTGGGCGACCAACCTGACCGAACTCGTCCTGCTCGTCGTAGGCTGGGCGTTTGTGGCGCGGGAGATCGGCCGAGTGCCGATCTTCCGGCTGAGCTGGCGGATCCTGATCGCCGGGGCCCTGATGGGCGCCGCCCTGCTGCCCTTCCGATCCGCTCACGGGCTCGGAGTGCTGGGCGCGATACTGGTCGGAGTGCTCGTCTACGGCGTCGCCCTCGTCCTGGTCCGGGCGTTCGACGCCGAGGAGATCGCCATCGCGCGCCGGGCCTTGCCCGCGCGCTTCAGATAGCGATGTGCGGCATCTGCGGCTTCTGGGGGCCGCCCGAGCGGCAGGTGCTGGAGGGCATGGCCGCCTGCATCCGGCACCGCGGGCCGGACGACGACGGCTTCCTGGAGACGCCGCACGCCTCGCTCGGCATGCGCCGCCTGGCCATCATCGACATCGAGCTCGGCCGGCAGCCGATCGCCAACGAGGACGCGCGCGTGGCCACCGTCTACAACGGCGAGATCTACAACTACCGCGAGCTCCGCCAGGAGCTGAAGTCAGCGGGCCACGAGTTCCGCACCAACTCCGACACCGAGGTCATCGTGCATGGCTACGAGGAGTGGGGCCCGGAGTGCTTCGCGCGCTTCAACGGGATGTGGGCGGCGGCCATCGTCGACAGGCGCAACGGCGCTCCCAAGCTGGTCCTTGCCCGCGACCACTTCGGCATCAAGCCGCTCTACTGGGCGCGGGCGGGCGAGCGCCTGCTCTTCGCGTCCGAGATCAAGGCCTTCTTTCAGGAGCCGGCGTTCAGCAGCGACCCGGACCCGCAGCGGATCCATGACTACCTGACGCTCGGCTTCCACGACCGCCGGGACGAGAGCTTCTTCAAGGGAGTCCACCAGCTCCCGGCCGCGCATTACGCGGTTGTCGATGCCGGCGGGATGACGCAGGAGCGCTACTGGCAGCCCGTGCTGGCCACCGACGGCAGCGCCGACCCGCAGGAGTTCCGCCGGCTCTTCGAGAAGGCGGTCGAGCGCCGGCTCGTCGCCGAGGTGCCCGTCGGCACCTGCCTGTCGGGCGGCCTGGATTCGTCCGCCATCGTCTGCTTCATGTCCGAGCTGCTCGAGAAGCACGTCCCGGACGCCGCGTCAATGGGCGACCACCTGAAAACGTTCAGCGCGGTCTTCGACGGCGACCCGATCGACGAGAGCGTGTACATCGATCTGGTGCTGAAGGCGACGGGCGCGGAGAAGAACTTCGTCCACCCCAAGGCCGAGCGGTTCCTCGAAGAGCTGGACCGCGTGGTCTGGCACCAGGAGGAGCCGATGGTCTCGACCGGCCCCTACGCGCAGTGGTGCGTCATGCGCAGGGCCCAGGGCGAGGTCACCGTGCTGCTCGACGGCCAGGGCGGCGACGAGCTGCTGGCGGGCTACGTGCCCTACCAGTTCGTCTACCTGCGCCAGCTGCTCCGCGAGCGGAAGCTGGGCAGGCTGCTGGCCGAGGCCTGGGCGGCGCGCGACGTGCTCTGGCCGCTCCTGCGCCGCCGGCTTGGCGAGCGGGGCAAGCGGTTTCCGGCCGCCCGCCTCGTCCGCGACGGTTTCCGGGCAGCGGTCGAGCCCGCTCGCGATCCTCGCGTCAGGGACGACTTGAAGCGGCGCTTGCTCCAGGACCTGACCGAGTTCAGCCTGCCGAGCCTCCTGCGCTACGAGGACCGCAACTCGATGGCCTTCTCCATGGAGTCGCGCCCGCCCTACCTCGACCAGGAGCTGGTGGAGTGGATCCTGCGGCTCCCGGAGACCGCCATCGTCGACGGCGGCTGGAGCCGCGCCATCCTTCGCCAGGGCTTGCGCGGCGTGCTGCCGGAGAAGATCCGCACCCGCCGCTGGAAGGTCGGGTTCACCACCCCCGAGTTCCGATGGCTCCGGGCCGAGCGTGCCTGGGTGCAGGGCCTGCTCCGATCGCCCGCCTTCTGTGCGCGTCCTTACTGGGACGGCCTCGCCCTCGCGGAAGCGTTCGACCGGGTGTGCGACGACCGGCTCGAGGAGCACCCCTTCGTCTGGCGGGCGCTGAATACCGAAGCCTGGTTGCGGGTCTTCTTCAGCCCGGAAGGCGGGGCGCGGACTGGTCGCCTTCCCGGGGCCGGCCTGGCCCGGATCGGCGACGAGCTGGCCCGAGGGCTGGTCGGCACCGCTTCGGCCGGGGAAGCGCTGGAACGATTCCGGCCCAACACGGGCCGCCACCTCTTCGCGACGGCGAAAGGTGGCGCCGTCTTTGCCCGGGCTCCGCTCAAGTCGAGGAAAGTGGCCCCCGGAGACGACCTGGAGGCGGCGGTTCGAGAGGCGCTGGGCTCGGCCGAGCTCGAGCCGAGCGACGTCCTCGCCCTCAGCGAGAAGGCCGTCGCCGTCAGCCAGGGCCGCTCACTCCCGATCGAGCAAGTCCATCCCGGGCGGGCCGCCCGGCTGCTGTCGCGCTACGTGCGCCGCAGTCCGGTCGGCATCGGCATCGCCATGCCCGAGACCATGCAGCTCGCGATCGAAGAGGTGGGGCTCAGCCGGATCCTGCTCGCCGCCGGCGCCGCCGTTGTGACCAAGCCGCTCGGGATGCGCGGCGTCTTCTACCGCGTGGCCGGGCCCCGGGTGGCTGCGATCGACGGGCCCACGCCGTACACGATCCCGCCTTCGAACACGCATGCCAAACGGGCTCCCGCCGACCCGGACAGAGTGGCTCACCGGCTCGCCGGCGCTTTCGGCTGCGGCGTGGCGATCATCGACGCCAACGACATCGGCTGCGCCGTGCTGGGGGCCAGCCAGGGCGTCGACCGCAACCTGGTCGTATCGCTTTTCCGGGATAACCCGTTAGGGCAGAAGGATGAGCAGACACCTTTCGCCCTTCTTCGCCCTGTCGGCGAATTGCAGGGCGTGTAGTTAGAATCCCGGCCGGGATTGGCCAAGCGTCTCGCAACCTATAGGACCTCGAGAGGGCACCGTACCCGAGCCCGGATCCATGCTTTCTGGGCCCCGATCGGCCAGCGGGCCCGACGCGCCGCCCGGCTCCGCCTGCTGGCCGTCTGCCTGGTCGTGCTGCTCCTCGCCGGCGGAGCGGCGGACGCCTACGCCGAGCAATTCCTCTCCACGCTGCCCCCGATCAAGGGCCTGGATGCAGCCACCTTCAAGGGCGATACGCTCGTCTACGACCGCAGCGGCCAGATTCTCCTGGCCGACGTCGGTGAGAACGGGGACCACAGCCAGTACGCGACGTTGAAGGACGTCTCGCCCTGGGTGCCCAAGGCGACGATTGCGATCGAAGACAAGAACTTCTATCGGAACCAGGGCTTCGACGTCACCGGCATCGTTCGCTCCGCTTACGAGAACTTCCGCGCCGGCCGGGTCGTGGGCGGCGGCAGCACCATCACGCAGCAGCTTGCCAAGCAGCTCTTCCTGAGTCCGGAGCAGAGCTACACCCGGAAGCTGAAGGAGATCATCCTGGCCTACCAGCTGAGCCAGACGTACTCGAAGGACCAGATCCTCGAGCTCTACCTGAACCACAGCTACTACGGCCAGCAAGCCTATGGCGTGGAGGCGGCCGCCCGGCTCTTCTTCCACAAGGATGCCAAGGACCTCGATGTCGCCCAATCGGCGATGCTCGCCGGCCTCCCCCAGGCTCCCACCCGGTGGAATCCGATAGTCCACCCGGAGGCGGCCAAGGCGCGCCAGCTCGAGGTCCTGCAGGCGATGCTCAACCTCCAGTCCCTCACGCCCCTGCAGTTCAACCAGGCGGCGACTGAGAAGCTGGAGGTCTTCACGCCCACCAACAACTTCAGAGCGCCCCATTTCGTCGATTACGTGCAAGACGAGCTGCGCGCCCTCGGGTTCAAGCCAGGCGAGCAGCAGCTGGTCGTCACCAGTTCGCTGGATTTCGGCAAGCAGCAGATCGGCGAGCGCGTCATCTCCGACAACCTGAACGCCAACCTCTGGCGCGATCAGGACCCGGGCGGCCTCCTCGATTCGGCGATGGTGGCCCTGGACCCGAAGACGGCGCAGATCCTGGTCATGGTCGGCAGCCATGACTACAACGACACCAGGGACGGGCAGATCAACCTGGCCACCACGCCCCGCAACGTGGGGTCGTCTTACAAAGTCTTCACCTACACGGCCGCGCTCAACACCCGCAAGGTGACCATGGAGACGCAGATCGTGGACGGGCCGAACCCGCTCCGCGTGCCCCAGACCGCCGCGCCCGATTACCTCGTCTACAACTACGACCGCGGCACGCACGGCACGCTGCCGCTGCGCGAGGCGTTTTCCAACTCCCTCAACATTCCGGCGGTCAAGACCGAGCTGACGATCGGGGTCTCGACGGTTGTCGACTTCTCCCGCAACATCGGCGTCTTCCCCCGTGACGGCAACCTGAACCCCAACGCGCCGATGGCCTCCTACGGGCCCGCTTTGACGCTGGGCGGCTACCCGATAACTGTCCTCGAGGAGGCCAACGGCCTGGCCACGATCGCCGACATGGGCGTCTACCACCAGCCCGAAGGGATACTCTCGGTTCGGGACGCACGGGGCCGGATCCTCTACCAGACCGATGCCAACGCGACCCGGCGTCAGGCCATCGACCCGGGCGTCACCTTCCTGACCGCGCAAATCCTGCAGGACGACCGCAACCGATACAAGATCTTCGGCCCCAACAGCAAGCTGCACCTGCGCGACCGAACCTCGGCGGCCAAGACCGGGACTTCAGACGACTTCAAGGACGCCACCACGATCGGATTCACACCGGACCTGGCGGCGGTGATCTGGATCGGGGACGTCAAAGGCATCACGCACACCATGAGCCGGAACTCGGACGGCATTTACGTGGCAGCGCCGGCCTGGAACCGGTTCATGACCGAAGCCCTGGCCGGCGTTCCCGACAAGTGGTACGCGCAGCCCTCGAACGTGGTCAGCGGCAGCCGGGGGGGGACCTGGTTCCTTTCCGACCAGCGCAGCGTCCCCAGTCTTCCCGGGGACCACCCGAGCCCCCTGCCGACACCGACGGCCAACCCCGTCCCGCCCGACCCTGGCACCGGGCCGGTCCCGGCGCAAGACGCGTCGCCGACCCCCTGCCCGACGCCTCACCAGATTCCGATCTGCCGCGGCTAGACCGGTCCGCTGGTTAGGCGGCCGAGGTTCGGCGGGTAACCTTCTCAACGTGCCCGACGCCCAACTCACCGTCGTCAACAAGGAGACGCTCCCCGGCAGCCAGGTCGGACTGACCATCGAGGTGCCCCAGGACGCCGTCGACGCGGCCTATGAGCGCGTCCTCCGGCGCCTGAGCCAGCGCGTCAAGATCCAGGGCTTCCGACCGGGCAAAGCGCCCCGGGCGCTGGTCGAGGCGAAGCTCGGCGAGGAGGCCATCCGCGAGGAGGCCATCGAGACGCTCGTCCCCGAGGTGGTGGGGAAGGCCATCGCCGACCAGTCGCTGGAGACCATCGACCGGCCGCGCGTCGACATCCAGGAGTTCGCGCGGGGCAAGCCGGCTCTCCTGAAGGCGACGGTCAGCGTGATGCCCGAAGTCAAGCTGCCGGGGTTCGAAAGCCTGGCCGTCGAGCGCCGCCAGACCGAGGTCACCGACGAGATGGTCGACAAGCGGATCGAGGAGCTCCTGGACACACAGGCCCAGATCGAGCCGGTGGAGCGCGAAGTGCGCGACGGCGACCTGGTCGTGGCCGATCTCGACGTCTCCGTCAACGGGAAGGCGGTCGAGGCCGCCAGCCGCAAGGCGATGGAAGTCGAGGTCAAGGAGGGCGTCCTCATCGCCGAGCTGCGGGCGGCTCTGCCGGGCACTGCCATCGGCGGCCGGGTCGAGGTCGACGTCCAGATGCCCGACGACGCCGCCGAGCCCGAGCTGCGAGGCCGGCTGGCCCGCCTGGCCATGACCGTGCACGGCGTGAAAGAGAAGCGCCCGCCGCGGCTGGACGACCGCATCGCCGCGACCGTTTCCAACGGCGAGCAGCAAACCGCCCTGGAGCTCAAGATCGCGGTTCGCAAAGATCTCAACCAGTACGCCCAGCAGCTGGACAAGCTGGCCTTTGAGCAGGACGTGCTGAAAGCGCTCGTGGACGCTTCCGAGGTGGAGGTCCCCGCCAGCCTGGTCGACCACGAGATCGAGCACCAGCTGGAGAGCCTGGAGGAGCGGGTCGGCCGGCAGGGCCTGAAGCTGGACCGTTACTTCGCCTACACGGGCACCAGCGCCGGCGAGTGGGCCGCCCAGGCGCGACCCGACGCCGAGGCCAGGCTCAAGCTCGATCTGGTCTTGGGCCAGGCCACCAAGCAGCTCGGCATCGCACCCGCCGACGAGGAGGTGCGCGCCTACCTGCGGGAGGAAGGCCAGAAGGACGAGGAGGTCAAGGGCCGCCTGGACGAGCTCTTGAGCTCGAGTGTCGCGCTCGACTACTTTCGGCACCGATTGACCCGACTGCGCACCGTGGAACGGCTGACCGAGCTGGCTTCGACCAGTTCCCCAGAGGCCACTCCGAGGTAGGCTGCCTACAATGAACGCCGTGCAGGTGACCCGCGACTACTTGGTCCCGATGGTGGTGGAGACCACCAACCGGGGCGAGCGGGCTTTCGACATCTACTCGCGCCTCCTGAAAGACCGGATCGTCTTCATCGGGACGCCCATCGACGACCAGGTCGCGAACCTGATCATCGCCCAGCTCCTCTACCTACAGAGCGAAGACCCCGAGCGGGACGTTTATCTCTACATCAACAGCCCCGGGGGCGTGGTCTCCGCAGGCCTCGCCATCTACGACACCATGCAGTACATCAAGCCGAACGTCTCCACGCTCTGCGTGGGGATGGCTTACTCGATGGCCGCGGTCCTGCTCTGCGGGGGCACGCCGGGCTTCCGGTTCGCGCTGCCCCACGCCAACATCCTCATCCACCAGCCCATGGGCGGAATGCAGGGCCAGGCCACCGACATCCAGATCCACGCCAAGGAGATCCTGCGTACGCGGGAGCTGCTGAACCAGATCATCTCCAAGCACTCCGGGCAGCCCATCGAGAGGGTCCAGCAGGACACCGAGCGCGACTTCTTCATGACGCCTGAGCAGGCCAAGGGCTACGGCATCATCGACGACATCATCCAGGCTCCGATCAAGGAGGCCATGCCGGGAGCCAAGAAGGCGAGCTGAGTTTGATCTTTCGTCGCCGGGGAAAGGACTCGGAGGTGAAGCGGCACAAGCCCAAGTGCAGCTTCTGCGGGAAGCAGCACGGTGAGTCGGGCGGCGGCGGGCGGGTGCGGCTGGTGGCCGGACCGGGGGTCTATATCTGCAGCGACTGTATCTCTCTTGCAAACGACATCCTGCGCGGTGATAATTCGCCGGCGCCGGCTTAGGAACCTGTCATGAATGAACGCGAGGACCGACGCCGCTACACGAGATGCTCCTTCTGTGGGAAGGGACAAGACCAGGTCCGCAAGCTCGTCGCCGGACCCGGTGTCTACATCTGCGACCAGTGCATCGACCTCTGCCAGGAGGTCCTCGAGGAGGACAGCCGGACCGCTACCTCCAAGAAGGCCAAGACCGGCTTCATCCCCAACCCGAAGACGATCTGCGCCGCGCTCGACCAGTACGTGATCGGGCAGGACCACGCCAAGCGGGTTCTTTCGGTCGCTGTTTACAACCATTACAAGCGGATCCAGGCGTCCAAGATGGTCGGCGACGTCGAGCTCCAGAAATCGAACGTGATGCTCGTCGGGCCGACGGGCTGCGGCAAGACCTACCTGGCTCAGACGCTGGCCAAGATCCTGGACGTTCCCTTCGCCATCGCCGACGCCACCTCCTTGACCGAGGCGGGCTACGTCGGCGAGGACGTCGAGAACATCCTGCTCCGCCTGATCCAGGCGGCCGACTTCGATATCAGCCGCGCCGAGCGGGGCATCATCTACATCGACGAGATCGACAAGATCGCCCGCAAGTCGGACAACCCGTCGATCACGCGCGACGTGTCCGGTGAAGGCGTCCAGCAGGCGCTGCTGAAGATCCTCGAAGGGACCGTCGCCAACGTGCCGCCCCAGGGCGGCCGCAAGCATCCGCACCAGGACTTCATCCAGATCAACACCACCAACATCCTCTTCATCTGCGGCGGCGCCTTCGATGGTCTGGAGCGAATCATCGAGCATCGCATCGGCCACCGCCGCATCGGCTTCGGCTCGAACGTGGGCGGCGACAAAGCCACCCGCGAGCAGGAGGTCGCCGACAAGCTGCAGCACCTGCAGCCGCAGGACCTCCTGAAGTACGGCTTCATCCCCGAGTTCGTCGGCCGGCTGCCCATCGTCGTGACGCTGCACTACCTCGACAAGGAGGACATCGTGCGGATCCTGACCGAGCCCAAGAACGCGCTGGTGAAGCAGTACCAGAAGTTCTTCGCGCTGGACAATGTCGAACTGGTCTTCGAAGGCCGCTCGCTGGAGGCGATAGCCGCCAAGGCGCTCCTGCGTGGGACCGGTGCCCGGGCCTTGAAGTCGATCATCGAGGAGGTGCTGCTGAACTCGATGTTCGAGGTGCCTTCGCGTCCCGACATCAAGCGCTGCATCATCACCGAGGAGTCGATTGTCGAGTCGCGTGAGCCCGAGTTCGTGCTGGCCGACGACAGCGAGGGGCCCGAGGAACTGATCGCCGGCGAGACCGCTTAAAGCGCGCTGGTGGGCCACCGCTAATGCGGCTGGCGGCTACTTGATGGCGAAAGCGCCCGTCGGGATGTCCGCCTTGCGCCGCACGAAGTAGCGGCGTTCCGGCTCGAGCCGCCCCAGGTAGAGCGTCTGGATCGAGGCGACCCGCTTGATCAGGAGCGGCACCTCGAGCTGGCCCGGCTCCCTGATCCCGATCTCCGCAAGCTGGGCTAGCAGGCCCTCGTCCGGGCGGCGATCGTCAGCCAGGTGCAGCTGAACCAGTGCCTCGAGCAGGTCGGCCAGCCGGCGCTGGCGCCTGCGCCTCTCCTCCCCAGGAAGCACGGCAACCAATCCTACAGCGCGACTGCCTGCGTGGCGTCTTCACGGCGACGGCGTCGGTGCCGCCGCTCCGGGCCCCGGCGAACCTGGTAGAGGTCCTGGACGGCGCCTAGGCGTCTGATCAGAACAGGCACTCGGACCTGGCGGGCGTCCGGGATGCCCTCCGCCGCCAGCGCTTCGACAAGGTGGGGCGGCGGCTGCCGGTCGCCGTCGAAGTGCAGCGCGACCAGCTGGTCGAGCATGTCCGACAGGCGTCGTGGTCTGGCTCTCCTCTCCTCCTGGACCATGGGCGGCGACATCTTAACGAGCGAGCCGGCGGTGAATTGACCAAGCTCGTAGGATTTTGCTGATCAGGGATCTCGACTCCAGGACTGTCCTCTTGACAGGCGCGTCAACGGGCCTCGGGCCTCACATCGCTCGCCGGCTCCGGGCGGAAGGCGCGCGGATCACCCTCTCGGCGCGCAACAAATCAGCCCTCGATGAGCTGGCCAAAGAGCTCGGCGACGCCCGCGTCATCGCGGCTGACTTGAATCAACGCTCGGAGCTCGAGCGGCTGGCCGAGGAGGCGGGAGCGGTCGACGTGCTGGTCTCCAACGCCGGCATTCCGGCCAGCGGCGCGCTGACCAGCTTCAGCCTCGACGAGATCGACAACGCGATCCGCGTCAACCTTCGCGCCGGCATCATGCTGGCCAGGCTCCTGGTGCCGGCGATGGTGGAGCGCGGCGCCGGGCATGCAGTCTTCATGGCCTCGATGTCGGGCCACCTGCCGGCGCCTAAGAACTCGCTTTACAACGCCACCAAATTCGGGCTGCGCGGCTTCGCCAGGCGCTCCGCATGGAGCTCCGCGGCACCGGCGTGGGCGTCTCGCTGGTGAGCCCGACCTACGTTTCCGACGCGGGCATGTGGGCGGACGGTGGCGGCCGGGCGCCGGCGATCTTCGAGGTGACCCCGGCCGACGTGGCAGAGGCGGTGGTCAAAGCCATCAAGGGCAACCGCCTGGAAGTCATGGTGGCCAAGCTGCCGGTCCGCGCAGCGGCACGGCTGCAGGGACTGGCGCCAGTCGTCGGAGAGAGCATCCTGGCGCGCTCCATTGACCACGGAGACGAGGTCGTCGAGCGCCAGCGCGTCAAACGCTAATTTGCGAGAGCGGACAGAGCCCGGTCCACATCCGACTCGTCGTTGAAGACGTGGAAGGAAAAGCGCACTCCGGTGGCGCGGCGAGAGGCGATCACGCCGGCCTGCCTCAGCCGCTGGACCACCGCGTCGCCGTCCGCCAGGTGGACCGCGACGATCGGTGAATGCTCCTCGGGGCGAAACGGATCGGTCTTTTGGCCCAGCCTTGTGAGGCCGGCTCGAAACCGCTCGGCCAGCGCCAGGTTGTGGGCCTCGATCCTCTCGGCGCCGATGGCGGTCAGCAGGCCCAGCGACTCGCGGTCTCCGACCACCGCGATCCAGGACAGGGAGGAATCGAACCGCGAGGCGGTGGGCGAGAGGTCCATCTCGACGCCGTAGTAGCTCTGCTGCGGGCGACGGCCGGAGCGCCAGCCCATGGTCACCGGCCGGAAGCGTTCCTGGGCCGCCTTCGAAAGGTAGAGGTAGCCCATGCCGCGCGGACCCATCATCCACTTGTAGGAATCGGCTGCCAGGAGGTCGAAGCCGTCCTCTACCGGGTTCAGGCGGATCCCGCCGGCGCCCTGGCAGCCGTCGACGAAGAGCAGGCCGCCGGCGGCGTGGGTGGCGGTGGCAAGCCTCGCCAGCGGCGCCCGATACCCGTTCGAGCTCTGTATGGCGCTGACCGCGGTGATCGCCACGCGGTCGCCGATCGCGTCGAGCCAGTCCTGGAGGTCGACCCGGCCCTGGCGGGCCGGGATGACGGTGACCTCGACACCGCGATCTCGTTGGTAGAGCCAGGGCCAGAGGTTGCTCGTGTATTCGAGGTCGTCGACGACCACTCGCTCGCCCGGCCGGAGCTGGACCGCGATCGCGCCGGCCGTGGTGCTGACGTAGGGCTGGATGGCGACGTCCTCGACGCCGGCGCCGAGCAGCCTCGCGAAGAGCCGGCGGCAGTCCTCCGCGGCCGCCTCCCATTCCAGGTACTGGGCGACCCCCCGCGACCAGCGGTCGGTGAAATCGTGGATGGCCGCCACGACGGGACGGCTGGCAGGTCCATAGGTGGCCGTGTTGAGGTAAGTGCGTTCGGTCGCGGCCGGGACCAGCCTCCTCAGCTCCGCCGGCGTCACCCGCCGAATGCTACCGAGTGCCAGGACTGCCTAAAATGCGAGGTCACCATGCGCCGCCGAGCCGTACGCAGCGTCACCGTACTCCGGCCGGCGCGCGCGCGCTAGCTCGCTCCGCGCCGGCTGAACCTCGACCCCCCGCCCACAATTCGTGCACGCCCACCTGAGATGCGAACCACCGAACCGATGCCGACCGCGTTTGACCCGCAGGCCATCGAGGCCGGCTGGTACGCGCGCTGGGAGCAGGCGGGGCTCTTCCAGGCCGACGCCAAGAGCTCGAAGCCCAAGTACTCGATCGCGCTGCCGCCGCCCAACGTCACCGGCGTGCTGCACATGGGACACGCGACGAACGGCACCATCCAGGACGTCTGGGCGCGCTACCGGCGCATGACCGGGTACGAGGTCCTCTGGCTGCCTGGGACCGACCACGCCGCCATCTCGACCCAGAACGTCCTCGAGAAGCAGCTCGCCGCCGAGGGCACGACGAAGGAGGAGCTGGGCCGGGAGGGGTTCAGCGAGATGGTCGACGCCTGGTACCTGGAGGTCGGCCAGACGATCCTCTCGCAGTTCCGCGAGCTGGGCGCTTCCCTCGACTTCTCGCGGCTCCGATTCACGATGGATCCCCATTACGTCAGGGCTGTCCGGACCGCGTTCGTCCACTACTACGACAAGGGTTGGATGTATCGCGGGCCGCGGATCGTCAACTGGTGCCCGCGCTGTCAGTCGGCCATCTCCGACCTGGAAGTCGACTGGCAGGTCCACCAGGACGAGCTCTACTACATCCGTTACCCACTCGAAAAAGGCGGTAAGGAGGGAGTGGTGATCGCGACCGTCCGGCCCGAGACGATGCTGGGCGACATGGGCGTGGCGGTCAACCCGGCTGACGAGCGCTACCGACAGCTGGTGGGAAAGCAGGCGGTGCTGCCGCTCGTGGGCCGTTTGCTCCCGATCGTGGCGGACGCCGCGGTCAAGCGCGAGTTCGGGACCGGCGCCCTCAAGGTGACGCCCGGGCACGACCTGATGGACTACGAGATCGGCGAACGCCATGGGCTGCCGATCGTCAACGTCTTGAACCCGGACGGGACCATGAACGTCCCCGAGCTGCCCGCCTATCACGGGCTGCCGGCCGCCGCGGCGCGGGAGCTGGTGGTCGCCGACCTCCAAAAGGGAGGCTTTCTGGTCAAGACCGAGCCCTATGAGCACGAGGTCGGCCACTGCGACCGCTGCGGCACCGTCCTCGAGCCGCTCGTCTCTGAACAGTGGTTCCTGAAGATGGACGAGCTGGCCCAGATGTGCGTCGAGGCGAGCCGGGAGGGCAAGGTGCGCTGGCACCCGGAGCGCTACGAGCGCACCTACCTGGACTGGCTGCACGGGATCCGCGACTGGTGCGTGAGCCGCCAGCTCTGGCTCGGGCATCGCATCCCGGTCTATACCTGCCCGAACGGTCACCGGTTCGCGGCGGTCGACGTGCCGGCTGCCTGCCGCGAGTGCGGGGCGGGGCAGCTCACCGAGGACCCCGACGTCCTCGACACCTGGTTCAGCTCGGCTCTCTGGCCGTTCGCGACCCTAGGCTGGCCCGAGGACACAGAGGACCTGCAAACCTTCTACCCGACCGACCTCAACTCGACGGACCGCGGGATTATCAACCTCTGGGTGACGCGGATGATCTTCAGCGGCCTGGAGTTCATGGACGAGGTCCCCTTCCGCGACGTCCAGATCCACTGCACGATCCAGGCCCCCGACGGCCGCCGGATGAGCAAGTCGCTGGGAACGGGCGTCGACCCCCGCGAAATCATCGCCAGGTACGGCGCCGACGCGCTCCGCGCCTGGGCGGCGCAGATCGCGATGTCCAGCCAGGACGTGCGCTTCGACGAGTCGCGCATCAAAGGATTCAAGCTGTTCTCGAATAAGCTCTGGAACGCGACGCGGCTCGTGCTGGGGGCGGTCGCCAAAGAGCCGCCGGGCGAGCCGTCCCCCGACGGCGCGCTGGAGCTGGAGGATCGCTGGATTCTGTCGCGCCTCCAGGACACGGTCCGCAAGGTCACCGCCGGGATCGAGGAATACGAGTTCCAGGTGGCGGTCAACTCCGCCTACGACTTCGCCTGGCACGAGTATTGCGACTGGTATCTGGAGGCCGTGAAAGCCCGCCTGCGGGACGATGATCCGGCTGCCCGAGCCACAGCCCTGCACGTCCTCGGCGTTCTCTACCGCCTGCTTCACCCGTTCATGCCATTCGTCACCGACGAGCTCTGGAGCCGGCTGCCTGGAGAGCGTGACTATCTCGTCCGCTGCGCCTGGCCCGAGGCCGACCACCGCCTGGACAACGCCGAGGCAGAGGCGTGGTTCGCGCGACTCATGGCCCTTGTCGAGGAGGTCCGGGCCGTGCGGCAAGCGGCGGCGGCCGGTTCGCGCGGTGGTCATCTGCGGGTCGGGACCGCGCTCGACGCGGAGGCCCGGGAGCTGCTGACCGAGCTGGCCAGGGTCGAGTTGGTGGCGGAGGTTTCGCCAGCGGCAACCCAGCTGGCCTGGGGGGACGCCCAGCTCGATCTGCCGACGCGAGCGGTGCCCTCCCAGCGGCAGCAGGCGGAAGTGGAGCGGCTCGCGAAAGAACTGGAGCACGTGGAGGGGAGGCTGCGGAATGCCGGGTTTCGCCAGAAGGCGCCCCCGGACGTGGTGGCAAAAGAGGAGGCCCGCGCGTCGGAGCTCCGCTCCGCTCTCCAGCGTTTGCGTTCGGGATAGCAGCGCCGGCCGTCAGGCCGGCCCCGCCGCGAGTGCGGCGGAAGGGGGGCCAGGGCTATGCGGAGCGCAGCCCGCCGCCGGGGTCAAGACCGCGCGGAGCGCGCCGCGAGCGCCAGCGAGCGGGACTTGACTCTTGAGCCTGGCGTTGTCGGGGGGGCGAAGCCCCCCAGGTAAGCGCGCGAGGATGCCGGCGGGATGCGTAGGAGAAGTAGAAAGGGGGCGGGAAGTTAACCTACGCGCGAAAGTGCCGGCCCAAGCGCTCTTGCTCCCGATCGGCTGCCTGGCCGCCGGTGCTCTCTTGGCCGGACCCTTCGGGAGGTTGAGCGACGGCGCCGGCCGGATCGTCGCGGCCGTCGCGAGCGCACCGAGAGCTGGTGAGCGCACGCGCT
>CATPBK010000023.1 GCA_955652705.1 Candidatus Dormiibacterota bacterium | reverse complement strand
GCTGTCGACGATGATCCGGTTGGCCGCCAGCCGCTCCTCCATCCCGGCCTCGTCGGGCACTTTGATCACGACCGAGGCGCCCCGCCGCTCCGGCCGCGTCTCCGACGAAACTGTCAACCCTCGCTCGGAAGCCTTGTCGATCAGGTACTGCGTCAGGAAGAGGGAGCGGGTCCGGATCAGCTCGATCCCGATCTCGCGGATAACCCGATACGAAGCCTCGGCGGACAGCAATGCCGGCACCGCCGGCGTGCCGTGCGCGTACCGCAGCATGGATTGAGACGCGTAGTCGATCGGCCCCGTCTCGAAGGCGAAAGGCCGGGCATGCGCCTGCCAGCCGGTCAGCCGTGGGTCGAACCGATCCCGGAGGTCCGGACGCACGTATAGGTAACCCGCCCCCGGTCCGCCACAGAGCCACTTCACCGAGCCGCCCACCCCGAAGCTGATGCCCCAATCGGCGAACGCGAGCGGCACTGCGCCGGCCGACTGGTACGTGTCGAGCACCACGTGCGCTCCCACCGCGTGCGCCTTCATCACGATCGGCTCCACGTCCACCATGTGCGCCGTCTTGAACTGCACGTGCGAGATCGGCACCAGCAGCGTCCGCTCGTCGATGGCCTCGAGCAGCTCTTCGGTCGTGTCGCAGACCAGGACCTCGGCGAACGGGTGCGCCTCCCAGGCGTACATCACCGACGGGAAGTTCTGGCGCTCGTAGACGACCCGCCGCCGGGTCGCCGTCCAGTCGAAGCAGCTCGCCACGACCCATTCCGCGACGGTGACGTTGGGCAGCATCACGACACTGCCTGGCTCGGCGCCGAGGAGCGGCGCCAGCGAGTCGCCCACCGTGACCGGCGCGTCCCACCAGCCCTTCTCGGTCCAGGCCCGGACGCCGCGGGTCGCGAAGTCCAGCGTGTACCGCTCCAGCGCGGCCGCGTACTCATACGGCATCGCCCCGAGCGTGTGGTTGGCGAGGTAGGTGCAGGTGGGCAGGATCGGAAACTTGGCGCGCAGCGCGCCCAGCTCGGAGTCGGAGAGCGGGTCCTTGAAAGTCGTCATGCGCGCCGCGACTCAGGGTACGGCGCGCGTGATCTGGTCGATCAGGACCGGGTAGACGACGTCGATCCGCTGGTAGACCTGGTCAGCGCTGATCAGGTCGTGCAGCAGACCCTGCTCCTTCGGAAATTGGTAGACGGAAACCTGAGCCCCCTGCCGCCGCCACTGCTCGACGAGCCGCAGCGTCGCCTTGTTGTTGACCGCCGGATCGTTCTGGTTGATGACGACGCGCAGCTCGCGCGCCCGGGGCGGCTCCGAGCGCGCCGCCTGCTTCACCTCGTAGCCGAGCTTCAGCATCTCCGCGTAGGCGCGGCTCGGGAAGCGTGGGTACGCGTGGGGCGGGCCCTTGACCGCGGCCTTGGCCTTGGGGTCCCACCAGAGCCAGAAGTTGGGCACCAGCTCGGCCAGGTGCGCCACGCCGTCGCTCAGCCATTCCGGAACGTGCGGCGCGCAGAAGATCGGGGCCACGATCACCGCCCGGTCGACCTCCGGCCGTCGCTGCGCCAGCCAGGCCGCCAGGACCGCACCCAGCGAAATCCCGGCGACCGTCACCTTCTCCCCCAGCTGGGTCCCTCGCGCGAGCGCGTCTACGCACGCGCGCGTCAACTCTGCCGCCTTGAGCGCGGCCAGCTCGGTGTTCAGCCGGTCCTGGAGACCGTGGCGCGGCAGCAGCGGCACATACACGTTCGAGCCCAGCTCGTAGAGCCGCACGGCGAGCTGCCGGTACATCGCCGGGCAGTTGGTGAAGCCGTGGAGCAAGATCACGCAGCGCTCGGCCCGGCCACCCCGCTCGAGGACGATTTCTTTACAGACCGGGTTGATCAATCCCGAACGCCTTAGGATAATCGAACATATGTTTGAGCGGCCATCCCAAATATTATTGCTGCCCGCCTCGTCACGTCCCGCTTCGGCATGCGCTCTATGAAGATCCTGCACACGGCGGACATCCACCTGGCGCCACGCCTCGAATACATCGAGGACCCGGGTCGGCGCGCGCAGCGTCGCGAGGACGTGGCGGCCCAGGCCGACGCCATCCCCCGGCTGGCCCGCGAACACGGCGTCGACGCGGTCGTGATCGCCGGCGACGCCTTCGACCGCGACCTCCCGGCCCAGGCCGAGGTGGCGCGCCTGGCGCGAGCCCTGGCCGACGCGGCCGTGCCTGTCCTGGTTGCGCCGGGAACGCACGATCCCTGGCGGCCGGGCGGCGTCTGGGACCGCGAGTGGCCGCGCAACGTCACGATCTTTCGGCGCGACGAGTGGGAGACGGTCCGAGCCGGCGAGGCTGCCTTCCACGGCATCGCCACGACCGGCCGTCCGCGCGCCCTGTTCGACGGGCTGCCCACCGATCCTGGCGCTCGGTTCCAGGTCGGCGTCGCCCACGCCTCGATGCTCTGGGCTGACGTGAAGGAGAAGGTCGACCGCAAGAACTACCCGTTCGAGGAAGCCGACCTCGACCGCACAAAGCTCAACTACCTGGCGCTCGGCGACCACCACCGGATGCGCGTGGCGCGGCGAGGCGGCCGGGCTGCGGCCTACCCGGGCAGCCCCGAAGGCATCGCGCTGGACCCGGCCGAGGCCGGCGACCGCTACATGCTCGTCGTCACGCTGACCGACCCGGCCAGCCCGCCCACGATCGAACCCATCAAGGTCGGCCGTCGCGAGGTCTACCTCGAAGAGCTCGACCTGGGCGACCTCCAGCACGAGCACCCGGCCGACGTCGACGAGGAGGTCCGGCGGCGCATCGCCGCCGCGGCCTCGCCCGATCGCCTGGCCCGCTTCGACCTGACCGGGGTCCTCCACCACGCGCTGAGCCTCGACGTCTCCGCTCTGGCCGAAGACGACGGCGGCTACTTCCTGCTCCAGGTCCGCGACCGGACCCGCACCGTGCCCGCCCCGCCGGCCGACCTCCCCACGATCCGGGCTGCGTTCGAGCGACGGCTGGCCGAGCGGCTGTCAGCGGCGGGTTCGGAAGCCGACCGCGAGATCGCCCAACGGGCGTTGGCTCTCGGCGTCCAGGCCTTGGAGGGCTTGCAGCTGTGATCTTCGAACGCCTCGAGATGCGTGGCTTCCGCTCTTACGCCGAACCCATCGAGGTTCGGTTCGACGACGGGCTCAACGTCTTCATGGGCCGGAACGAAGCCGGCAAGACGGGGCTGCTGCGAGCGATCCAGTGCGCCCTCTTCCCGCCCAGCCGGGGCACCGATAGGCAGTCGTTGCTCGCGGAGGGCGAGACCGAATGCCGGCTCGTGCTCGAGTACCGATTGCCCGGTGGAGAGCGCTGGCGGGTTGAGCGCGACCTGACCAGCTACAAGCACGCGCTGCGCGCCTGGCGCGACAACTCCTGGGAGCCGGTCTCGACGGCGCTCAGCGACATCGCCGACGTGGTCCGGGCTCACACAGGCTGCGACGAGGCGCTCTTCGAGCGCACCCTGCTCGTGCGCCATGAGGCAGTCGAAGTTCCCGCCAGCGCCGACGTGACGAAGACCCTGGCGGCCCGGCTCGAGCTGGTGGCGGGCGGCTCGGGCCGCGTCAGCGCGGTGGCGGCCGCGGCCAAGCTGGAAGCCGGGTTCAAGAAGCTGAGCGGACCGTACAAGGGCGAGATCGTGGTCGCCGCCGAGCGGCTCCGCGAAGCTGGAACCGGGCTCGACCGTGCCCAGGCTCTGGCGGGCCGCCTGATTGAAACCCGGTCCCGGCTGGAGCAGGTCGCCGAGGCGCTGACCCGGCTCGAGCAGGAGCAGACCGACGCTGCCGCCGTGCTCAAGCGGGCGCGGGACGTCGCGGCCGCCGAGCGCGACCTGAAGGACGCCCAGGAGAAGCGGGCCATGCTCGACCAGGCGCTCACGGTAGCCGCGCCCCGAGTTCCTGCCTGGGCCTGGCCGGCGATCGCGGTCGCTGGATTCCTGGCGCTGGCAGGCGTCCTGCTGGCGGTGATCTGGCAGCCGGTCCCTGGCGCTGTGATGGCGGTGGCCGGCGCGATCGCCGCCGCGGTTGCCGCCGGCGCCGGCGGCGTGCAATTCCGCCCGCGGGCCGTGGCGCCAACGGCCCAGGCCGAGCTGGAGGCGCAGCGGTCCAGCCTCGGCCGCGACGTGCGCGAGCTCCAAGCGCGGCTCGAGGAGTTGGCCGTCTACCGCCTGGCTCCGGCCGAATTCGAGCGGCAGCAGCGGCGGGAGCGTGAGATCCCGGCCGAGCTGGCGGCGGCCAACCGCGAGCACGGCTCGCTCTCGAACCAGCTGATCGACCTGGCGCACGCGGCGGAGGCGATCCCCGAGCTGGAGGACGCCGTCGCGGTTCAGGAACGGCGGCTTGACCGGCTCAAGCTCAAAGCCGCGGCGCTGAAGCTCGCGTTCACCGAGCTGGGCGCCGCCATCGAGGACATCCGCCGCTCGGCCGGGCCGAGGATCGCCGTGGCGGCCACTCAGCGCCTGCAGACCATCACACCCGATTACGCCGTCGGCCTGGAGGACGCGGCCGGCCTCAGCTTCCGCGCCACCTGGGCCGACGGCTCGCCGTTCGAGCGGCGCGACCTTTCCGACGGCACCGCCGACCAGTTCTACTTCGCGGTCCGGGTCGCGCTCGCCGAGGTCCTGCTCGGCGACCTGAACCCGCCGCTGCTCCTCGACGACCCCTTCCGCTACTGCGACTCCGAGCGGCGGGCCGGGCTCCACCGGCTGCTGCTCGAGCTGGCGGGCGCGGGTGGGTCGGGCG
>CATPBK010000022.1 GCA_955652705.1 Candidatus Dormiibacterota bacterium | reverse complement strand
GCCCAGGCCGGGATCAAGACCTCGCATTCTCACACCCGCGCCCGCATCCTCGACGTCGTGCCAACGCGCGTCATCGAAGAGCTGGACCGGGGCATGACGGTGGTGGTGGCCGGGTTCCAGGGGGTCAACGAAGCGCTCGATGTGACCACCCTCGGCCGCGGCGGCTCTGACACCACCGCGGTGGCCCTGGCGGCGGCCCTCAACGCCAGCGTCTGCGAGATCTACACCGACGTGGCCGCCATCTACAGCGCCGACCCACGGGTGGTCAAGAAGGCGCGGCGGATCGAGCACATCTCCTATGAGGAGATGCTGGAAATGGCGGCGGTCGGAGCGCGGGTGCTGCATCCGCGCGCCGTCGAGATCGGCCAGCTCTACTCGATCCCGATTCATGTCCGGAGCTCGTTCACGAAGCGCCCCGGTACGATGATCGTCGCCGAGCTACCCATGGAGGAACGCAGCCGGGTCCGCGGCGTGGCCCACGAGACCGACATCGCCAAGGTGACCATCGTCGGCGTGCCCGACCGGCCCGGCGTGGCCGCGACAATATTCGAGCCGCTCGGCGAGGCGGCCATCTCGGTGGACGTGATCGTGCAGAGCGTCTCCGAGACGCGGGAGACCGACATCACGTTCACGATCGCCGAATCCGACCTGAAGCAGGCGGTGCCTCTGGTCCGGCAGGCCGCCGAGATGGTGGGCGCCAAGGACGTTAAGGCTTCCGGCGGGCTGGCCAAGCTCTCCATCGTCGGCACCGGCATGCTGGGGACGCCGGGTGTGGCCGGCCGGATGTTCCGGACCCTCGCCGAGGGCGGCATCAACATCGAGGGCATTAGCACTTCCGAGATCCGGATCACCTGCCTCGTGTCGAACGCACAGGCGGAGGCCGGCGTGCGCGCCCTCCATACCGCGTTCGAGCTCGATTCCCTGATCTCTCCCGGAAAGCGCTAGCCCGTGCCCTTCCTGGCGCTTCCCGCCGGCCGGCTCTACTACGAGGTGGCCGGCAGCGGACCGGCCCTGGTCTTCGCCCATGGGCTGGGCGGCAACCACCTGTCCTGGTGGCAGCAGGTCCCCTACTTCTCCGAGAGGTACACGTGCGTCACCTTCGCGCACCGCGGGTTCGCGCCGTCCACCGGGGAGCCGGACAAGGACCGCTTCGCGGAGGACCTTGCCGACCTCGTCGACCATCTGCGGCTGGAGGATGTGGCGCTGGTCGCCCAGTCGCTGGGAGGCCTGACCTGTCTGCAGTACACGCTGCGCCACCCCGAACGGGTTCGGGCGCTGGTGATGAGCGGGACGACCGGCTGGATCGACTTCGGCGAGGACCTGGAGCAGGTCAGGCGGGAGACCATGCCGCTGGCGACCGAGTTCATGAAGAAGGGCATCCACCTGGCGGCCGGCGAGCGCATGGCGGAGGAGCAGCCCGCCCTCTACTACCTGTACGGAGGGCTGGACCGGCTCAGCGTGGACCTGGACAAGCAAGCCGTGCTGGCCAGCCTGCCCTCGGTGCGCCCCTCAGTGGACGAAGTGGCAGAGCTCGAGGTGCCGATCTTTTGGATCTTCGGGACGGAGGACATCATCGTTGCTCCCGGCATCCCTGGCGACCGGGCCGCGGCGCTCGTCAAGAAGCACTTCCCGCAGACGCGGCTGCAGATGGTCCCCGAGAGCGGTCACTCGCCGTACTTCGAGCGAGCGGCGCTCTTCAACCAGCTGGTCGATTCCTTCCTTCGTTAAGTGCCCGTCTCAGTAGCCATCGTGGGCCCGCCTGGCGTGGGCAAGACGACCCTTTTCAACGCCCTCACCGGCGGGCGCGGCTCCGGCGGGGTGGGCATGGTGGACGTACCCGACGAGCGGCTCGACCGCCTGGCGGCCGCCGTCCGCCCGAAGAAGGTGGTGCACGCCCAGGTTCGAATCGCCGACGCCCCACCCGGCAGCCGGGCGCAGCAGGTGGCGGCCGCCCGGGAGGCGGATGTCGTGCTGCAGGTCGCCCGCTGCTTCGGGCCCGAGCCGGACCCGCTGGCGGACATCACAGGCACCACCCTTGACATGGTCCTGGCCGACCTGGCAACCGTGGAGAGGAGGCTCGAGATCGCGGCCAAGGAGGCGCAAACCGGCCGGGCCGCCATCGCCGGCGAGGTCGAGGTCCTGGAGCGCGCCCGGACTCAACTGGACGCGGGCGCGCCGCTGCGCAAGCTGGAGCTGGACGCAGCCGACCGAGCCGCGCTGGCGCCGCTCTTCCCGGTCACGCTGAAGCCGGTCGTCTGGGTCGCCAACGTCGCCGACAGTCCCGCGGCCGGGGAGCCCGTCGTGCGGGCGGCCCGCGAGGAGGGCACCGCGGCGGCGGTCGTCGCCGCCGCCCTGGAGGCGGAGCTGGCCGAGCTGGATCCGGGCGAGGCCCGGGAATACCGGCGCAGCTACGGGCTGGAGTCGTCGGGGCTCGACGAGATCGTGCGCGCGGTCTGGCGGGCGGGCGGGTTGATCACCTTCTTCACGGCCGGCGAGCCGGAGGCGCGGGCCTGGCCGTGCGAGGACGGAGCCCCCGCGCCCGTGGCCGCCGGCAAGATCCATTCGGACTTCGAGAAGAAGTTCATCCGCGCCGAGGTCACGTCGGTCGACGAGCTGGTCGCCGCGGGGTCGATGGACGCGCTGCGCGCGGCCGGCAAGCTTCGCGTCGAGGGCCGCGACTACCGCGTCAAGGACGGCGACGTGGTGCTCTTCAGGGTCGGCGCCTGACCCGATTTCGGCGGCTTGGTGCCGATCACGATCCGCAGCGGCGGGAACATCTGCAGCCGGAAACCGGTGCGGCGGACGTCGGTCCAGCCGAGCTCGCGCAGGGTTTCCAGGTATTGGCGCGTCCCGGCGATGTCCATGATCCCGACCCGGCCTCCGGGCTTGAGGACGCGCGCGATCTCCTTGACGGCCTGCGCCCGGCCGTCGCGGGACGGGATGTTGTGGATCGAGAGGCTAGCCACCGCCGCGTCGAAGGAGGCGTCGGGGAAGGGCATTTCCCGCATGTCGCCGGTCACCACCGTGACGCGCTCCTCGACTCCTTCCAGGCGCGCGTTTTGGAGCGTCGCCTCCGGCTTGTTGCCGCTTTGGTCGCGAGCGCTCCAGAGGTCGATCCCGACAGCCCCACCTTGAGGCAGCCGCTTTGCCGCCGCCACCAGCAGGAGGCCGCGTCCGCAGCCCACGTCGAGCACCCGCTCGTTCCCGCGCAGGGCCAGGGCGTCGATGACCTTCTCGCGCATCCGGAGCTTGCCGCGGCGGCTGCTGTAGAGCATCCAGCCCGCTTCGGTCATGCAGATGAGCGCGGTCACGGCGAACCAGCTGCTGCCGATGTCCCGGTCAGCCTGAGGGATGGGGACCGCCTGGAAGACAAAGGCGGCGAGCGCGGCCGCGACGCCGCCCAGCGCGAGGTTGCGCACCACGCCCGGAGCGTCGAGCCCATAGTCGGGCCTCATTTGAGCGACATTACTCCGCATGGATTCTGAGTTGAGACAGCAGCTGATCGACAAATACAAGGCCGGCCCGGACGTGCTGGCGGAGGCGGTCGCCGGCGCCACGGAGGCGGAGCTTGACCACCGCCCGGCGCCGGACGAGTGGTCGGCTCGCGAGGTCGTCCACCACACGGCTGACAGCGAGATGACCTCGGCGATCCGGCTGCGCAAGCTGCTCGCCGAGGAGGGCGCCCAGATCCAGGGCTACGACGAGAACGAGTTCGCCCGCCGGCTTCATTACGACCGGCCGATCGAGGGGTCGCTGGCAGCCGTCCGCGGCGCCCGGGCCGCGAGCGCTCCCCTTCTCGAGCGCCTGACGCCGGCGGAATGGGGACGCGAGGGAACGCACTCAGAGAGCGGTCGCTACACGGTCGAAGGCTGGCTGGAGATCTACGCCGCCCACTGCCACGACCACGCCGAGCAGATCCGCCGGGCGCGCCGCGGCTCCTGATTCGTCGCTGCGCTAAGAAAACCCGAACGCGCGCCGCGTGTCACGGCGCAGCAGCAAGATGAGGAAGGGAATGCCGATCACCAGCAGCGACCAGCCGCCGGCCAGGATCACGGCGATCGCCCAGCCCGCCCGACGGCGCCGCCGCAGGCCGTAGAAGGCCAGGGCGTGGAGGGCGGCGGCGAGCAGCAGGACCACTGTCAAAAGGACCGCGTAGGTGATCAGGAGCGGGTCGATCATGCCCTTCGTGACGCCCGGTGAGGTGGCGATGACCTGGCGCATCTGGTTCCGCCCGACCGGGTTCAGGAAGACGGCTGCGGTCTGGGTCACGACGACCAGCCAGAACACCGCTCCGGCGGCGCTCGTGAAGGCGACCAGGCTGATCTGCTGCTTGACGACCTCGGGGTTGGCCGGCGGGCGCTCGGGTGCCTGGGGAGGCCTGGCGGGTACGTGGCGAGGCGCTCCGCAGTTCCAGCAGAACTCGTGGTGCTCCTCGAGCCGGCTCCCACAGCGGCTGCAGTAGCTCAGATGGGGACATTGTAAGTCGGCCGGGACTAACAGGATTTGGGCTTGACAGGCCCAACATCCTGAGGTACAAATTACTTGGGACACAACATTTCGTAGCAGACGACCTAGCAAGTTGAGTCCCGGCCCCTCCGGTAGCAGGCAGGCGAACAATCCCCATAACGTCCCCCCTCACGCCCCACCCCGAGCCCTTCAAGCGCCTGCCTGCTCCGTTTCGACCTCGCGATAGACTTGCCGTTCGTGGCTCGAAAGCAGAAGCGGCGCAAGCAGCGACCCTCGCGCACACCTCAACCCCCCGTGGGGACTGCCGCCGCCCCGCGCACTGTGATCCCCGCGACCTCGTCGCGGCCCGCGTCACCGAGCGCCAGGGTGGGCGGCGACCAGGCGCTGGTCCGTGCAGTCGAGATGTCGCTCGGCGGCTCCGCGCGGATGGGCGGCAAGGGACGCGGCCGCTTCGTGATCGACGGCGGCGACCCCGGCATCCCGCTCGATCGGGTGCCCTACTTCCTGACCGACCTGCGACAGATCGCCATCGTGGGGGCGCTGATGATCGTCCTGCTCGTGGTGGCCGCGTACTTCGTCATCCCGCAAGTCCTGAAGTAGCCCCTTGAGCGTCGTCGACGGGGCCGTGGCGCTGGGACTGCTGGCGCTGGTCGTAGCCATCCTCACCTTCCAGCAGGTGCGGGCGCTCGCCCGCCGTCTGGAGCGCCGCCCACCGGTCCCGACCCTAGAGCCGCCCGGGTCGGGCGCGCTGCAGCACGTGGGCCTGGTGCGGTTCCAGGCGTTTCATGACACGGGAGGCGACCACTCCTTCGCCCTCGCGTTGCTCGATTCGAACGG
>CATPBK010000021.1 GCA_955652705.1 Candidatus Dormiibacterota bacterium | reverse complement strand
GGGGCTCTGATGAATCTGCTGGCCGCGCTCATCCTCGTCGGAGTCGTGGCTGTCCGCGGGGGCTTGAAGGAGCTGCCCGACCGGCGGCAGTGGCTGGCGGCGGCCGTCACCGGGGCGGCCATGATCGGAGTCGGCACGGGCGGCCTGACCTGGGGCGAGCAGACGGTCCCAAGCGCAGTGGCCGCCATCATCGTCTCAACCTCGCCGCTCTGGATGGCGGTGATCGGGCGCGTCATCTACGGCCGCCGGCCGGGACTCGTTGTCGCCCTCGGCCTGGCGGTCGGGTTCGCCGGGCTGCTGGTCCTGGTGGGACCCAGCGCTCTGCGCCCGCGCGATCTGCCTGGGATCCTGGCCGTGATTGTGTCCCCGATCGGCTGGGCGGCCGGCTCCGTGTACTCGCAGCGGGCGCCGCTTCCCCGCGATCCGTTCCTGACCTCCGCGATGCAGATGCTGGCGGGCGGATTGCTGTTGGTGCCGGTCGCGTTGGTGAGCCGGGAGCCGCTCCAGCTGGCCGCCATCAGCGGCCGGTCCTGGATCGCTTTCGCCTACCTCGTGCTGATCGGTGCGGTGCTCGGGTTCAGCGTCTACGTCTACCTGTTGAAGTCGACGCCGATCTCGCTGGCCTCCACCAACGCCTACGTCAACCCGGTCGTCGCCGTGATCCTCGGCTTCTTGATACTCGGCGAGCAGCTCACGGCACGGACGCTGATCGGCGGCGCTGTGATCATCCTGGGCGTCGCCCTGATCGTGGTCGCCCAGGCTCGCCGACAAGCGACCGAGCCCGCTCCCGATCGCGACCTGGCTCGATTGGCGACTGAACGCGGTGTAACGTCTAAGACGTAGTCGGCGGACCTTAGAGTGGAGAAGCTAAGCCGATGAGCGCTGACCTCGACTTCTGCCGCGAGCTTGGCAAGCAGCTCCGGGTGGACAGCATCCGCTGCAGCACGGAAGCCGGGTCCGGCCACCCGACCTCATCGATGTCAGCGGCCGACCTCCTGGCAGTGCTCATGGCACGCCACCTGCAGTACGACTTCGCGCACCCCGAGGAGCCCAACAACGACCACCTGATCTTCTCGAAAGGGCACGCCTCGCCCCTCAACTACGCGGTCTTCAAAGCCGCCGGCGCCATCAGCGACGAGGAGCTGCTGACCTTCCGCCAGTTCGGCTCCCGCCTCCAGGGCCATCCGACCCCCGTCCTTCCCTGGGTCGACGTGGCGACCGGCTCGCTGGGCCAGGGCCTGCCGATCGGCGTCGGGGTGGCGCTTGCGGGCAAGAACCTGGACAAGCTCCCCTACCACGTCTGGGTCCTCTGCGGCGACAGCGAGCTGGCCGAAGGCTCGATCTGGGAGGCGCTCGACAAGGCCGGCCATTACAAGCTCTCCAACCTGACCCCGATCTTCGACATCAACCGCCTGGGCCAACGCGGTCCCACCGAGTACGGCTGGAAGACCGAGGTCTACGCGGCGCGCGCCGAGGCGTTCGGCTGCCGCACCGTGGTCATCGACGGGCATGACGTCGAAGCCATCGACCGCGCCCTGGGCGACGCTCGCGAGGCCACCGGCAAGCCGACGGTGATCATCGCCAAGACCGTCAAGGGGAGCGGGTTCAAGGAGATCGAGAACAAGGAGGGTTGGCATGGCAAGGCATTGCCGCCCGATCTGGCCGAGAGGGCGATCAAGGAGCTCGGCGGCACGCGCCATCTCAGGGTGGACGTGAGCCGGCCGGAGCACGGCGAGCCGGCGATCCGCGACGGTCGCGCCCGCGTCACACTGCCCACCTATAAGCTCGGCGAGAAGGTGGCCACGCGTAAGGCGTACGGCGACGCGCTGGTTGCGCTCGGCGCACGGGCCAATGTGGTGGCCATGGACGGCGAGGTCTCCAACTCGACCCACGCTGACGAGTTCGCGAAGGCCTACCCGGACCGCTTCTTCGAGATGTTCATCGCCGAGCAGCAGCTGGTCGCGGCCGCCGTGGGCATGAGCGTCCGCCACTACGTTCCCTTCGCCTCCACGTTCGCCGCCTTCTTCAGCCGCGCCTATGACTTCATCCGCATGGCGGCCATCTCGCGCGCCAACATCCGTCTGGCCGGGTCGCATGCGGGTACCGAGATCGGCCAGGACGGGCCCTCGCAGATGGCTCTCGAGGACCTGGCCTCGATGCGCGCGATCGAAGGCTCGACGGTGCTCTACCCGTCCGACGCGACCTCGGCCGCCGCGCTCACCGAGGTCATGGCCGACACCGAGGGCATCGTTTTCATGCGCACGACGCGGGGCGCCTACCCCGTCCTTTATTCGTCACGCGAGAAGTTCCGGCCGGGCGGCTCCAAGGTGCTCCGCAAGACTCCCACCGACAAGGTGGCGCTGATCGGCGCCGGCGTGACGCTGCACGAGTGCGTCAAAGCCGCCGACGCACTGAAGAAGTCGGGCGTCAACGCGCGCGTGATCGACCTCTACTCGGTCAAGCCGGTCGACCTGCGCACCCTGCGCGAAGCGGCCCAGGTCACGCGCGGGCGTCTGGTCATTGTGGAGGACCACTACCCGCAGGGTGGGCTCGGAGCGGCGGTGATGGAGGCGCTGGCGCTAGAGGAGCGGCCGCCGCGGGTCGCCCATCTGGCCGTTAAGGGCCTGCCCACCTCGGGCAAGCCGGAAGAGCTGATGAACGCAGCCGGGATCACCGCGCCGCACATCGTGCGCGCCGCTAAGAGGCTCCTCGCCAAGAGGTGAACGGAGCGATCGCCGCCCGGCGCGGCGATGTGATCGTCACCTACTTCGGCCTGGTGGTCCTGGCGACCCTGGTCGGGGTTGCGATGCCCAGGCTGTTTTCCCGGCCGGCCATGGCACCTGCGGTCGCGATCCAGCTAGCAATCTCGCCCCAGGCCCTCGCGGAAGGGGGCGTGATCCGGGTCCAGGCGCCGATGGGGAAGGCCTTCCAGGTCGACGGCAGCTATGCGAGCTATCGCGCGCAGAGCGGCTACCTGGTCCGCAGCGCCGGCCAGCTCCTGATGGTGGGCGGCGCCGGCGCCAGGTCCGGGTGCTCGCTCAACTATGAGCCCGGGTCGCCGGCCGTCCTCGCCGACCCCTGTTGGGGAACGCGATACTCGCTGGACGGCATGCCCATGCGTGCTGCTGGCCAGCGCCCGTTGCCCCGGCTGGCGTGGCGGCTGACCGGCCGATACAGTATCGAGGTCAAGCTCGGCACTTAAAGCGAAGGGGGGAAGCGCCGTGGTCAGCATTTACCGCAAGGCCTATTCCGTCGTGGGCGTGATCCTCCTCCTGCAGTACTTCCTGCAGCTCTACTTCATCGCGGCGGCCGTCTTCAGTGTCTGGCAGGCGAACGACAACCAGAAAGACGTCTACGCCGGGTTCAAGAATGGCGACCAGTTCGCCGGCATCCATGCCGGCAACGGCGACCTGGCCGGGATCGTCATCATCCTCCTGCTGATCCTGTCCTTTGCCGCCCGCCAGCCCTGGCGGACCACGATCCTGACCGGTGTCCTCTTCATCCTGATCGTCATTCAGGCAACCCTCGCCCATACCGGCATCGCCCTCGTGTCCGCGTTTCACGGCATCAATGCGCTGTTCCTGATCGGCCTCACCGGCTATCTCACGTTCGCCAACTGGGCCTTCCGCCGCCCCGCCGCACAAGCCCAAACCGCGGGTACCACGAGCCCCTAGCGGAAAGGCCGCCCGGACCGGTAAAGTAGCCGGGTTTAACTCGCCTGCCGGGCACAGAAAGGGGGGAGCGCCGTCCGTGACTGATTTTTTCCGTAAGGCCTATTCGGTCGTCAGCGTTCTGCTGCTGGTCGAAATCCTCGCGCAGTTCTACTTCATCGCCGCCGCCGCCTTCTCCGTGTGGCTGGCCGAGGACAGCGAGAAGAGCATCGCGGCTGCCTTCGAGAACGCAGGTCCGTTCGCCGGGCTTCACGCGATCAACGGCTCGATCGTGGTGCCGGCGACGATCCTGGTCCTGATCGGCCTGTCGTTCGCGGCCCGCTACTCCTGGCGGACGACCGGGTTCACCGCTCTGCTCGCGGGCGTCTTCATCCTGCAGTTCGCCCTGGCCATCGCAGGCTTCGCCGGGGTGACTTTCGTGGCCGGTCTGCACGCCGTCAATGCGCTCGTCATCCTCGCCCTCGCGGCCTGGACGGTGCGCCGCAATTGGGCGTTCGGGCAGCGCGCGGCGAGTGCACAGGCGGCCGTTGCCGAACCGGTTGCGAACTGAGTCGAGAGGAGGAACCGAGATGACCTTCTTCCGCAGGGCTTACAGCGTCGTCGGCGCCCTGCTCCTCCTCGAGTACCTGGGGCAGTTCTATCTCATCGCCATGGCCATCTTCACGCTCGGTGCGGCGCACGGCTCCAAGAATCCGCACACCATCTACACCGCGTTCAAGAACGCCGACACGTTTGCCGGGATCCATTTCTTCGAAGGCATGGTGGTGATCCCGATCACCACACTGGTTCTGATCGGGCTCTCGTTCGCTGCGCGCCACCCGCGGAAGACCACCTGGCAGACGGCCGGTCTATTGGGGCTGCTCGTGATCCAGGCGCTGCTCGTCGAGATCCACATTCCGGTCGTGTCCGCGCTGCACGCCCTCAACGCGATCCTCCTGGTCTCGTTGGGCAGCTGGCTGCTCTGGCGGAACTGGGCCTTCCGCCGCCAACCGGCGGCCGCCGTCCCAGCCGCGCCGCCGCCGGAACCGGAACCCGAGCCGACCGCGGTCTAATTTGAGCAGGCGGCGGAAAAACGGTTCCGCGGCCCTGCGGGCCGCGCGTCGGCGCTGAGTCGCCCTGACGGCCGATCCGTCAGTCGGCTCGTCCGGTCCTCACTCAGGCAGCTTCGGCTGCGATCCTTCCGGTCCTCCGTCGCCTTCGCCGGATCGACTCGCCAGGATCGGGCTCAGCGCTCGACGCCTTTTTTCCGCCGCCCGCTAGCTGACCTCCGCCTTCGTGCGCGCCCACGTCAAGCGGGCGTGCGCGAAAACGTCCTCGCTGACGAGGAAGCCCGCGAAGATCAGGACGACCCCGAGGAACTCGCCCAGGAAGAACGACCAGGTGACGCCGAAGCGGTTCAGTCCGCTCGTCACGCCCGGGATGAAGCCGCCCAGGGCGATCAGGATCGTCGCCGGCACCCGGGAGTTGAGGCGCCCCTCCAGCAGGGCCTTGAACGCCCGCGGCAGCGACGCCAGCAGGTTGACGGTGATCGCCAGGATCGAGTACCTGGCCGGCAGGACCTTCTTCTTGGGCATGTAGACGTACGCCGAGTAGACGGCGCCGAAGACCAGGCTCACCGCCCCAGCCACATTGAAAGGCCCGCTCAGCACCCGGACGTAGCCAGGCATGGCGCTCCCGACAGGCACGCGCGTCATGGGGTCGAGCGCATAGCCGGGTGAAGCCACCGGGGCCGTCAGGACAAAGTAGGCGACGATCGCCGAGGCAGCCACGAGGAAGGCCATGGTGGTCGGCGCCACGAGATCCCGGCGCCAGATCGTCAGCACGACGATGACGGCCGCGGCCAGGAAGGCCGCCGCGGCCACCGTGTAGGCGGTCGAGCTAGAGCCTGGGTACCTCCTGACCAGGAGGAGCGCGACCAGCCCGCCCAGACCGAGCGCGTGGGCCACGAAAAATCCGAACCGGGTCCGGTTCAGGAGGTAAACGGTGCCCGCCCCCAGGTAGGCGGCCACGTAAAGGGCGCCGATCAGGTACCAGATCCGGTAGAGCGGCTCGTTCCAGCCGAGGGCCGAGCCCAGGAACTCGGTTCCCGCGCTGATCCCATAGAAGAGCAGGCCGACCGTCCAGACCAGCTGGAAGCTGCGGTGGCGCTGCCGCCACTGGTCGAACACGATGGCGGCGAAAACGAAGCTGACCAGGCTGGACCCAAGTGGCAGGACGGTGTTCAGGACCTGCACGCTGCTACTTACCTCCCAACTCGCCGAACTCTTCGACCATCGCGATCAGGACCTCGTTCACGAACCTGCTCACGTGGCGGTTCAGATCGCCGCTCGGCGCCTGCTGCACCGACTCGACCTGGGTGACGCTCAGGGTCAGCACCTCCTGGAAGTGCAGGAAGGCACGCATCGAATCGGCCAGGCTCAGTCCGCTGCCCGCCGCCAGCCGGGCGTACTCGCGGCCGATCGGTCTGGCCTCCTCGAGCGCCTTCTCAGCGCCGTCGGGGTGGGCCAGGTTGCGGATCAGGACGCTCATCAGCATTCGGCCAAGCTGTCGATGGCGCTCTTTGGCCGCCTCGTCGAAGCGCGCGTACCAGCCTTCGGTCGAAAGCCGGCCGGCGCTGGATTCGAGGCGGGCTCGGCCGACTGCCGCGTTCATCAGCAGGTCCAGTTCCGGGGAGCGCGGTTCGGCCAGCAGCGCCCGCACGTCTTCTTCAGCGAACCGGCGGTGGCCCCCCGGCGTTCGGTAGGCGCGGATCCGGCCTCGGTCGGCCCACTGGCGAAGGGTGGCGGGGTGGACGTCGAGTAGCTCGCTGGCCCCCTGGAGAGTGAGCCATTGGGCGGTCGGGGCCGTCATCTGACCGCCTCCTCCACGATGGCTGCCAGCGCGGCGATGAACTCCGGGCGGTCGTTGAGCGAGGGCGTTCGGCGGAGCTCGATCCCGTGTTCGCGAGCGAAGGCTTGGGCTTCCACGTCGATGTCGTAGAGGACCTCCAGGTGGTCTGCCACAAACCCGATCGGGCAGACCAGCGCCCGCCGGGTGCCGGAGGCTGCCAGCGCCTCGAGGAGGTCCGGGCCCAGCCAGGGCTCGCCGGTCCGGCTGGCGGACTGGAAGGCGAATGTCCAGGGCGGCAGGTCGACCTCGGCCGCCACCAGCTCACAGCTTTCCAGGAGGCGGTCGCGATAGCCGTCGCCCTCCCGCACGATCCGGTCGGGAAGGCTGTGGGCGGTGAAAAAGACGTGGTCGGCCGGGAACCCGGCGAGGGCTCCCCGCAGCAGTCCGGCGATGGTCTCGATGAACGCCGGGTGAGCGTGGAAGCCCGGGATGAACACCAGCTCTCCAGACCAGGCCTGCCGCAGCTCCGCCTCGTACTGGCCGAGGCTCATGGCCGCGAAATGGGGCGCGAGAGGGAGTCCGACCAATCGCTGGATGCCGGCCTCGTATGCCGCGCCGGCGCCTTCCGCGATTAAAGGTGGGGCGTGCTTCATGCCGACAAAGGTGGGCAGCTCCGTGCGGGCGGCCAGCGCGGCCGTCTGGGCTCGGGTGATGCGGTCGAGCGGCGAGCCGCCGATCGCGCGGTAGCGCTCGGTCAGGTCGGCGAGCGCCGCCGGCTCGGGCCGCCGGCCATGGCGGATGTGCGTGTAGTAGTCCTCGATGTCGGCCTCCGTGGCGGGGCTGCCGTAGGCCATGCAGAGAATCCCAACTGTGTCGTCAGGCATCGACGGGCACCCACTCCTTGACCGTCTCGACCAGCAGCTGGAGGTTCTCGAGCGGCGTGTCCGGCAGGACGCCGTGGCCGAGGTTGAAGACGTGGCCAGGGCGCCCGCCCGCCCTTCTCAGCACATCCCGGGCCCGCTCGCGGACCAGCTCCGCCGGGCCGAGCAGGACGGCCGGGTCGAGGTTGCCCTGGACGCCGCGCTCGCCGAGGCGGGCCCAGCCGGCGTCGAGGTCGACTCGCCAATCCAGCGACACGACGTCGGGCCCCGCGTCCGCGATCAGCTCGAGGAGCCCGGCGGTCCCGGTTCCGAAGTGGATCCGAGGGACGCCCAGCCGGGCGCTCGCGGCGAAGAGGCGCCTGGTGTGCGGCAGCACGCGCGCCGCGTAGTCCTGAGGGGCGAGGACGCCCACCCAGCTGTCGAAGACTTGAAGCGCCTGGGCGCCGGCCGCGACCTGCGCCGCCAGGTATCCGGCGGCCACGCTTCCGAGCTTCTCGAGGAGGAGGTCGAACGCCCCCGGCTCCCGGTACATGAACGCCTTCGTCAGCTTGAAGTCGCGGCTCGGCCGCCCCTCGATGATGTAGCTGGCGAGCGTGAAGGGGCCGCCCGAGAAGCAGATGACGGGCACCGACGACTCGGCCGCCACCCGGCGCACGGCGGCCAGGACCTGGGGAACCGACTCCTCCGGGGAGGGAGTGCGCAGCCGAGCGACGTCGGCGGGCCTCCGGACCGGGTCCGCGATGACCGGGCCGACCTCTTCCACGAGCTGGAAGTCGACGCCCATGCCTTCCAGCGGCAGCATGATGTCGGCGAACATGACCGCCGCGTCGACGCCGAGCCGGCGCACCGGCTGCAGCGTCACCTCGGCGCAGAGGTCGGCGTCCGCCACGATGTCGACCAGCTGGTAGCGCTCGCGGATCTTTCGGTACTCGGGCAGCGAGCGCCCGGCCTGGCGCATCAGCCAGATCGGCGTGCGCTCGACCGGCTCGCGCCGGCAGGCGCGCAGGAAGAGGCTAGCTTCCACGGGCCGCCTCCAGCGTCAGCGCCACCGCGGTCCGGTCATGCGCCGCGGAGACGAACCAGGCTTCGTACTGGGAGGGCGCGAGAAGTACTCCGCCCGCTCGCATCCGGATGAAAAAGCTCGCGAAGTCCGGGACGAACGCGGTCAGGAGTGAGCCCACCCGCGCGATCCGGGCTTCCGGAAGGGCGTCGCGCAATCCCGTCTCCAGATCCGCCGCGGTCGCTTCGAGCCGCGCGTAAAGAGCGGCGTCCAGCAGCTGGAGGGTGGCCTCGCCAGCGGCCATGACCGCGGGATGACCGGACAGGGTTCCCGCCTGGTAGACCGGGCCGCTGGGCGCCACCAGGTCGATCAGGTCTGCCCGCCCCCCGTAGGCGCCGACCGGAAGGCCGCCCCCGATCACCTTCCCGAGGACGGTGAGGTCGGGGCGGACGCCGTACAGCTCCTGGGCGCCGCCCGGGCCGACGCGAAACCCCGTGATCACCTCGTCGAACACGAGCAGCGTCCCGGCCGCCGCGGTCAGGCGGCGAAGGCCGGCCAGAAAGTCGGGCGCGGGGGGAACCACCCCCATGTTCGCGGCCACCGGCTCGACGATGACGGCGGCCAGCTGGCCGCGGTTCGCCGCGAGTGCTGCCGCCACGGCAGCGAGATCGTTGTAAGGGACGATCAGGGTCTGGCCGGCCACCGCCGCGGTGACACCCGCGCTGCCGGGCAATCCCAGCGTGGCCAGGCCCGACCCGGCCTTTGCCAGGAGGCCGTCCGAGTGGCCGTGGTAGCACCCCTCGAACTTGAGCACCAGGTCACGCCCGGTCGCCGCTCGCGCCACTCGGAGGGCGCTCATAACAGCCTCGGTACCCGAGTTCACGAAGCGCAGCCGCTCCACCGAGGGCATTCGCTCCCGGATGAGTGCGCCCAGCCGGACCTCGCCGTCGGTCGTGACGCCGAAGGGCCCGCCCGCCGCGCTCGCGGCCGCGACCGCTTCCAGGACGGCGGGATGGCCGTGACCGAGGATCAGCGGGCCGTAAGCGCAGACGTAATCGACGTACTCCCGTCCGGCCGCGTCCCAGACGCGGCAACCCTTGCCTCGAACGAGCTCGGGCGGGTCTCCGCCGACCGCACCGTAAGCTCGGACCGGGCTGTTGACCCCACCCGGGAAGAGGTCGGCGGCGGTCAGGCTCCCAGCAGCGCGCATATCTCTTGGAAGGGCCGGTGGACGGCGGTCAGGATCGGAGTGTCGCGCACCGTCGAGCGGCGGCTTTCGGTCCCGCGGAGGGCTCGGACCAGCTCGCCGAAGGCGACCAGCTCGTCGGTCTCGTAAGCGACCAGGAAGTCCTGGTCGTCGACGCCGAAGGAGCTGGCCAGGAGCTGGCGGACCTGCGGGTAGTCGTGGCCGACCCGCATGTGCTCGTTCATGACGCCCTGGCGGGCCTCCTTGCCGAGCAGGTACCAGTCGCTGCTCTTGGTGAACGGGTAGACGACCAGGTACCTGGCCCGCTCTCCGCTGAAGAGAGATTGCTCCTGGGGGGTCGGTTTCTTGACGTACTGCGAGGCCTGGATGATGCCAAGGAAGCTCTCCGAGACTGTCGTCCAGGTACCCAGCCCCGAGCGCAGGAGGGCGGCGGCTCGCTCCTCGAGCGCCTCCAGGGTGGGCGCCAGGCTCCAGAACAGCAGGTCGGTCCGAGCCTGGAGGCCGATCATCGAGTAGGTGTAAGTCGTGACCGCCTCCCCAGCCTGCAGCTCGGCCGCCATCTCCTCGGCGGTGCGGCAGCGCTCTGCGGCCGGAAGACGCCGCCAGGCCGGATCGACTCCGAGCGCGAGCGCGTGGACGAACCGGGCGGTCACGATTCCGCCAGCCAGCGGGCGGCGTCGGCCGCGAAATACGTGATGATCACGTCCGCGCCGGCGCGGGCGATCGCTGTCAGGCACTCGAGCGCGGCCCCCCGGCGATCGATCCAGCCTCGTTCCGCGGCGGCTTCGATCATGGCCACTTCGCCGCTCACGTTGTAAGCGGCCAGCGGCAGGTCGAAGCGCTCCCGGGCGCGGGCCAGGATGTCAAGCGAGGTGAGCGCGGGCTTGACCATCAGGATGTCGGCGCCTTCGTCGGCGTCGAGCTGCAGCTCTCGCATCGCCTCGCGAGCGTTGGCCGGGTCCATCTGGTAGCCGCGGCGATCGCCGAAGGAGGGCGTTGAGCCTGCCGCCTCCCGGAAGGGCCCGTAGAGGTAGGAGGCCGCCTTGGAGGCGTAGGCCATGATGGCGGTCTCGGTCTGCCCGGCCTCGTCGAGGCCGGCGCGCAGCGCGGCGACCTGGCCGTCCATCATGGCGCTCGGGCCCACGATCTCGGCTCCCGCCTCGGCATAGGCGACCGCCGCCTCGGCGAGGAGGGGGAGGGTGGCGTCGTTGTCGACCCGCTCGCCGTTCAGGACGCCGCAGTGCCCGTGGGTCGTGTACTCGCAGAGGCAGACATCGGCGGCCAGGACCAGCCCCAGTCCGGCGGACCGGATCTGGCGGATGGTCGCGCAGACCGGACCTGACGGGTCGGCGGCGGCACGGCCCTCTAAGTCCTTCTCGTCCGGGATCCCGAAGAGCAAGATCCCGCCCACGCCAAGCCTGGAAAGCTCGGCCGCCAGCTCCGTGGCGAGGTCGGAGCTTAAACGCGCGTGTCCCGGGAGCGAGGCGATCGGTTCGCGGCGCCCGGTCCCGGACACGACGAAGATGGGCGCCAGCAGCTGCCCGGGCGCGAGACGGGTCTCCCGGACCAGGCGTCGAAGCGGGTCGCGGGCACGCAACCGGCGGGGCCGCTGCGGGCCCGGGCTGGGGACTTCGAGGCGGCGAACCAGCTCACGCATGCTCTTGCTCCTCCAGCGGAATGGCGGCGGCAACGGCGGCGGCGAGGGCCTCCGGGTCCTGGGAGGCGGCCTCCGCCAGAACCGAGAGGCCGGCCGCCCGGGCCGCGGCGGTGGTGCGGGGACCGATGGTCACCGCCGGGATATCGCGGCGGCCGCCGAGACGCAGATAGCCCTGGACAGCCGAGCCGGAAGCAAAGATGACCGCGGCCAGGCTGGGGTCGCCCAGCGCCGAGGCGAAGAGCCCTGCAGACGCAGCCGGACCGATGACGGTCCGGTAGACGGCGACCTCGTCGACGACCGCCCCTCGCTCGCGTAGGCGTTGGGGGAGGTCGCTGCCCGCCGCGTCCGCCCGCGCCAGCAGCACGGTCTTGCCGGTCACGTCCGGAATCGCCTCTGCCAGGGCGAGCCCGCTGCTCTGCTCGGGCACGAGATCGGGGGTGACCCCGCGCGCCGCGAGCTCGGCCGCCGTGCCGGGACCGACCGCCGCCCAGCGAGGTCCAGCCGGCACGCTCGGTAGCGCCAGCACGCCGGTCGCGCTCGTCACCACGATCCAGTCGTAGAGCTCGAGATCGGGCAGGCCGGTCGTGATCGGCACCGTGGCCACCGTGGGGACCGCGTGCACGCGATAGCCGCGCCCCTGAAGCAGCCCGACGACCGGGTCGCGTTCAGCCTGGGGCCGGGTGACGAGGATGGCGGTCATGCGCGCTCGCCCGACCAGGCCAGGTACTCCGCGGTCTTGCTCGACACCACAGCCTCGGCCAGCTCGACGTAGCCCCGGGGCGCCGGCCCTCCGTTTTTGAAGAGATCGTCGATGCCGAGAAAGTCGGATCCGAGGCGAGCGCGGGCCGCGGGCGAGACCGCTGACGGCGAGGAGAGGTCCACGGTCGGCGGGAGCTGGTTCGCCGCTGCCCAGGGACCGGCCAGCGCGACCGCGGCCGCGGCCATCGCCGGCGCGCGGTGAGCCGCTTGCTCGAGATCGATGGCTGGCACGCCAGCCACCACCCGGCCGTGTCGGCTGGCGATCGTGAGCTCGGCGCCATGCCGGCGGACCGACCGCGCCAGGGCCAGTCCCACGGGACCGGCGCCGACGACCATGACCGGCTTGCCGGCCAGCCCGAAACGCTGCGCCAGCCAGGCGACGGCGCGGTCGGCAAGTCCCGGCGCTTGCGAATGCCGGCCTGACCGGCTTCGTCTCCCGGCTGCGATCGCGGTCTCGAAGAGCCTGACCAGGGCTCCATCGACGCGCCGGTCGAGGCGCGCGCCGGCAATCGCGCCTCGGACCTGGTGCAGGACCTCGTCCTCGCCCCGGACCGCGCTCTCCAGGCCGGCTGCGACCCGCAGCAGGTGCTCGACGGCTTGAGAACCGCCGAGCACCGACAGCGCCGTCGGCGGAAGCGGTCCGGTTCCATAGAGCTCCACTCGGTGGCAGGTGGCGAGGAGGACGCGATCCGAGCGCCCTGCGGCGGCGAGCTCCAGGCTGCGGCGCAGGTCATCGCGTTCCGGGGCTGGGACATTGCCGGCTGTGGCGACGATCGCCCACAAAGGCGTGGTGCTGATCAAGGCGTCAAAAAGTATGGCAAACGGCGGCGGCGAGGCCCGGGGCCAGAGCTTTCTACAGGTTCAGGGGCCCATGATCCAGAGGACGTCGCTGCGGGTGCCACTGCTGGCCGTGAGGCGGCAAGGCGCCGCCTGGCACCCGGAGACGAGGACTTCGCCCTGGCTGCCGGCGTCCGGCTGGCGAACCACCCTGAGGCCGGCGTCGCCGGCCAGCTTGACTGTGTCAGAGAAGCCCGGCGCGCGCACGAGGCCGACGCAGAGCGGCTGGCCGGCAGCCGGATGGGCGGTCCCCAGCGGCACCAGCTTGAACGAGCGGATGGCGAGGTCGACGCGTCCCGCCGCCGACTCGGAGACGAACACGTTGCCCGCCCGGTCGAAGGCGATCCCCTGCGGTTCCAGCAGCTTGCCGACAAGGTCGTGGGCCTGGCCACCGCTGACCTCGGCGAGGCGGCCGCCGCTGACCACCGGCGTGACTACGAACACGCGCCCGTCGGCGTCGGCGGCCACGTCGTCGACGATGGGCAGGCCCTGGATCAAGAAGGACCGGCTTCCGTCCGGCAGCAGCTGCACCGCGCTGTTGCCGTATTCGTCGGCGATCAGCGTCGAGCCGTCCGGCAGCGGCCAGGCGCCGGTCGGCCGCACGAAGCCGCCCGCCGTCTTTACGATCCGGCCCGAGCGGTCCACCCAATCGACGACGCCTTGCGGGCTGTCGGGCACGATCAGCTGGTCGCCGGCCGCGGCGATCCCGTCGACGTTGTCCTTGCCGGCCACGGGCTGGAGCTGGATCAGGGTCGTGACCTGATCGCCGTTGATCGCATGGACCTGATCGGACTGCTGATCAGCCGCGTAAAGGGTGTCGCCGATGAAGGCCAGGCCCTCGACCTTGGGGATGGTCACGTTGAGCCGCGCGGCCGGCTTGCCCGGCGCGACGACGCTGATCTTCCCGCTGCCGAGCTCGCCGATATAGAGGCTGCCGTCGCGAAAGAGGATGTCGTCGGGCTGGTTGAGGCCGCTCGCCACCGTCCAGAGCGGTTGCGCGGAGACCGGGCCGGAGGGCGCTGCCGGCGGGGCCGCGGCATCGAGACAGGGCTCGTTGACGGTCACGGCCGGTGACGGACTCGGCGACGGGGTTGGCTTGGCGGTCGGCCCGGTCGAGCAGGCCGCGATCAGCGCGACCGCGCAGGCCGTTCCCAGCCCCCTCACCGCAGACGTCGCGTCTACCAGTAACCGATGGCTGTGTAGATCGACCCGGTGACCAGGGACGAGCTGTAGGAGACGTGCATCGCGTCCTCCATCCAGGGGTCGTTGATCCAATAGTCGTAGGGCCCGTTCATCCCGGTCAAGACGACGAAGTGGGTGCCGCCGCTGCGGATGAACATCCCCACGATAACCGTGCCGCCGTTGGTCAGGTAGTTGTTGATCCAGGCCCGGGAGGGGCTGTTGTTGATCGTCGCGGGATGGCCGGGAACGTCGAGCGCGAAGTTGTAAAGAAGGCCACCGGAGGTGAAGTTGTTCGGGTCGGCCGCGATCGTGCCAGGCGTCACCCGCCGGAACCCGAAGTGGGTGTTGACCATCGCCACGCTGGAGAGCAGGCAGCCGATCTCCCAGACCCGGTAGGCGCTGCGGCCGACGTAGTCGTCGCCCCAGCGGGCGTCGCGCTGGTTGTAGTAGTTGCCCCAGGCGCTGGTCAGGTATTCGGGCGCCACGATGTTGCCGCCGCCCTGGCCACGGCTGAACGCGAGGAGGGCGGCGATCTGCGCCTCGGCGCTGGCGATCTCCGCGCTGAGATCGGAGGCCTGGGCGATGAGCGACTGTTGCTGCTGCCCGAGCCTGGCCTGGAGCACCGCCAGCTGGTTCGTGGCCGCCGTCTCCATCGCGTACTGCGTTTCCAGCCGCTGCTTCTCTGCCTGCATTCGGGCCACGACGTCAGCCTGGCGCGCACGCTGGACTTCGAGCTCCGCGCGGAGGGCAGCGACGCGGTCACGGGCGGCCTTGACCTGAACCGCCAGCGTGTGCGTCCCGTCCGAGATCTGCCTGATGGCGTAGATGCGCCCGAGGAAGTCGGTGAAGCTGCCGGAGGTGAGGACGATCTTGAAGGGGCTCACCTTCTCGACCTTGTCGAGCAGGCGGAGCTGGCTCGCGAACTGCGACTGCCGGAGCTGGAGCTCGTTCTCGGTCCTCGTCAGCTCCGCTGCGGCGCGATCCTCGGCTTGCTGGACCTTGTCGAGCTGCTCCTGCTCGGAGCTGAGCCGGGCATTCGCCGCCAGGAGCTGGCTGTTGAGGTCGGCGAGGAGGGCCTGCAGCCGGGCGATCCGGCCCTGCAAGTCGGCGATCTGAGCGTCGACGGCGAGGGTCTGGTCCTGAAGGCCCGCGAGAGCCGCCTGGTCGCGCGCGATCTGAGCCTCGAGGTCGTCGATCGGGTCAGCGCGGGCTGCCAGGGTGGGCGCGAGCGCGAAGAACAGCGCGGCGACCAGGATCGCCGACGTGAACCGGGCCATTCGAAAGCTGTAACGGCTGGCGGTGCGAATGCCGGTGCGCAGTATGCCG
>CATPBK010000020.1 GCA_955652705.1 Candidatus Dormiibacterota bacterium | reverse complement strand
GTCCGGCAGGTGTCGGCGTGACGGAACGGTAGACGCGCCAGCCTTAGGAGCTGGTGCCCGAAAGGGCGTGGAGGTTCGAATCCTCTCGCCGACACCTGCCGGACTAGACGTGATGTCCCTCGATCACCATGAAGCCGTCGCCCCCGGCGGTGCAGGTGTAGAGCCGATCGAGGTGGTAGCCGGGGTCGAGCTGGGTGAGGTTGTGGCCCGAGGCCTGGCTCAAGGCGTTCGTGAGCTGGTCGGTCACGTTGATGCCGTTGACCGTGGCGCTCGTCACCTGGGCGACCAGGAAGCCGCCGGCCGCATAAAGCAGAGCCGACCCTGAAACGCTGACGCCGCTGAAGCTGCCGGACGCCGAGGCGTTGACGCCGGTGGCCGAGGCGCCGCTGAAGTTCACGCTGACGTTGCTGCCACCCGCCTGGGTGATAGCGGCAGCGGTGTCCTTGGCGCTCAAGATGTTCCGTACGAACCCGCCATTGTCGAGACTCCCCGAGGCGCACGGGTAGCGCACGCTGAGCGTGACGGCGTAGTCCTCTGCGGGGTTGACGTCCTCGCCCATCACGAAGACGTGGTAGAGGCCCGGCGGCCCGTTCGGGATCAGGATCTCGACCTTCTTGCCCACACCCGGCAGGAGCGACGCCGTGTCGCTATCGACGGTCTGCCCGGACGGAGTGACGATCCGCAGCTTCATCTTGCTGCCCGGGTAGACGAGATCGCCGACCAGGTCCCCGCCAGCGGAGCCGTAGTCCGGCTGGGCATGGGTCTGACCGCTGGCGATGCCGCCGGAGCTGTAGGCGGTGGTCGCCGACCCCGGCTGGCCGGTGCCCTTGGCCGCGTTCTCGCTGGCGATCCAGAGGTTGAAGGGGTCGGCCGGGTCGGGCGGGATCGGCGTCTGGGGACCGAGCTTCCCGTTCGGCTGCACCACGACCTGGTTGCCGGCGGTGACGTCGGTCTCCGTGCTGCCTTTCAGGTGGACCTTGCCGACCTTGACGCGGAGCGTGAACGTGCCGTCGCTCGCCTGGATGATCTCGAACTCGGTGCCGCGCACGCTCGCGTTGCCGGAGTGGCCCTGGACGGTGAAGGTCGCGCCCCCGCCAGTCAGGCGCTGGACGGTGCTGTAGGTGCGGCCGACCTTCTGCGAGAGCGTGACGTTCTGCAGCTGGCCGTGCTTGGTGAACTGGGCCTGCGTCAGCTGCACCTCGGTGCCTGGGGCCAGGCGCGTGAGCGAGCCGTCCTGGAACTGGATCGCCGCGCGGCCCTTGCTGTCGGTCTTGATGGAGTCGTTGGCGCGGATCTGCTGACCCGACTTGCCCGGCTGCGTGCTGCCGCCGTGAGTGACGTTGGCGGTCTGCGTGACGACCAGCAGCTCGGCGGGAACGGCGACTGAGGCGCTCGCCCCGACGACGCCGAAGTAGTAGACGCCCGCGCCGGCCAGCAGCACGACCAGGAGCAGGATTGCCAGGCAACCAGTGCAGCCGCACCCGCGGCGCTTCTTGGGCGGTGGCACGGGCGCCATGCCGGGAAGTCCGGGGGTGGGGGCTTGGGCCACGGTGGCGGGATTCTCGCCGCGCCCAGGGGCGCTGTCAACGTGGGGTAGCCTTTTCGCGGCAGCGCCGAGATGGCGGAACTGGCAGACGCGACGGTCTCAAAAACCGTTGAGGGCAACCTCGTGGGGGTTCGACTCCCCCTCTCGGCACCAACTTTTCCGCAGTCGACTCGCAATGGCGGAGATTGCGCAGCCAATGTGCAGAATGCCACGGGGCGCCGATGAGTTTCGGGGGGGAGCCGGGTCTGTATCGGCGTCAACCATCAGCGAGGACACAAGGAGCTGACCGTGACTACCACCGATTGGACCAGCGACGTGAAGGGCAACGGCCAGTACGCCGAGGTCAATGGCATCAACCTGTACTACGCGACGCACGGCGCCGGACGGCCACTGATCCTGCTGCACGGGGGGCTCGGGTCCGGCGAGATGTTCGGGCCGGTCATGCCCGCCCTGGCGGAGCGCCACCAGGTCATCGCGGTCGACCTGCAGGGGCACGGCCGCACCGCCGACATCGACCGCCCGATCGACATCGGGCTCATGGCCGACGACATCGCCGCGCTCATCGACCACCTCGCTCTGGACCGGCCGGACCTGGTGGGCTACTCACTCGGCGGCGGAGTGGCGCTGCAAACCGCGGTGAAGTACCCGGACAAAGTCGGCCGCCTCGTCGCCGCGTCGGCGAATCTCCGGCCGGATGCGATCTATCCGGAGATGCGCGCGCAGCAGGGACAGGTGAGCGCGGCCGCGACCGAGTTCATGAAGGACACGCCGATGTACCAGCTCTACCAACGGGTCGCGCCGCGCCCGGAGGACTTCCCCCGCCTGCTAGACAAGATCGGCGAGTCGATGGCCAAGGGCTACGACTACACCGAGGAGGTGCGCGGCCTAAGGGTCCCGACGCTGATCGTGGCGGCCGACGCCGACATGGCGCCGCCGAGCCACTACGTCGAGATCTTCAACCTGCTCGACGGTGGCCTTCGCGACGGCGGCTGGATGGGCGAAGGCCGGCCGAAGGGCGGCCACGCGTTGGCGATCCTTCCCGGCCTGACCCACTACAACATCTTCAGCTCGCCGCTGTTCGCCGCGGTGGCGCTCGCCTTCCTCGACCAAGAGCCGAGCTGAACGAAGCAACCAAGGAGGCGGAGGGTGGCACCGTCAGCACAACAGGGGACCCAATGAGAGCGGTTGTTTACGACAGATACGGCCCGCCCGACATTCTGCGAATCGAAGACGTCGAGCGGCCCGTCCCCAAGGACGACGAAGTCCTGGTCAAGATCCACGCCACGACGGTCACCCGGGCGGACTGCGCGACTCGCGAAGCCAACCGCCGTGGCGGCCTGGCCGTCAGTCTCATCAGTCGCTTGATCTCGGGCATCCGCCGGCCAAAGCAGCGGATCCTCGGCAACGAGCTGGCCGGAGAGGTCGTGGCAGTCGGCGCGGCCGTCAGCGAGTTCGCAGTCGGTGACCACGTCTTCGGCGCCACCGGGTTCAGGTTCGGGGCGCACGCGGAGTTCACCTGCATGCCGGAGGGCGGCCGGATCGCGCACAAGCCGGCCAGCATGAGCTTTGAAGAGGCTGCCGCGGTCTGCGACGGAGCTCTCAACGCACTGACGTGCCTCAGACACGCTGATCTCCGGAAAGGCCGGAGGATCCTGATCTACGGCGCGTCTGGATCCTGCGGCACAGCAGGCGTCCAGCTCGCCAGGTACTTCGAGGCCGACGTCACCGCGGTGTGCAACACCAAGAACCTCGAGCTCGTGAGATCGCTCGGCGCCGACAGGGTGATCGACTACACGCAGGAAGACTTCACCCGGAACGGCGAGACGTACGACGTCATCTTCGACGCGGTCGGCAAGCACTCGTTCGGGCGGTGCCGAGGCTCCCTGAATCGGGGCGGCATCTACCTGCCGACCGACGGCTTGCAGAATCTCATGCTGGCGCTGTGGACGTCGCGGATCGGAGACAAGAAGGTCATCTTCCAGATACCACCTCGATACACAAAGAAGGACGTCCTCTTACTCAAGGAGCTTATTGAGACGGGGAGATACCGGGCGGTCATCGACCGGCGCTACCCGTTGGAGGACGTGGTCGAAGCGACCAGGTACGTCGAAACGGAGCAGAAGACCGGGAACGTCGTCCTGACCGTCATCGGCGGTTGACCTCATCCAGGGGCTACCTCAAACTCGTGGAGAGGTCTCTGTGAACTCCTCGCACCCGCGAGCTCCCACACGGACAAGGCATCGCTCCGGCGGCGGGAGCGAGCCGTTGACCTCGGCTGGGCGGAGCCGGAAGTCGAGAACAGATGTCCCCCCAGATTCATCCGTAGATCTGTCCGCTTCGCTCGGCATGCAGCCACTGGTTGATGGGCTCCTAAGAGGCATCGCGGCCGCGGTCAGCGCAGACCGAGCAACTCTGACGAGGATCGCGGACGAGTCGTCGGTAATCATCGAGGGCAGCTTCGACGTAGACGGAGCGCCCGCCGAGTCGGGCCGGCGCTGGCCGATCACCGCGCCGGAGATGCGCCGGCTGATGGTTGAGCAGGAACCGGTGGTCCATGCCCTCGATCCGGACATTCTTCCGCGCCCGTTCCGAGACCAGCTGGTGGGTGTCCGCCACATGGTGATCTTGCCCCTCACAGTTGCCGGCGACGTGTTCGGCACCATCGCAGTCAGCCGGCGGCAAGATCGCTCTTTCGAACCCCACGACATCGCGGTACTGCGGGATCTCGGAAATGTAGCCGTGCTGGCCCTTCGCAATGCGGTCCAGCTGGCGCGGGCTGAGGCCGTCGCGGCGGAGCTGCGGAGCAGTGAGGAGCGCTTTCGCCTACTTGTTGACGGCGTCAAGGATTACGCGATCTTCATGTTGGATCCAGGTGGTCAAGTAACGAGCTGGAACCAAGGGGCGGAACGGATCAAGGGCTATCGCGCCAAGGAGATTATTGGGCGCCACTTCTCGGCCTTCTACTTGCCCAAAGATGTCGCCACCGGCAAACCTTCCCGGGCTCTGGCGGCGGCTGAGCGACTGGGCGTTTACGAGGAGGAGGGTTGGCGGCTCCGCAAAGATGGATCGCGATTCATGGCAAGTGTCCTGATCACAGCTCTCAGAGACGCGTCCGGTCGATTGCGAGGATTCGCGAAAGTCACGCGTGACATCACCGAGAAAAGGCGGATGCAGGATAGGCTGCTGAAAGGGGAAAGACGTGAAGCAGTCAAGTTCCATGAGCTGGCCGATCGAATGGCGAACTTGGAACGCACTAAATCCCAGTTCCTGGACCTGGCTTCTCACGAGCTCCGCAATCCCGTGTCTCTCATCCGCGGCTACGTATCGCTCTTCGAGGAAGGCGACTTCGGTGCCTTGAACGAGAACGGGACACGGGCCATCTCGGTGTTGAATGACCAGACGCTGCAGCTGGATGGGCTCGTGGGCCAGATGCTGCAAGCTGCCCGCCTACAGTCTGGTGTGGTCGCAGTGCGTCGGGAGGACGTCGACCTCCGTGATCTGGTCAGGGGAGCGGTTGAACGGGTTCGGGCCTTGGCGGGAGCCGACCACAAAGTGGCGCTTTCAATACCCTCAAAACCTGTCTCGGTCCTGGCGGCCCCGGAGTTGCTCTCCGCCATTTTGCACAACCTGCTGGACAACGCCGTCAAGTACTCGCCCAGCGGAGGAGCGATCGAGTGCGAGCTGCTCTCAAACCGCGTTCAGGCGCGCGTGAAGGTCAGGGATCAAGGAATTGGAATCAATCCCGACCAGGCAGGGCTGTTGTTTCGGCAGTTCGGCCGGGTCGTCAACTCTGACACCGCGGCAATCGGCGGCGCGGGCCTGGGCCTCTACCTGGCGCGCGAGATGGCGCGCCTCCACGATGGGGACCTGCATGCGGAAACCGACGCTGGCCGCGGCAGCACCTTCGTGCTGATCCTTCCGCTCGCCAAGCGGAAGAAATCGCGGAGCCCTCGAACCTAGGCGCCACCCCGTCGCTTGTCAGTGCGCGGCATAGTAGGGGATGTGGAGAACGCCCCCGTCTACATCTCGCGTGTCCGGATCGTTCGCGAGCGCGGCCCCATCCGACGAGCGTTTCTCCCGAGCGAGCCGGATCCGGTCATCTTTGGCACTCATGACGAGGTACGCGAGCACTACGGCACCGCGCCGGGCCAATACCCGGACCATGCGACCACCTTGGACTACGTGGTTGCTGCGGCGGCCGGTTGACTGACGGGCACCTTGGGAGGCGCGCTGGAGGCGCGCGGGATCGACGCCGCCGAGGGGAAGCTGACCGCGGATGCTGAGGGCGACGTCGTTGTCGAGGACAAGGTTCTCGTGATCAAACGGATCCGAGTCCGTTACCGGTTGAGCGGGTGCCCTGACGACAAGCGCGAAGCCGCGGAGCGAGCGCACGGCCTCCACGCCGCGCGCTGTCCAGTGGCGAGAAGCATCAGTGGAAGCATCGAGATAACCACCGAACTCGAGTTCAACTGAAAACTAGCGGGGGGCGCGGCCCTCGTTCAACATCTCGATCGACCTGGCGATGCGGCGCTGTCTCGTCTCGTCACTCTTGGCGCCGGTGATTTGGAGCACGTGCCACGATTTATTGCTGTACGACAGGGCGCTGAAGGATGCGCGGGCCTTGGGCGCCCCGTCCAGAGCCGCAGCGAAGTCAGCTGGCACGGTGACCTCTCTCGGGGCGCTGTCGAGTTCGATGTCGACGTCGACCTCCTCGCCACCGGCGACGCCGGCGCCGGCCCGGTGCTCCGCGCTGACTCCGACCATATAGACGCCCCCCATCACCGCAACCGTATTGCGGTAGGTGTACCCCTTGATCGTGACCTTGATCGCGGGACGTTTGCCCGACCCCAGGGCCTCAACAATCTCGTCGGGAATCTGGATGCCGGCAGCGGTCTTGCCGCTCTGGAGAATCGTGGTGCGGAATCGCATGTGATACCTCCCTTCGTCGAGCTCAGCGAGCTTCGACTGCCG
>CATPBK010000019.1 GCA_955652705.1 Candidatus Dormiibacterota bacterium | reverse complement strand
CAGCAGCGCGCGGCACCGCGGCGCGACTGCGCCGCTCCAAATCGAACCTAGCTACCGAGTGGCCTCCGGACGGGGGAACGGGAATCGGACCGTAAAGGCCCTTCCTTACAGACTCGCGCGCCGCAGCGCGCGGCAGGCGGGGCGAGTGCCCCGCTCCAAGACAAGAAGAGATAAAGCCACCCGCAAGTCCGAAGAAGACGTAAAGGCCCTTCCTTACCGGCTCGCGCGCCGCAGCGCGCGGCAGGGGGCCATTCCCCATGCCGTTTCGGCACGGGGGCCCCAAAGCAAGCGAGTGGCCCGCTCCAAATAAAGACAGATCAAGCCACCTACAAGTCCGAGGAAACACGACGTAACCGCGTGGCCCCGCCCGGCTTAGGCTTCACGCACCCGACATGCGAAGGCTTGGCCCCGCTGAGCTGGAGGCGGAACGACGGCTGATCGAAGCCGCCCAGCGAGACAGCGCGCGTTTCGGGGAGCTTTACGAGAGGTACGTGGACGCCATCTATTCATTCGCTTATCACCACACCGGGTCGGCCTCCCAGGCCGAGGAGGTCACCGCCGAGACTTTCGAGCGCGCGCTGAAGCACCTGCCCGGCTATCGCTGGCGGGGCGTTCCCTATGGCGCGCTGCTCTACCGGATCGCGGCCAGCGTCATCTCCCGCGGCCGGCGGCGGGCGCCGTTCGTCGAGCTCTTGCCCGGGCACGCTTCCAGCGAGGTCGGGCCTGAACAGCAGTGGCTCCGCGCCGAGTCGGGCCGCCGCCTGCGATCCGCGCTAGCGGGCCTCCCCGAGGACCAGCGGACGGTGCTCCTGCTCCGCTTCGAGGCCGGCCTCCGGAATCAGGAGATCGCGCGCGTCATGCGCCGCAGCGAAGGAGCGATCAAAGCGCTCACATTCCGGGCCATCTCCACGCTTCGGGGCCGCCTCCAGCCTGACGAGGTCGCGCTGTGAACCCGCTCGAAGACCGGCTCTCGCGGGCGCTCGACCGGATGCTCTCCGGCGAGCGCGTTGACGCCGACGAGGAGCTCCAGCCCTACCTCCGCACCGCGGCCTACCTGCGAGAGTCGCTGCCCTCGATCCCGGCTCCACAGCCCTTCCGCTCGGACCTCCTGCAGTGGCTGGAGCAGCCGCGCCAGCGGCGCTGGTGGGAAGAGCTCATGGGCTTGCGGCAACGCGTCCCGGAGCGCGTTCGAGTGCCCGCACTCGGCGCGGCGATTGGACTGGGGGCGGCGGCCGCGATCACGGTCGGCTGGATTGTGATCCGGCAGCGACGGGTAGCATCGATTACGACATGAGTGAAGATATCGAGCAGTTGACCGCCCGAGAGAAGGCGCGGGTCAAGTCGCGCGACCGCAAAGTGAGCGGTCCCAAGGTCGTGGTCGACAACCCAGGCCTCAAGAAGCTGGCCCTCCAACAGGCGCTCCGGCGCCGCTCCGCCCGCACGCGCTCGCCCCGCTAACCAGCCGCGGGCTTGGGCCCGAACGCCGCCACGATCGTGCGCCGGTGGGTGCCGGTTCCACAGAGCTTGTAGCCCTCGCGACACTCAACTTCGAAGAGGAGCTTGCGCCCGTCGGTCACCTCGGCCAGCCGGCTCTTCACGGAGACCCGGCTGCCTGGCTCAGTGGGCTTCAGGTGCTTGACGCAGACCTCGAAGCCAACCGTCGTGTAGGCGTCGCCCAGCAGCGGCTCGATTAGCTTGTGGCTGCACTGCTCCATGAGCCCGATCATGGCCGGCGTCGCGAACGTGCCGGCCCCGCCCACGTGGCGAGTAACGAGGGTGTCATCGACAGTCCGCTCGATGGTCTTCTCGATCCCAGGCTGGACCGCTGGGAAATCGGGCACGGGGTTACATTCTCAGTGATGCCGTCCCGCCTGGTGCGCAAGGCCGTCTTCCCGGCCGCTGGCCTGGGGACCCGCTTCCTCCCGGTCACCAAAGCGCAGCCGAAGGAGATGCTGCCTCTCGTCGACAAGCCCACCATCCAGTACGGGGTGGAGGAGGCGGCGGCCTCTGGAATCGAGGAGGTCATCATGGTGACCGGGAGCGGCAAACGGTCGATCGTCGACCACTTCGACCGCAACCTGGAGCTGGAGTTCTACCTGCGAGACCGAGGCAAGGACGACCTCCTGGAGGTCCTGGCTGGCCTCGACTCTCTGTCCGACCGGGTCGACATCATGTACATCCAGCAGAAGCGTCCCCTCGGCCTTGGCCACGCTGTCTGGACGGCGCGGCGGCTGGTGGGCGGCGAGCCCTGCGCGGTCCTCCTCGCCGACGACGTGATCCTGGGCGACCCGCCGGCACTGAAGCAGCTGATCGACGTCCACCTCGACGAGGGCGGTGCCACGGTGCTGGCCACCCGCAGCGTCCCTCAGAGCCAGGTCGGCCGCTACGGCATCATCGCCACGGGCAAGAGCGAGGGCCGCGTGCACGAGGTCGTCGACGTGGTCGAGAAACCCGATCCGGCGGAAGCCCCCTCCGACCTCGCCATCCTCGGCCGCTACGTCCTGGCACCCGACGTCTTCCAGGCCCTGAACGAGTCCCAGCCGGGGGCCGGCGGCGAGATCCAGCTCACCGACGCGATCCGCGCCACGATCGCGACCAACCGGGTCGTGGCGGTCGAGTTCACGGGCGACTACTACGACACCGGCGAGGTTCCAGGCTACCTCCGAGCAAACATCAGCCTGGCCCTGAAAAGGCCCGAGCTGAGGGAGCAGCTGGCCCCCTATATCAGGGAGCTCCTGAGCGGGCAGAACCCGGACCGAGGACTATAATCTAGCCCTGGCTCGATGAGCTCCTGTCCCCGCATCTATTCACTGCTATGGCTGTTTCTGGAAGAAGGCGCTACGACGACGACGACAAGGTCGTCCGCTATCTCACCGCCGAGAACGACTTCGAGGTGGAAGTCACGCGCACCCTCAACAAGTGGTGCGTCACCGTCTACCAGCTGCCCAACCGGGACATCCTGGCGCAAGACTTCTTCCCGGAGCGGTGGAAGGCCCTCGCGCGAGCGCAGGACTTCATCCGGCTCCTGAACCAGCGGAATAAGGGAAAAGCGGAGCAGGAGCAGGAAGTCGAGCTTTAGCAGGGCGCTGCTTTAGCAGGGCTCTAAAAAAGGGTTCCCAGTTCCCTTCGGGCCTGGCGTCGGCTCTGAGTCGCCCTGGCGGCCGATCCGCCAGTCGGCTCGTCCGGTCCTCACTCAGGCACTTCGGCTGCAATCAGTCCGGTCCTCCGTCGCCTTCGCCGGCTCGGCTCGCCAGGATCGGGCTCAGCCCTCCACGCCCTTAGCGCCCTGCTTTAGCGATCCGTACAATCGCTAACTCGTGAGCTGGTCTGAGCTGTTCCGGCGCGAGTGGGGGGCGGTCACCTTCGTTCTCACCGTGATCGCGGGCATGATCGCCGTGCCGATCGCCTTCTACTTCTTCCACCAGGCGCCGGGGCCGGTCACCGTGCCGGCGACGCCGACGCCCACGCCGAGCGTCGCCAGCGCTGCCAGCACCAGCCCGTCGCCTTCACCGGCGACTTCGCCGAAGCCGAGCCCCTCTCCCTAGCAGCAGCCTGCCAGGCCGACCGCCGCGTTTAAGGCGACCAGAGGACGTCCTGTCCGTTCGGCTGGACGATCTGCTCCAACCTCAGATGCAGCTCGGCGATCTGCCGCTGCGACGCCTGCACCCGGATCTCGATCAGCTCCGCCAGGCGCAGGCCGGCCACCCGCGCGCAGTCCTCCAGGAACGGGAAGACAACGGGACGGACCCAGTTGGCGATGTACTCGCCCGCGTGGACGTGGCCGTCGGCCAGGGTGGCACCTTCCAGGCTCCGGTCTCGGAAAGCCATGACCACTACCTCGTCACTCAGCATGACCGGGTCGGTCCAGAGGTAGCCCGACCGTGGATTCCCTGACCGCAGCATCCGGAGGCGCTCGAGCAGCCTTCGCATAGGGTCGGGCGGTCCCTCGATCACGAGCGGCACGTCGGCGGCCGGGGTATAGCGCTCCTGGGTCGGATACCGCGCGGTGAAGCCCAGGTCGCTGACACCGGCGAAGGGCGCCGGCACTTTGATCGTGAGCTCATCCATGGCGTCTATAAGATTCGTCTTGAATCTGCCCCCGGATTCTATTCATGCTGCACGAAATTCGGATACTCGATCTAACGCGCCTGCTGCCCGGGGCGTTCTGCACGATGCTCCTGGCCGACATGGGCGCGGATGTGATCAAGATCGAGGAGCCCGGGACCGGCGACTACGGGCGCTGGATGGGCACGCAGGTGAAGGGGGCCGCGGCGGCCTTCAATGCCATCAACCGCAACAAGCGCTCGGTCACGCTCAACCTCAAGAGCGAGGCTGGCCGGGGCCTCTTCAAGCAGCTGGCAGCGGGCGCGGACGCCGTCGTTGAGGGCAACCGCCCTGGCGTGATGGAGCGGCTCGGACTAGGCTGGCCCACTCTGCAAGGCGTCAAACCGAGCCTGGTCCTTTGCTCGATCACCGGCTACGGGCAGACCGGCCCCTTTGCGAGTCGGGCCGGGCACGACATCAACTACATGGCGACCGCGGGCGCCCTCGGCCTCAACGCCTGGGCCGGCGAGTCGCCCCATCCGCTCCCGGTCCAGGTCGCCGACGTCGGCGCCGGCGCCCAGGGGGCGGCGACCGCGATCCTCGGCGCCCTCCTGGCCGTCGCCCACGGGGAGCCGGGCCGCCATCTCGATGTCTCCATGACCGACGGCGCGCTGAGCTGGATGCGGCTCCTGGTCGCCGAAGAGGCGGCGGGCGGTGAGCGGGCGGAGCCCGGCCGCACCCGCCTCGGTGGCGGCCTGCCTTGCTACCGCGTCTACCGCTGCGCGGACGGCCGCCACCTGAGCCTTGGCGCGCTCGAGCCCAAGTTCTGGAGCGCTCTCTGCGCGGCGGCCGATCGGCCAGACCTGCTTCCTCTCCAGTTCGACGATTCGCCAGAGGCGCATGGTCGCGTCGAGGAGATGTTCGGGAGCCGGCCCCGGGATGCCTGGACCCGTGCCTTCGAGGGCCTCGACGTCTGCTGCGAGCCGGTCCTCGACCTGGACGAGGTGGCGGGCCATCCGCAGATCGCGGCTCGGGGCCTGTTCGTCGAGACGGCGGCGGGCAGGGAGGTGGCGCCGGCCGTCCCGTTCGGCGACGGCTGGCGGCGGCTCGATCCGCCCGGACTGGGGGAGCACACGGCCGAGATCCTGGCCGAGGTGGGCGTGGACGCCGCCCGCCTGGCCGAGCTGCGCGCGGCGGGGGTCGTCTAGGGCGCCCGACCGTGGCCGGCCCGATCTTCCACCTCTGCACCATCGATGCCTGGAACCACGCCCAGCTGGCCGGCTCCTACCAGGCCGACTCGCTGCACACCGAAGGTTTCATCCACTGCTCGACGAACGAGCAATGGCCGCATGTGCGGAGGTCGCGTTTCGCCGGCCGGGCCGACCTGGTCCTGGTGGCGATCGACCCCGAGCTGCTGCGCTGGCCGGTCGTCTGGGAGCCGGGAGGTGACGGGAACCAGGAGTTCCCGCACGTCTACGGCCCGCTCAACCTCGACGCGGTGATCTCGGTCCAGATCCTGCCGACCTGATCGCGGGTCGCGTCCCGCGTCCTCGTGTTGTCGATGACGTAAGTCGCCAGCCGCGTCTTCTCGTCGATGGGCAGCTGGGCGTCGATGCGGGCTCTGGCGTCGGCCTCGTCAACGCCCCGGGCGACCAGCCGCTCCATTTGCACGGCGGGCGGCACGTAGACCAGGATCGTGGACTCGAAGAGGTCACCCAGGCCGTTTTCGAAGAGAAGCGGCACGTCCTGCACCACGACGTCCACGCCTTTCTCGGCGGCCTCCGCCACACGCTGGGCGACCCAGTCCCGCACCAGCGGGTGGACGATCGCGTTGAGCTTTTCCCGCGCGTCCGCGTCGTTGAAGACCAGCGCGGCCAGGCGCGGGCGGTCCAGGCCGCCATCCTTCATCATCTCGCGGCCGAACTCGGCCACCACCTTTTCCAGGCCGGTTGTGCCGGGCTCAACGACGGCTCGGGCGGCCTCGTCTGCGTCAATGACATAGGCGCCCAGCTGGCGCAGCATCTCCGCGACCGTGCTCTTCCCAGAGCCGATCCCACCCGTTAAGCCGATCATTTTCATACCCTTGTCTCCTTCGGTGGCGCAAGAGGAGAAGTTCGACGCGATCGTAGTCGGCGCCGGTCCCGCCGGCATCTCGGCCGCCATCACGATGGCGAACGCCGGCCTCCAGGTGGTCGTCCTGGAGCGTGGCGAGAAGGCCGGCGCCAAGAACGTGATGGGCGGCATCCTCTACCGCCAGATGCTTGAAGAGGTGGTCGACCAGGCCTGGAAGGAGGCCCCGATCGAGCGCCCGATCATCGAGGAGCAGCGCTGGTTCATGACGCCCGACGCGGCCATGCGCCTGCTCGGCCACAAGAACTTCAGGCACCGGGACCGCCCCAACTCCTGGTCGGTGCTGCGGGCCCGCTTTGATCCCTGGTACGCCGGCAAAGCCGAAGCGGCGGGCGCGCTCGTCATCTACGAAACCGTCGCCGAGCGGCTGCTTCGCGAGGACGGCAAGGTGGTCGGCGTGAGGACTGGCCGCGAGGGCGACCTCCTCGCCGACGTCGTGGTCGTCTGCGAGGGCGTCGGCCTCGGCGCCAAGCTGCTCGAGAAAGCTGGCCTCAAAGCGCCGCTCAAAGCGGACCAGGTCGCGGTCGCGGTCAAAGAGGTGATGCAGCTCGACGCCGGCAAGATCGAGGACCGTTTCAACCTGGAGCCCGGCGAGGGCTGCTCGATCGAGTGCTTCGGCGACTCGACTATGGGCCTCTCCGGCTTCATGTTCATCTACACCAACCAGGACACGCTGAGCGTGGGCGGCGGCTGTCTTCTGAGCGACTACAACGGCGGCGTCATCACCGCGGAGGACGCTGGAAGGCGGTCGCACGGCCGGCTGGTGAGCCCCAACGAGCTGATGGAGCACTTCAAGAACCACCCCGCCATCAAGCCGCTCCTGCGCGGGGCGGAGACTGTCGAGTACCTGGCCAAGCTGATCCCGGAAGGCGGGTACAAGGCGATCCCGAAGCTCTACGGTGATGGCTACCTGGTCTGCGGCGACGCGGCGATGCTCTCCAACCCGGTCCATCGCGAAGGCTCCAACCTGGCCATGGCCTCGGGCCGGATCGCCGGCGAGATCGTGATCCGGGCCGAGCAGCTGGGCGACTTCAGCGAGGAGACCCTCTGGGAGTACAAGGGCCGCCTCGACCACTCCTGGGTGATGGCCGACATGAAGAAATACGACGGCGCGGTGCCGCTCCTGGAGCACAACCCGCAGTTCCTGACCAAGTACCCGGAGCTCCTCGACCGCGCGCTCGAAGAGTTCTTCAAGGTGGACGGACTCTCCAAGCGAGAGAAGCAGCGCCGCATCATCAAGATGTTTCGGAAGGAGGCGGGCCTGCGCTTCCTGCTGGACAACTTGAAGGCCGCCCGCGCGATGGGATTCCTGCCGCCTTAACAGCGTCCGGCGCGGGGACCTAGCGGGAGACGCTCACCCGGATGGTGTGATAGCCGGTGGCGCCGCTCGGAAAGCTGCCCGATTCGTTCGCCGTCTGGAGCTGGCCGCCACTATCCCGGGCGCGCACCTTCAGCGTGTACTGGCCCGCGCCCGGCGTCCAGGCATAGGTCCAGAGCACCCAGGCGAAGCTGGAGAGGGGTGCTTTCAGGTTGCCGGGCGACCACTGCCGCCCGCCGTCGGTGCTGATCTCGATCGCCGAGATGCCGCGGCTCCCGGAGAAAGCCACGCCGGCAACCTCGGTCAGGCCCGCTTTCAGCAGGAAGCCGTCGCGGGGCGAATCGAAGCGTGCCGTCGTCCGTACCAAAGCCTGCTTGTCCCAACCCTGGTTCTCCCAAAAGCCGTTGCGGTCGCTGTTGGCGACCTCGATGTCCTCCAACCACTTCGGGCCCTTCATCCCGTAGTGCCCTGGGATCAACATCCGGGCCGGGAACCCGTGGCTCACCGGCAAGGGCGCGCCGTCGAGGGTGTGAGCCACCAGGATCTCCGGAGCTCCCATGACCAGCGTCAGTGGCAGGCTCTCCGTGTAGCCGTCCCGGGCGCGGAAGCCGACAGTCGTGGCGGTCGGGCTGGCGCCGGCCATCGTGAGCAGCTCGCGCAGCGGCACCCCGGCGAATCTGCCGGTGCTCATGAGCTCGCCGCCCACGTTGTTGCTGATGCACTCCAGCGTCACGGCCTCAGTCGTGCTCGGCAGCGCGCGCAGCTGATCGAGCGTCAGCCGGCTGGGGGTTGAGACCTCGCCGTGGATGTTGAGCACCCAGCCTTTGGCGGCGACGGTCGGGTCGGTGAAGTTCTTGGAGACGACGTAAAAGTTGCCGACCGGGGTGATCTCGGGAGAGGGCCCGCTCGCGCCCGCCTCGGGCGGCCTCAGGATCGCGTTGTACCAGCCCGGCAGGAGCCGCACCGCCAGCACGGCCAGGCCCAAGCCGCCGACCAGCAGCGGGGTTCGCAGGACGAAGCTGCGGCGGCGGAGATCCAGCTGGCGCGGGGCGAGAGCCTCCATGGAGGGCTCGAGCAACACGGCGTAGACAGCGAAGAGGATGCCCCACTGGATGGGCGTCGCCAGGCCTTCATTGAGGCCGAGCAGCCCGTCCCCGGTCAGCGGCAGCAGCACGACGGTGACCACGGCCCAGCCCGCGGCGGCCAGAAGCATGGCCAGGTAGGGGATCCGCGGCCGCCGGTTCCGGAGCACGGCGTAGAGCGCGCCGAGCCCGGCCAGAGCCGCCACCATCGTGAAGATCAAGCCCGCCTCTTCGACCACCTTGCCCGCGTGCTGCAGGGTGTCGATGAGGAAGCCGAAGAGGTGGCCTGACATGAGGTCGAGGACCGGCCCCTGCAGCAGCTGGGGCAGTGGCCGGAGGCCTGTCAGCAAGGTGAGCACGTACATGGCCGCGACCAGCGCCAGCCCGGCGGCGCCGCCGGCAACTACGCCCTGCCGCCAGGGCCGGCTCAACATGTGCGCGATGCTAGCTCCAAACCTTGCGGGTAACTCGGGCCTGAACTGCGACCTGTTCCTTAACCCGCCGTCGCCGGAATGTTTGATACCGACCCTAGGCTCGCCCCAAATGGAGCAGGTCGTATTGCGGGTGCTGCGGGCCGAGGTCCGGCGACGCAAGTGTCCCGGCTGCGGAAATTCGCTGCGCCGGGCCGACATCGAGGCCAGCTTCCGGGGCGACAGCAGCATCCAGCTTCACTTCCGCTGCCGCTTCTGCTCCTTCGAAGGCGGCGGCGAGTTCGAGCTGACGCCCGAAATGTGCCGCGAGGCCGCGCAGATCGCCACCTCCGAAGGCGAAGAGCCGATCATCCCTGAGCCGGCGGTCAGGGTCGCCCTCGACCCCATCTCCGCCGACGACCTGATCACGGTCCACGAGATCCTGAGCGGGTGGCGGGGCGACTTCTCCTCGCTTCTCGCCCCCGCCTCCGCCTAGCTCCCGCGAGGGCTCCGGCGGCGGACCCTGCCGCCGTGTTTTAATCGGCTGCTATGCCTGACAGGCAGTACACACCGGAGGACATCTTCGACTTCCGGTGGGTCGAGCACCCCCGCCTCACGTCCTCCGGCGACCGGGTTGCCTACGTCGTCACTTGGGCTGATCGCCAGAAGGTCGACTATCGCAGCCAGGTTTACGTGCGCAGGCTGGCAGCCGGCGCGGAGGTGGTCCAGGCCACGGCCGGCGAGAAGGACAGCTCGCCAGAGTGGGCGCCTGACGGCCGGCGGCTGGCCTACGTCGGCAAGCGCGGCGCCTTCGCCCAGGTCTTCCTGCTCGACCCTCAGGCCGGCGACGCCCGCCAGCTGAGCAACGTCAAGTTCGGGGCCTCCGGGCCCAAGTGGTCACCAGACGGCTCCCGCATCGCTTTCATCGGCACCGTAATCGGCCATCCCGAGGGTGTCGTGGAGGATTCCCGGCCGCCGGAAGGCGGCGATGACGCACCGCCGCGAACACCGGTCGCCCGCGTGGCGGACGGGCTCGACTACAAGTTCGACGGGCGCGGCTACTTCGACGGGCGGCGCGCGCATCTGTTCGTGGTTCCCACCGGGGGCGGCGACGCGATCCAGGTCACCAACGGACGCTGGAGCGTGGAGAGCTTCGACTGGTCGCCGGACGGGACGCGCCTTGTCGTCGCGGGCAACGCAGAGCCGGATGGCGACCTCTCGCTGGTCTCCGCCCTTTACGTCGTCCCCGCGGCCGGTGGCAGGCTCGAGAAGATCTGCGGCGACCTCTTTCTGCAGTCGCCGGCGTGGTCGCCCAGGGGCGACCTGATCGCTTTCGCGGCGACGCGTCCGGAAGCGGGTCTCTACCGGAAGATCTGGGTCGTCGAGGCCGCCGGCGGAACGCCCCGGTGCCTCAGCGAGCAGCACGACGTCGGCGTCGGCGACCAGTGCATCACTGACACTCGGGCCAGCCACGACCTCGACCTGATCTGGGCGCCCTCGGGCGACCGCGTCTTCTTCCAGGCGGGGCTGCCCGGAAAGACCGAGGTCTGGTCCTGCGGGCTCGACGGGGAGCTGCGCGCGGAGGTCGGCGGCGAGCGCCAGATCTTCGCCTGGGACTATCGCGCCGGCGTGTTCGCCTTCTGTGCATCCGACCCCAAGACGCCCGGCGAGCTGCATGTCCATGACGGCTCGGGCGAGCAGCGGCTGACAGATCTCAATCCCTGGATGGCGGGTCGCGACCTCGCGTTCCCGGAGCGGCTGGAGTTCAAGGCCGACGACGGGCTCAGCTTGGAGGGTTGGTTGCTGAAGCCGCCTGGCTTCGACCCGGGCCGCAAGTGGCCCCTTGTGATGGAGATCCACGGCGGTCCGCACGGCGAGTACGGGTGGACCTTCTTCCACGAGTTCCAGATCCTGGCCGGCCTCGGTTTCCTGGTCTTCTACATCAACCCGCGCGGAAGTGCGGGCTACGGCGAAGCGTTTCAGAAGGCGGTCGTCAAGGACTGGGGCGGCAAGGACTACGGCGACCTCATGCAGGCGCTCGACCAGCTGATCGAGCGGACGGGCTTCGTGGACGAATCGCGGCTGGGCGTCGGGGGTGGCTCCTACGGTGGCTTTATGACCAACTGGATAGTCGGCCACACCGACCGCTTTTCCGCAGCCGTCTCGATGCGTTCGATCTGCGACTTCGTCAGCGACCACCCGGCCAGCGACATCGCCCCCTGGTCGGATCTCGAGTTCGGGCCGGTCCATTGGGAAGACCCTGAGACGCAGTGGAACAGGTCGCCGCTCAAGTACGTGGAGAACGTCCACACCCCGCTTTTGCTCACTCACGGCGAGATGGACCTGCGCTGCCCGATCTACCAGGCTGAGGAGTTCTTCGGCGCCCTCCGTATGCTGCGGCGAGAGGTCGAGCTGGTGCGGTTTCCCGACGAATCCCACGACCTCTCCCGTTCGGGCCGGCCCGATCGCCGGGCGGAGCGGCTTCGGCGGATCGCGGGCTGGTTCGAAAAGTACTTGCTGAAACCGGCCGTGGCGCCGGTGGCGAGGGCGGCGGCGGCCGCCCCCGCGCGACGAAGCCAGTCCTAGGCCGCTTCCTGCCCGGCCTCGGTGGCCTGGCCGCGGCTCGCCCGGACGCCAAAGGTGACGACTGCGGCGAGAACGATCACGGCGATGGGCAGCAGCATCGAGACCCGCATGGCGTCGACGAAGGCATGACTGAAAACTGTCAGCCCGAGCCCGCTGCCGGCCTGGCTGACTCCGATCTCCAGCCCGTGCCTCGCGGCGTGGCTGAAGCCGGACACGAAGCCGTCCCTGGCTGAGGGCGGCAGCTGCGCCGAGTACTTGACCGCCTGATTGTGCAGGTCCATGGCGAGCTGGTTCTGGAGCACGGCGCCGACCGCCGCGCTGGCGATGACCGTACCGAGCTCCTGGATGGTGTTCATGACGCCTGACGCGACTCCCGCCAGTTCAGGCCGGAGGTCGCGTGTCGCCAGGCCGAAGACCGGGATCCAGATGCACCCGAGACCGAGTCCGCTTCCGATGAGACCAGGCAAAAGAACCCAGCGGTCGGCGCCTGCCTGCACAGTCCAGTCGATGTAGCCCAGCCCGGCGGCGAACAGCAGGAGGCCGGGGATCAGGAGGTATTTGCCGTTCACCTTCTGGCCTATCGGAGCGGCAACACTTGACGAGATCATCATCGCGATCGGCTGCGGTGCGATCGTCAGTCCGGCCTGGATCGCGCTCAGCCCCAGCACCGATTGCAGGTAGATGGTGAGGGGCAGGAAGGCGCCGAGGATCGCAAAGCCCATGCCCGCCATGACCACCGTCATGAGCGTGAAGTTGCGGTCACTGAAAACCTTGAAGGGAAGGAGCGGCTCGCGGTCCTGGCGCAGGGCCTGGTGGACGAAGAAGACCGCCAGGACGACGACCCCGGCGCCGATGATCTCCGGGATCGTGATGGCGCCTGCCACCGTGCCCCAGTCGTAGCGCTGGCCTTCGATCAATCCGAAGACCACGCCCAGCAAGCCGGCGGTGACAAGCAGCACACCGACCACGTCGAAACGGTGGCGGAGGCCGGTGCGATAGCCAGGCAGGAGGATGAGAGCGAGCACGAAGGTGAGGACGCCGACCGGGATGTTCACGTAGAAGATCCAGCGCCAGCCGAAGTTCGTGACCAGCAGGCCTCCCACAGTGGGCCCGGCGACGACGGCCAGGCCGGCAATGACGCCGTAGACGGCGAACACTCCGCCGCGCCGATCCGCAGGAAAGAGCCGGAGCATGATCGGGAGGCTCTGGGGAGCCAGTACCGCCGCTCCGAGGCCCTGAGCCGCGCGGGCGATGATCAGCTGGGTCGGATCCTGCGCCAGCCCGCTGGCCGCGGAGGCGGCCGTGAAGATGGCGACGCCGGCCGCGAACATTCGGCGCGGTCCGAACACGTCCCCCAGCCGAGCGGAGGTGATCAGGAGCACGGCGTAGAGAAGGCTGTAGGCATTGAGCACCCACAACACCTGGTCGAGGGAAGCGTGCAAGCCATCGACGATCCGCGGGATCGCGATGTTGACGATCGTGAGGTCGAGCAGCGTCATGAACAGGCCCAGCACGAGCACGCTCATCGCAGCCCATGGGTTTCTGGTGAATGCTTTCGTGTCGTTCATTTCGGTCGAATCTCCCTGTTTTTTTGGAATTGGCGCTGGAGCTCGACCGGGCTATCCTTGGTTTGGACGCCTCGGCGCCGGTAACTCCGCGCGCTCGGGTTTACAGCGGCCTCTGGAGTTCGCGCTCCGGGGGCCGTGCGTTATTTGGAACTCTCGATTCGGCTCTTTACTTCACATGCTGGCGTTCCTCCAAGGGCGGGATCTGAGGCCAGTCGAGAGTTCCCTCCTGCAGCTCCTTGACGATGTCACGCACCCACTTCAGCTCAGCGCGGCGCATGGCCTGCATGTACTCGTCCTCGATGCCGAACAGCCGCGGGATGTTGTGCTCCAGCACGCCGCGCATCATCGCGTCGTAGGAGGCGAGCTCCGCCTCCAGACGGATGGCCCGCCGCTGCAGCATTTCGATCGCCAGCTCCTTGTGCTGGAGCGCGCCGATGAACATCAGCGCCACGCCGAATGGCGGGTACTCGGAAGGCGGCACCGATACGATTTCCTGCATCCAGGCGGCGAGCTCGTCGAGCCCCGGCTCGGTGATCCGGTAGACCGTCCGTTCCGGACGCCGTCCCTCGCGACTAGTCTCGACAGCCTCGACGTAACCGAGGCGCTGGAGGCGCTCCACGGTGTCGTAGATGGAGGCCGGCTTGATGCGGACGGCCCGCTCGTGGCCCCGTTCGCGCATCTTCGCCTGCATCTCGTAGGGATGCATGGGGGCCTCCCAGAGCAGGGTGAGCACGATCAGAGCGAGTGGGCTTCGCGGCAGTGGTCGAATCCGATTAGTCGGCATTGCTTTAGTCGAAACCGACTATACCAGAACCGACTATCTGCTTGTCAAGCACCGGCGGGCCCGGTTTGAAGACGTAAAGGCCCTTCCGCTTCAGACACGCGCGCCCCAGCGCGCGGTAGGGGGCCATTCCCCATGCCGGAGGCCCGGCACGGGGGCCCCTAAGCAAGCGAGTGGCCCGCTCCAAATCAAGGCAAGATCAGGGGCGCCTCGCGCTAGGAGGGGGCCGAAACGCCGATCTGCTGCTTCAGCTCCTTCTTCAGGATCTTGCCGGTGGCACCCTTTGGGAGCGCGTCGACAAAGCGGATCGAACGCGGGTACTTGTAGGCCGCGACCCGCTCCTTGGTGTAGGCGATCAGCTCTTCCTGGGTCGCCTGCTGCCCTGGTTTGAGCGAGACGACCGCCGCAACCTCTTCGCCCATCCGCTCGTCCGGCAGCCCGATGACCGCCGCCTCCTGAACCGCCGGGTGCGCGTAGAGGACTTCCTCCACCTCGCGCGGGTAGACGTTGAAGCCGCCCCTGATGATCAGCTCCTTCTTGCGGTCGACGATGTAGAAGAAACCGTCCTCGTCGGCGTAGCCCATGTCGCCGGAGTGGAACCAGCCGCCCTTGAAGGCCTCGGCCGTCGCTTCCGGCTTTTTGAAGTAGCCCTTCATCACGTTGTGGCCGCGGATGACGATCTCGCCGACCTGGTCCTTCCCCGGCGGCAGAGCCTGATCGTTCTCGTCGAAGACCTTCATCTCGACCCCCCAGATCGGCTTCCCGATACTGAGGAACTTGCGATCCTGTTGGCTGCGGTTGAAGCTGGCGGTGGGCGAAGTCTCGGAGAGCCCGTAGCCCTCCAGGATGGTCACGCCGAACCGCTTCTCAAAGGTGGTCATCACCTCACCGGGCATGGACGCCCCGCCCGCGCCGCAGACGCGCAGGCTCGAGAGGTCGAAGTCGGCGACCCGGGGATCGTGGAGGAGGGCGAAGTACATGGTGGGCACGCCGCTGAAGACGGTCGCCTTTTCGTCCTGGATCGCTTTGCAGAGCGCGGCGACCTCAAACCGCGGCACCAGCACCAGCGTTCCGCCGTAGCGGAGGGTGACGTTCATCACCGAGCTCATCCCGTAGGAGTGGAAAAGCGGCAGCACGGCGACGCTGATGTCGTCATCCAGGACGCCGAAGAGGCGCCCGAGCACATCGCAGTTCATGTAGAGGTTGAAGTGGGTCAGCTCGGCGCCCTTGGGCTTGCCAGTCGTGCCTGAGGTGTACAGGAGCACGGCGGTGTCGTCGGCGTCGGTCGCCTCCATGTCGAAGTCCGGGCTGCCGGACAGCAGTTCTGCAAAAGGCCGAGCCCCGTCGGGCAGCGCCCCGTCCGCACCCGGCACGCTGGCGACGTAGACATCCTTGACGCCCGCCTCGGCGGCGCCCTTCATGGCTTCTTCCGCGAAACCGCCCCAGGTGATGAGCATCTTGGCTTCGGAGTCGCGGAGGTAGAAGGCGATCTCCAGCGCCTTCAACAGCACGTTCATGGGCACGACCATCGCGCCCGCCTTCAAGATCCCGAAGTACGCCATTGGGAAGTAGGGGACGTTGGGCAGCATCAGGCCGACCTTGTCGCCCTTCTTGATGCCTTTGCTGCGGAGGTAGGAGGCGACCTGGCTGGAGAAAGCGTCGAGCTGCGCGTACGTGATCCGGAAGGGATCCAGGATGAGCGCGGTCTTGTCTGGGTTCGATTTGGCGGATTCGCGGACGATCACGCCGAGGTTCAAGCTCATACCTGCAATCCTAGTTCTCGGTTCATGGCGCACCTGGCCGAGATCTGGAGGTACCCGGTGAAGTCCTTCCGCGGAGAGCCGCTGGAGGAGGCTTTCGTCACGCCGGACGGCCTCGAGGCCGATCGCCGCTTCGCCTACCTCGACAGCGCGTCGAACCGGCTCGGTAAGAAGCTCACCGCGCGCCAGCTGGACGCGATGCTCGGCTACCGAGCTCGCCTGGCCGGCGGGCGGGTGGAGGTGGAGACGCCCGCAGGAGAGATCTACGACCCGGGGGACCCGGCATTGGTCGCCGAGATCAGCGAGCTGGCCGGGCGGCCCGCGAGCGGCAGGAGATCATGGGCATCCGCTGCGCCGTCGTAAAGCCGGGCCGGGTCCGGGTCGGCGATCCGGTGGGGCCCGATTAGCGCATCACCCGTGCCGCTTCGCCCCGTACCACGTGCCTTTCTCTGGGCCGCTGCTCTTTCTTATCTGGAGCGGCGCACTCGCGCCGCCTGCCGCGCGCTGCGGCGCGCGAGCCTGAGCGGAAGGGCCTTTACGTCTTCTTCGGACTTGTGGGTGGCTTTATCTCTTCTTATTTGGAGCCGGCCACTCGGCCGGCCTGCCGCGCGCTGCGGCGCGCGAGCCTGAGCGGAAGGGCCTTTACTTCTAAACCGGGCCCAACGCCTAGCGCCAACTCGCTTCGGCGGACCGGCCCCCCATCTGGCATTGCGCTAGGCTTCGGACCGCCATATATTGTGTCCGTGAGCCGCAGCTCCCGGCCGGTCGGACGGCCTCGTCGGGACGCCTGGTACTCGCCCCGCAGCTGCCGCCGCAGCTCGCGACGGGGCCTCGGGATGTTCGCCCCTGACCTCATCCCTGCACCCGCCGAGCGGCGTGGCCGCCCCGCAACCATGCGCTAACTCGGCTTGAGCTACCTTTGGTCCCAAGAGGAGGTGGACCAATGGCAGCCACCAAGGTTCGGGCCTTCAGCCCGGAATTCGCGCAGGCGTTCAAAGAGGAGATCAACAAGAGCCAGGTCTACAAGCAGGCCGGCAAGGGCTGGAAGTGGACCGTGGGCCTGGTCGTCGAGGCCGAGCCCGACAAGAACGTCCCGGACAGCCACGGGGTCTTCCTGGACCTCTTCGACGGCGAGGCCCGGGACATCAAGATGGTTTCACCCGATGAAGCCAAGAAGTGCGACTTCGTGATCACGGCGCCCTACTCGCGCTGGAAGCAGGTGATGCGCAAAGAGCTCGACCCGACCAAGGGGATGATGCAGGGCAAGCTCAAGCTGAAGGGCGACCTGCCGACCATCGTCCGCTACACCCGGGCGTCGCAGGAGATGACGGAGTGCACGACCCGGATCCCGGTCGACTTCCCTGACGAAGACTAAGGCGCTGGTCGAGTACCCCGACGGCGAGGAGGCGAGCGCGTTCGCCCAGATGCTCGGCGGCCTGATCGAGGCCAACGTGAAGGCGCGCGCGGACAGGCGGAGTGACTTCGAAAGCCTGAAGGCCCGGGTCGGCATCCGCGTCGAGGACATCGACGAGTCGATCACGCTGGAGTTCAAGGGCGGGTCGCTCGCGGTCTCCAACGGTTTGAAGCGCAACCGCGACCTGACGATCCGCACCGACGCCGACACCGTGATGACGCTCTCCAACCTCGCCATCGGCCCTTTCGGAATGCCGATCTACGTCGACGGGGTCGGCCGGACCGTCGTCCAGCGTCTGCTCACCGGCAAGTTGAAGATCGACGGCATGCTCACCCACGTTCCAACCCTCAACAAGGTGACTCGCGTATTCAGCGTCCGGTGACCGGCAGACAATAGGCCGGTGAAGCGGGTCCATCACGTGGGTATCGCGGTCGCCGACCTGGAGGCGGCGATCAAGCTCTACACGGATACGCTCGGCGGCCGGCTGCAGCGCCGAGGCCGACTCGACGACCTCGAGTTCGCGCTCATCGACGCGGGTGACGACGAGCTCGAGCTGCTGGCGCCGGACGACGCCGAGTCCGCCATCGGCAAGTTCGTGAAGGAGCGCGGGCCGGGCATCCACCACGTGGCTTACGGGGTCGACGACATCCACCAGGAGCTGGACCGGCTGCGCGCCGCGGGCCTCGAGCAGGCCGGCGAAGTCCGGACCGGCGTGCACGGCACGCCGATCGTGTTCCTTCACCCGAAGAGCGTCGGCGGCGTGCTCACGGAGCTGGTTCAGGAATGAGCCAGGAGAACGACGGCAACCACGTCCTGAACGACTCGGGCGTCCCCCTGAAGGTCGTCTACCGGCAGGTGGACCACCCAGGTGAGGAGCCGCCGCCCGGCGAGTACCCGTACACCCGCGGCATCCGCCACGACATGTACAGGGGGCGCCTCTGGACGATGCGCCAGTACGCCGGGTTCGGGACGCCCGCGGAGTCCAACAAGCGCTACCGCTATCTGCTGGAGCAGGGCCAGACCGGGCTCTCGGTCGCCTTCGACCTGCCCACCCAGATCGGGTACGACTCGGACTCGCCGATGGCCAAGGGCGAGGTCGGCAAGGTCGGCGTCGCGATCGACTCGCTGATGGACATGGAGACGCTCCTTGACGGAATCCCGCTGGAGAAGGTCTCGACCTCGATGACGATCAACGCCACGGCGGCACTCCTGCTCCTCCTCTACCAGCTCGTCGCCGAGAAGCAGGGCTGCCCGCCGGAGCAGATCACCGGGACCGTCCAGAACGACATCCTGAAGGAGTACGCGGCTCGGGGCACATACATCTTCCCGCCGAAACCGTCGATGCGCCTGACGACCGATCTCTTCGCCTACTGCCGCGAGCACCTGCCCAACTTCAACACCATCTCCGTCTCCGGCTATCACATCCGGGAGGCGGGGGCGACCGCACCCGAGGAGATCGCCTTCACCCTCAGCGATGCGGTCGCCTACGTCGAAGCGGCGCTGGCCGCGGGCCTGGCCATCGACGACTTCGCGCCCCGGCTCTCCTTCTTCTTCGCCTGCCACATGGACTTCTTCGAGGAGGTCGCCAAGTTCCGCGCCGCCCGCCGGATGTGGGCGCGCATCGTTCGCGACCGCTTCGGCGCTCAGGACCCGAGGTCCTGGGTGCTGCGCTTCCACACCCAGACCGGAGGCGTGACGCTGACCGCCCAGCAGCCGCTTGTGAACGTGGTCCGGACCGCCCTGGAGGCGATGAGCGGAGTGCTGGGCGGCACGCAGTCGCTCCACACGAACGGGTACGACGAGGCGCTGGGACTGCCCACCCAGCTGGCGGCCGAGGTGGCGCTTCGCACCCAGCAGGTGATCGGCTACGAGACGAACGTGCCGGCGGTGGCCGATCCGCTGGGGGGCTCCTACTACGTCGAGAGCCTGACCGATCGGGTCGAGGACGAAGCGCAGAAGCTGATGGCCGAGGTTGACGAGCAAGGCGGCGCCGTGGCGGCCATCGAATCGGGCTGGATGCAGCGCGAGATCTCGGAGAGCGCTTACCGCATGCAGCGGCGCATCGAAGCCGGCGAGCGCGTCATCGTGGGCGTCAACCGCTACCAGGCCTCCGAGCAGGAAGCTATCGAGATCACCCGGGTCGAGCCGCACCAGGAAGAGACGCAGATCAAGGCGGTCCAGAAGCTGCGTGCGGAGCGCGACCAGGCTCTCGCCGAGGCCCGCCTCGAGGCGCTGGAGCAGGCGGCGCGCGGCACTGGGAACCTGATGCCCCCGCTGAAGGAAGCTCTCGCCGCCTACTGCACGATCGGTGAGTGCTGCGACCGGCTGCGTGCCGTCTTCGGCGAATACCGGCCGCGCGGAGAGGTCTGACCCTTGCCGCGCAAAGTCAACGCCAACGAGCTGAAGATCAACCTGCTCCGCCAACGCAAGTACGAAGCCGCCTTCGGAGATTCCGAGGGATATGAGCGCCAGCGGGCGAAGGGCAAGCTTTCGGCGCGCGAGCGCATTCAGCGCCTGGTCGACCGCAACAGCTTCACGGAGCTCGACCTCTTTGCGACCCATCGCGCGGAAGGGCTCGGGGTCGGCTCGCGCCGCGTGGCCGGCGACGGCGTGGTGACGGGCTTCGCGAAGATCGACGGCCGCGACATCCTGCTCTTCAGCCATGACGCGACGGTCTTCGGCGGCTCGCTCGGCGAGGTCTTCGCGGAGAAGGTCTGCAAGGTCATGGACCTGGCGCTGCGCAACCGGGTGCCGCTCATCGGGATCAACGACTCCGGCGGCGCCCGGATCCAGGAAGGTGTGGTCTCGCTGGCCGGCTACGCCGAGATCTTCTGGCGGAACGTGGAGTCGAGCGGCGTCATCCCGCAGCTGAGCCTGATTCTCGGGCCCTGTACCGGCGGCGCGGTCTACTCGCCGGCGATGACCGACTTCGTGTTCATGGTCCACGACGTCGCCTACATGTTCATCACCGGCCCGGAGGTGATCCGCGTCACGACCGGGGAGGAGGTCACCTTCGACGAGCTGGGCGGAGCGGAGGTGCACAACATCCGCTCGGGTGTGGCGCATTTTCTGGCGCAGGACGAGCAGGAGTGCTTCGAGCAGACGCGGCGGCTGCTCACCTTCCTGCCGCAGAACTCTGAGTCGCCGCCGCCCTACCGTGTTCCGACCGACGATCCCGAGCGGGCCGATCCAGGCCTGGCCACGATCATCCCCGACGATCCGCGCGAGCCCTACGAGATCCGCGACGTAATCCGAATGGTGATGGACGGAGGGGACTTCATGGAGGTCCAGGCGCTCCACGCAATGAACATCGTCGTCGGCTTCGCCCGCCTCGACGGGCACGCCGTCGGCGTGGTCGCCAACCAGCCGAAGGTCATGGCAGGCGCCCTCGACATCGATGCGTCACAGAAAGCGGCCCGCTTCGTTCGCTTTTGCGACGCGTTCAACCTGCCCCTTGTCACGTTCGTCGACGTGCCAGGCTTCCTGCCTGGGACCGCCCAGGAGTACGGCGGCATTATCCGCCATGGGTCCAAGCTGCTCTACGCGTTCAGCGAAGCGACGGTCCCCAAGCTGACCGTGATCACCCGTAAGGCGTACGGCGGCGCTTACTGCGTCATGTGCTCGAAGCACATCCGAGCCGACTTCAACGTCGCCTGGCCCACGGCCGAGATTGCCGTGATGGGGCCCGAGGGCGCCGTGAACATCGTCTTCCGGCGCGAGCTGGACAGCGCGAAGGACCGGGCCGCGAAGCGTGCGGAGCTGGTCCGCGACTACACCGAGCGCTTCGCCAACCCGTACATCGCCGCGGAGCGCGGCTACATCGACGACGTCATCGAGCCTGGCCGGACGCGCGCGGTCTTGATCCGGGCGCTGCGGGAAGCCCGCGGCAAGGAGCGTCGCCGCGCCCCCCGCTGGCACGGCAACATCCCGCT
>CATPBK010000018.1 GCA_955652705.1 Candidatus Dormiibacterota bacterium | reverse complement strand
GTAGAAGATGATCGCCGGCATCACAGTGCGTGGGTTGTCGAGCCAGTTCAGCTTGGGCAGGTGGAAGGCGTTCAGCACCGCGTTGAAGACGCCCGCGTAGGGGTGGAACATGAAGCTCCAGATGATCACCGTCGCGACGAGGGGCATCACGTACGGCGTGAAGATCGCCGTCCGCATGAAGTCCCGACCTGGCATCTTGGCGTTCAAGAGCACGGCCATCAGGAGACCCAGGGCCATGCTCACCGGGACCGTCACGGCGACGAAGTAAACGGTCTGGAAAACCGACTTCCTGAAGAGCTCGTCCCGGCCCAGGAGCCGGTCGAAGTTGGCGAGGCCGATGTAGTCGGGATTGCTGCTGATCAGGTCCCAGCGAAATAGGGAGAGGCCGAAGACCCAGAACGCGGGCAAGAGCAGGAACACGATGAGCAGCAGCAGCGCCGGGGCCAGGAAGGCGTAGGCCTCGAGGCCCTCCCGGACGGCTCGGGTCCGCTGCGAGCGGTTGAGGCTCCGCGGGGCCGCCAGCGCCGCCTCCTTCGCCACGGCAAATATGATGGGTGGCTTTCCATGGGCGGCGCAAATACACGTCTGACCGTCCTCAACCCCGGCAACCCGACCGGGCTCAAGTTCAGCGTCGAGCATGGTGGGGCGCGCTGCCTCTTCGACTTCGGGCTCGAGCATGCGCCGGGCCGGGCGCCCTTCTCGCTCGGGCTGACCCCCAGACCTGGCCGGGAGCTCGAAGACCTCCTGGCCGTCGGGTCCGCCCCCGCGCTGGACGGCGTCTACGCTCGCGACAGCTGGGACGGGCGGACCCAGGTGTTCATCTCGCACCTCCACCTCGACCACACGAGCCTGGTGCGCTTCCTGCACCCGGACGTCCCGCTCCATTACCCGGCTGGCATGGAGGAGCTCCGCCAGGCCGCCGCGACCTCCGGCTACCTGCCCTGGCGCGTGCCGGTGGGCACGGGCGTGTCCGACCGTCAGGCGGTCCGCGTCGGTGAGATCGAGGTCCGGTTCGTCGCCGTCGACCACGACCTGCCAGGCGCGAGCGGCTTCCTGGTCACGACTCCCGACCTCTCGATCGCCTTCACGGGCGACCTGCGCCGGCACGGCCTCCACCCGGAGGTGACCGACGCCTTCGCCCGCGAGGTGAAGGGCGTCGACGTGCTCCTCCAGGAAGGGGTGATGCTCGGCTACGTGGCGCCCGACCCCGCTCCGGTCGAGCGGACCGAGGCCGAGGCGATCGCCGAGATCCAGAGGCTGATCGGTGAGGCGAGCGGGCTGGTGGTCGTCAATGTCTACGGGATGAACCGGGAGCGTGTCGCTGGCATCGCGGAGGGCGCGAGTGCCGCCGGCCGGCGCTTCTCAATGGAGCCCAGGATGGGAGCCCTGGCCGGCTGGCCGGAGGTGATCCCCGACCCGGCGGAGATCGCCGCCGCGCCCTCCCGCCATTGCCTCCAGCTCGGCTTCGAGTCACTGCCCAGCCTGATCGGCATGCGGCCGCCGCCGGGATCGACCTGGATCCAGACCGGCGGCCCGCCGATGGGCCCCTTCGATCCGGCCTGGCCGGTCCTGGAATCCTGGCTGCGGGCGCTCCGAATTGACCTCCAGATCGTCTCCTGTAGCGGCCACTCCCGGCCCCGGGACATCGAACGGATCGTGTCCGCGGTCGGTCCTCGGGTGGTGCTGCCCGTGCACAGCCGTGTCCCGCAAGCGCTCCAGGTACCGGGCGTGCCGGCCCTAGTGCCAGGGCCGCTCCTGCCCTACAGTCGGGAGGAGCTGCTCGCGGTCAGCGGAAGCGCCACCGCCTGATCTCGTCCAGGACCGCGTGCGCGGTCAGGTCGAACGTGATCGGCGTGACGCTGACGTACCCGTTGTGGAGCGCGAGCGCGTCGCTCTGCGGATCGACGTCGCTCATCCGGTAGCTGCCGGCGGCCCAGTAGTAGGGGACCTTGCGCGGGTCCAGCCGGAGGTCGTAGAGCTCTTCGTAGGCGGAGACTCCCTGGCGGGTGACCGCGATCCCCTTAACCTGTCGCAGCGGCAGGTTGGGCACGTTGACGTTCAGCAGCACCCGCTCGGGCAGGCCCCGGCGGAGCACCGTCGCCGCCACCCGGCGGGCGTAGCTGGCCGCGGTCTGCCAGATCGGGTCGGCGAAGGTCCCCAGGGAGACGGCGATCGAGGGCACGCCCAGGATGCGGGCCTCCGTCGCGGCGGAGACGGTGCCGGAGTAGATCACGTTGGTGGCCGTGTTCGGACCGAGGTTGATGCCTGATACGACCAGGTCCGGGCGCCGGCCGAGGAGGGCGCCGACCGCGAGCTTCACGCAGTCGGCCGGGGTGCCGCTGACCGCGTAGCCGGCCGGTTTCCCGGCCACCTTGAACTCTTTCACGCGCAGCGGCGTGAGCGTGGTGATCGCGTGGCCGACGGCGGAGCGTTCCGCGTCGGGGGCGACGATCACGACCTCGCCCAGCCGGCGCAGAGCGCGAGAGAGCGCGTGCAGGCCGGCGGAGGTGATCCCGTCGTCGTTGGTGATCAGGATCGTCGCGGCTATTCGGCGGTCACTCCATCCTCAGCAGGACCTTGCCGAACTGCTCGGCGCGGTCCAGATGCTCGAGGGCGTCCTTGGCCCGGTCCACCGGGAAGACCGAGTCCACGACTGGGCGGACGCCCTCCTCCAGCAGCCGCAGCACGCCTTCGAATTCGGAGACGTTCCCCATCGTCGACCCGATGATCTCGGCGTGGCGGAAGAAGAGGCGGGGCCAGAGCACCGTCACCTTGGGCCCGCTGGTCGATCCGCAGGTGACGATCCGGCCGCCCATCTTGAGCGCCTTCAGGTCCTCGTCGATGGTGGCCGCGCCCACGGAGTCGAAGACGACGTCCACGCCGGCCCCGCCCGTGGCCTCGCGGGCCGGTCCGGAGAAGCCCTCGCTCGGGAAGGTGTCAGCGGCGCCCAGCTGCCGGGCCGCCGCCATCTTCTCGAGCGACCGGCTGGTGGCCATGACGTGGGCGCCCAGGTGGTGGCCGATCGCGATGGCGGCCACGCTCACGCCCGCGCCCGCCCCGACCACGAGCAGGGTTTCCCCGCGCTGCAAGCGCGCCTTGGTGACGAGCATCCGGTAGGCGGTGAGGAAGGTCAGCGGAAAGGCCGCCGCCTCTTCCCAGCTCAGCCCTTTGGGTTTCGGAAAGACGTTCCGCTCGGGCACCAGCCAGCGCGTGCAGGCGGCGCCGTCCGTGTGCTCGCCGGCGATTCCGAACTTCCGGCAGTAGACCATCTGGCCGGCCTGGCACTGGTCGCACGTCCAGTCGCAGTCGACCGGATAGACGACCACCTCGTCGCCCGGGTTGAAGCGCTCTCCAGCCGACTCGATGACCTCGCCGGCGCCGTCCGCGCCGATGACGCGCGGCGGTTCGACGCGCTGAGCGCCGGCGACCAGGAAGAGATCGAGGTGGTTCAGGCCGGCAAACCGCACCGAGATCGCCACCTGGCCTTCTTCGACTGGCGTCTCGGGTCGCTGCCTGACGCGCACCCCGGCCGGTCCGACGGGCTCCTCATAGACAGCGCAACGGCCCTGACTCAGGAAGCTCATCCGATTGCTATAGTAGCCGCGCGTTTTCGCCGGGCCGGCGTTCAAGGGGGGTCGGATGAGACACCGCGCTGCGTTCCTCGCCGCTATCGTCGCGACAGTCGTTCTGGCCTGCGGCGGCGGCGGCACCCCGGCGCCTACGGAAGAGGCGGCGAAGTCCTTGCTGCAGATGGACCTGGTCCCCTCCAGCACTCCGGGCTCCGTCCTCACCAACGGACAGGCCATCGCCGACTACCTCTCCAAGGAGGTCGGCGTGCCGGTCAAGGCGGTGGTGCCGACCAGCTACGCGGCGGTCGTCGAAGACCTCACCTCCAATAACGCGGACATCGGGTGGAGCGGCGCCGTCGCCTACGTGGCGGCTCGGAACCGGGGCGGCGCGGAGGCGGTCACGGTCTCCCAGCGCTGTGTCCCCGACCTGGTCTCGCCCACGCTGCCCTCGCCCTGCACGCCACAGAGCAGCTACCCGTCGATCATCATCTGCCGCTCCGACGTCGCCTACACCGGCGCGCTGAACGACCCTGCCAGGCTGACCCAGCTCAAGGGCAAGCGGATGGCCTTCGGCGATCCCATCTCGGGGTCCTCCAGCATCTGGCCCAAGTACTACCTGAAGAAGGCCGGCGTCGACCCCGACCACGACTTCTCGAAAGTGGTCAGCATCTCCAGCCAGAGCGCGATCGCACTGGCGGTGTACAACGGGACCGTCGACTGCGGAGCCATGTTCGGCGACGCTCGCCAGGGCGGTCCCTTCAGGACCGCGCCTGACATCTTCAGCAAGACGAAGGCCGTCTTCAACGCGCCCCAGATGGTCCCCGGCGACCCGCAGTACGTGCGTAAGAAGCTGAACTCCAAGCAGAAAGCAAAGGTCGCGGCCGCGATGCTCAAGCTGGGGACCGATCCGAGCATGAAGGCGACGTTGCTGGCCCTCTACTCCATCGCCGGCATGGGGCCTGCGCACGACTCCGACTACAACATCATCCAGAGCTTTGCCGACACGGTGAAGCCGGGCATCCTCGGCGAGGTGGTGGCGTCGCCCAGCCCGGTGCCCTCGCCATCCCCCAGTAAGTAGGGCGCGGCTGACGGCGCCGCCGCTGATCCGGGTCGAGGGCCTGACCAAGGTCTTCCCGGGCGGGATCCGGGCCGTCGACGCCATCTCGCTCGAAGTCCAGCGCGGTGAGTTCGTCTGCGTCATAGGTCCCAGCGGATCCGGGAAGTCGACGCTGCTGCGCTGCGTCAACCGCCTCAACGAGCCGACCGCTGGCCGCGTGGTGTTCGGGGAGGAGGAGCTGACCGCGCTGCGGGGCGGCGCCCTGCGCCGGGCCCGCCGGCGGATCGCCATGATCTTTCAGCAGTTCAACCTGGTGCGCCGTTCGTCGGTCTTGAAGAACGTCCTTGCCGGCCGCCTCGGCTACCAGGAGGGCTGGCGCAGCGTTGTGCCGAGCTTCTCCGCGGCGGACCGCCTGATCGCCTGGCGGAGCCTGGAGCGGCTGGAGATCGCCGAGAAGGGAGGCGTCCGCGCCGACAGCCTCTCCGGTGGCCAGCAGCAGCGCGTGGCCATCGCCCGCGCGCTCGCGCAGGAGCCGGAGGTGATCCTCGCCGACGAGCCGGTCGCCAGCCTCGACCCCGAGACCGCGATCGTGGTGATGGACTACCTGCGCGACATCAACG
>CATPBK010000017.1 GCA_955652705.1 Candidatus Dormiibacterota bacterium | reverse complement strand
GGTCAAGGCTGCCCGCCAGGCATCCACGCTCGTGCTTGCCGAACGAGAAGCCGAGCGTTGAATCTCTAACTGGACCGAGAGTCCACATTGGGCTCTAAGTGCAGGGCCTAGCTTGTACCTTCGCGCTCACCGTAGGTGGATCGCGTGCGCGGACGCGGCGCGGTCGAGGATGAGCAGCCCGTCGAGGTGGTCGAGCTCGTGCTGGACCGCCCGTGCCTCGAAGCCCAGCGACCAGATCGTGCTTTCGCCGCCGGGGCGGTCGGTGGTGACCACGATCCGCCGGGCCCGGCGGACGTCGGCCAGGATCGCGGGCAGGCTGAGGCAGCCCTCGCGACCGAGTTCGCCGCTTTCGCTGCGCGCGACGACGGTGGGGTTGACCAGGACCAGGAGGCCGTTGCCGGCCGTCGCCGTCGGGCGGCCGCTGACGTCGACCACAGCCACTCGCACCGCCTCACCGACCTGAGGCGCGGCGAGACCGCTGCAGCCGGGATGGGCGCGCATCGTCTCCACGAGGTCCTCCGCCAGCGCCAGCCCCGACCGGAGGTCGACCGGCTCGCACACCCGCTTCAGGAGCGGGTCCGGGTAGAGCAGCACACGGCGGACCAAAGCCCGAGCTAAAGGGTCTCCGGCTCCATCGTCCGCAGGGAGACGTCGAGTCCCATGCCGCCCAACGCTTCGCTGACCTTCCGCTCCAGGTCGTCCGCGCTCGTCCCCGGCGGAATCGCCACGTCCATCGTCACGAGGTAAAGGGGCGGATCGCCGGGTGCCAGACGGCAGGTCATGTCGCAGATGTTGGCGCCGGCCTCGGCCAGGGCCCGCGCGGCTCGGTGGACGATGCCGGCCCGATCCGGCCCATAGATCGTGAGCAGGTGGCCGGGGGCGGAGGCGTGCGGCTCGCCGACTAGGTCCCAGAGGCTCAGACTCAGGCCCATCCGCTCGGCCAGCGGCCGCAGGCGGCTCTCCAGCTGCCCCCGCCGAGAAGCCTCTGGCGCCGAGCAGACCAGCATCATCGCGAAATGCCCGGAGAGCAGCCCGGTCATCAGGTCCTCGAGATTGCAGCCAAGCTCGAGGAGCTCGCCAGTGAGGGCGGCGACGATCCCGGGCCGGTCCTCGCCGACCAGTGCCACGACGAAGCGCTGTTCCACTCTCTGGCGGTCAGGCCGGCTCTGGCCGCGCCGGGTGCCGGCCGATGGTTAGTCGGAAGAGAACGATGCCAGTCGCGACCATCCAGATCCAGAAGCCGAAGATCCAGAGGCCGAGGCCGGGCGGCCCCCCGACCAGGCTCTGAGCCGTGGCCACGCCGAAGGCCGATGACGCGATCCCGGCGACTCCCGTGACCAGACCGAGCCAGCCGAGCCAGCGCGGAAACTGCGCGGAGATGACCTGGGCCAGGGCAGTGGCCGCCACGGCTACCGCGATCGCGGGAAAGAGCGCGAAGCCGACCGTCTCGGCGGCGTAGTGGAGCGCGACGATGCCGGCTGGATCGCCATGGTCCGCCGCCATCCGGCCCGCGGCGGCGAACAGGGCCGTCATTCCGATCTCCAGGACAACCGAGAGGACCATGGAGCCGAGAGCAAGGTCGGCCAGGGCGCGCACTCCCGCTGTGCGGCTGAGTGACGCCCGGGCACCTGCGGAGAAGGCGATCCGACCCAGCAGCACGACGCTCGCGCCCGCGGCCCCGATCAGGAGGTTGGACTTCTGGGCCGAGTAGAAGGCGACCAATTCCGCGGTCTTGACCGGCGACGGGGAGGTTGCGGAGCTGAACGGAAACAGGATCGGAATCTCCAGCAGGTACCAGATGGCGCCTGCCAGGGCCAGCCGGTTGCCAGCCGGGGGTGCTGCCTCGTCCACCTAGAGATCTTCGCGCATGCCCGGCCCCCGGCTGACCTGATGTTCGTGCTCTCTTTGGCTAGTTGCTCGCCACCAGTCCGCCGGCGCGCCCGTCCGGCCGCGCCTCCGCCAGATCCGCGCTGGCCGGGATCTCGTCCATCGGCAGACCTGACGCCGCCTCAATCCGCCCGATGAAGTTGAACATCGCGACCAGGGCGGTGGCCTCGTAGATCGCGGCCTCGTCCCAGCCGGCTTCACGGAGCGACTCGACGTCCTGGTCCGTGATGCGGTCTGGCGAGCCGGTCAGGCGGTGCGCGTACCGGAGCAGGGCCAGGGTTTGCGCATCCATGGGGTAATCCGGCCAGCGCTGGACAAAGGCGGGACCGAAGTCGTCGTCACCGGTCAAGCGGCGCATCGCCTCGCAGTGGGCGGAAAGGCAGGGCTTGGCGCCGATCATGCCGTAGACGACGGTCGCGACCATCTCTCGCTGCAGCCGGGAGAAGGGTGACTCCGGCCGCAGGTTGAGGTATTCGTAGAGCTGCCTGCCGGGCTGCGCGATCTGGGGATCCACGAGGAGCAGCCGCCGGGTGCCGCTGATGTAGCCGACCTCGGACTGCATCTTCTCGAGGAGAGCTCGCTGGGGTCCTTCCGCGGTCTCAAGAGACAGTGCCAGAATGCGTGCCATCGGTCCAACCTCCTATGATTCGCGCTACATGGCGCTCAACGATTGCACCAAAGCCTAGCGCGGCTCGCGAGCAGTGTCAACAATGAATGAACAGTCCGTCCCGCGAAAGCGGAAGTACCAGCTGAAGCGCCGCGCGGAGACGCAGGCCGAGACCCGGCGCCGGATCGTGGAGGCGACCGTGATGTTCCACAGCACGGTGGGTCCGGCCCGGACGCGGGTGACCGACATCTGCCGAGAAGCCGGCGTGCAGCGGGCGACCTACTACCGGCACTTCCCCGACGAGCTCTCGCTCTTCATGGAATGCCGCGCCCTGGCCGGAGCTGAGAATCCCCTGCCCGACCCGAATGCCTGCGCGACGGTGGCCGACCCCGTCCGGCGGCTGCGGTCGGGGCTTCGCGCTGCCTACGCCTACTACGGCCAGCACGAGCAGCAGATGGCGGCGATCATCCGCGATTCGGAGGTCATGCCAGCAGGCGCGACGTACTTCCGGTTCCAGGACCAGCTGCGCGACGTGCTGGCGGCGGCCTGGAAGGCGAGGGGGAGTCGACAGGTCCGGATCCTGGCGGCCTGCGGCCACGCCGCCGACTTCCAGGCCTGGCGCTCGCTCGCCCGCAAGCAGGGCCTCTCCGACCGCGAGGTGATCGACGCGATGGTGGCGCTGGTCAAAGCCGCGGCCGGTCGGGCCTGATTCGGGGCGAGGTCACTCCCGCAGCAGTCAGCTCTGCGAGCAGGCCGCGTTGTAGTCGGGCAGGACGCCGTCCCAGCCCGCCTGGTTGGCGTCGCGCCAGCCGGGACCGCGGGCGCCGAGCCGCTCCCAGCCGCGGTGCTCGATGTCGACCCTGGTCGCCGCGTCGCCCTGCGGGACGAAGTGGATCTCCACCTCAGTGGCGTCGCTGGAATCGGTCGCGATGTGCCACAGGTAGCCGAGCCGGAGGGGAGGCTCCCAGACCGTGACCTCGCCCCACTCGATCTCGACCCCGGTCGTCGTACGCTCGAAGATGCGGCCGCCGGGCCGGCCCTCGAACACGACCTGCAGACCCTTTTCGCCGCTGACCGTGTGGGCGGCCGGCCACCAGCTCGAGGTGCGCGCGGTCCAGACCGCGAAGGCGTGGTCGGCGGGGCAGGCCACCTCGAACGAGATCCGGATCGGTTCGATCACGGACCTGGGTCGGCGGGCCTCGTATTTTCCGCGAGGAGCCGGAAGCGGGCGACCGCGTCGCCCCAGACCGAGGCCAGGTAGGCCTGGACCGCCTCGATCCCTTCGTCGTGCAGCTGGTAGACGCGTCGGGTTCCCCGAGCCTGGTCGATCACGAGGCCCGCTTGTTTGAGCAAGCGCAGGTGCCGGGAGACGGCCGGGCGGCTGATGGGGAGCGCATCGGCGATCTCCCGCACCGAGCGGCCGCCCTCGACCAGGAGCTCCACGATGGCGCGCCGGTTGGAGTCGCCGAGAGCGTCGAAGGGATCGCCGCCCGCCCGGATCGCTCCCACGGCCAACATGGTAACGTAACGGCTACCGTTAGAAGCTCGCTGGCGCGAGGAGGGAGGAAGCTTCCGATGAAGTTCTACGACGTGACCGAGGAGATCGACGCCCCGCCCGAGAAGGTCTGGGGCGTCCTGACCGACGGCGACAGCTACTCGCAGTGGGACAACGGCATCGACAAGCTGGAGGGTCGCATCGC